>CAZEJJ010000006.1:0-63918 GCA_964512185.1 uncultured Enterobacterales bacterium | reverse complement strand
CCCCCCCCCCCCCCCCCCACCCCCCCCGCGGGGCGCGCCCCCCCCCACCCCCCGGCGGCCGGCCCCCCGCCTCTCTCCCGAGGGCTCCTAGGGCATGGTGACCAGGTCGCGCATGATGCGGGGCTCGAACCTGCGGCGGGCGGAGCGGGCCTGGGGCTGCCAGTCGCGGGCGCGCCAGGGCAGGATCCACACGGCGAAAGCGCCGCAGGCGAGCACTCCGCAGGAGGCGAGGAGGGTGGCGATCAGGTCGATGGTGAGAGCGTTCATGCTTGCCTCCCAGCTTCTGCCCCTGGGTGGGGGTGCCTGGGTTCCGGAGGTTGGAACCGATGGCGACGCGCCAGCCGTCGGGAGGGGTGGAAGGCCACGGAGAGAGTCTTCAGAACCTTCCGGTGGGGGCGGTGACGGCTGGCGCGCGCCCGGCACACAGATATGATGCTCCTCGACTGAGCCAGAAACTGTCCGCATCGAAAAAAAAAGGATGGATAAAGGATGCCGTTGTCGGATGTGGTCGAGCTGAACAAGGGCCAGAAGATGGTCCGCCTGGTGGAATGGATGCAGCGTCGGGGCGGCATCCGTGTGCGCGACATCGAGGCCCAGCTGGGCGTCGATCCTCGCTCCTTGCGGCGCTACGTGTGCGATCTGCGCGACCTGGGGCTGCCCATCCTGGAAGATGGTCGCGGCGACGAGCGCATCATCTTCCTGGATCCCGCCTACCGGCGCACCGGCGTGCAGCTGAACCTGGGAGAGATGATCTCCCTGCGCTTCGGGCGCACCCTGTTCACCTTCCTGGAGGGCACCGGCTTCGCCGATGACATGAACCAGGCCCTGGACCGGCTGCAGCCCACCATCAGCCGCGGCAACGCCGACGTGGTGGATCAGTTCGACAACACCTTCCTCGCCGTGCCCGAACACGCCAAGGACTACCGCGATCTGGCGGACGTGGTGGACGAGATCCTCTCGGCCCTGCTCTACACCAATCCCGCCGACGCCACCTATCGCCCCGCCCGCGGCCAGCCCCGCGGCTACCTGCTGGAACCCCTCACCCTGGCCACCTACCGGCAGGGGCTCTACCTCTTCGCCCAGGACGTGGAAGAGGGTCGGGTCAAGACCTTCGCGGTGGAGCGTTTCCAGAGCTTCGTCCGTCGCCGCAAGGAGAAATTCAACCGCCCCCCCGAGTGGAATCCCCAGAAGTTCGTGGCCGCCGCCTTCGGCATCACGGTGGGCAACCCGCAGACCGTCGTGGTGCGCTTCAGCCCCGATGTGGCCGAGTTCATCCGTGAGCGCCGCTGGCACCGCTCCCAGGGCTTCCTGGATCGCCCCGACGGCTCGGTGGAGGTGGTGTTGCGCTGCGCCATCACCCCAGAGCTCAAGCAGTGGATCCTCGGCTATGCGGCCGACGCCCAGGTGCTCGAGCCGGCGGAGCTCAGGGAGGAGATCCGCGCCACCCTGCGGCGGGCCGTGCGCCGCTACCGGGACGGTGGCTGACCGTGCAGCCCCTGCCGGAGCAGGCCTGGCCTGAGCCACCGCAGCCCTGGGATCCCTACGCAGGCGATCTCGGCCTGTGGGGGCCGCCTGCCGAAGAGCCCCTGGCCCAGCGCTACCTCGAGCTCTACGGTCGCTGTATGCGAGGAGAGCTGGCGGCCAGCGATGAGTCGCTGGTGCAGGCCGCCGCTGCCGCTGGGCTGTGCGCGCCAGCCCTCGCTGCTCCCGATCCACGCCTGGCTCCACTGGACCGCGCGCCGCTGCTCCCCTGCGACCAGTGGGCCGCCGACCTGGTGGAGGATCTGCTGCCCGAGGTGGGCCTGGTGGCGCCGGGGCGTGTGCTGGGCCCTTTCGCGGACGAGCGGCCGAGCGCGCGCTCCCGGCTGGTGGCCGCCGGGGTGCTGGCCTTCTGTCCCCACCGCGCCCCGCAGGTGCGACCCGTGGACCGCTGGTACCGCGATCGGCGCGCGAGCCCGGTCGATGAGCGCGCCACCCTGCGGGCCGTGGACCGCGCCCCGCCCATGCTGTGGAGCGTGGTCGACGGCGCCGCGCCCGTGCCCGAGCTGCCCCTCCCGGTGCGCCTCCGCCCACCGGGTCCCGTGCAGCTGCTGCCCTGGCGCTGCGGCGAGCCCACCACACCCCTGCGCCCTGGCAGCTGGGTGGCGCGCCTGCTGCCCGGCCCCGGGGGCTGGCTGGCGGCCATGGCCCTGCGCCTGCCCGCGCCGGTGCACGGCCCGCGGCTGCTGCGCCGCATGGAGCTCGAGCTGTGGCGGCAGCGCGCCTGGCAGCCCGGCCTGGGCTGGCCCTCCTTCCTGCGGCTGCGCGGAGAGGTGCTATACCGTTGCTGTCACGAGCGGGCCTGGTCGGCCCGGGAGGAGGAGCGGTGAGAGCGTTCCTGCTGTGCCTGTCGAGCCTGCTGCTGGGCGCAGGCTGCGCCGACAAGGTGGGCGAGCTGGTGGTGGACCCGGCCTTCCTCGACTTCGGCGAGGTGGACTTCATGCTCACCCCGCCCCTGTACGGCTACGATCAGCGCAGCGTCGATCTGATCAACGAGGGGGAGCGAGACCTCGACATCCGCATCCCCAGCTACGATCGCGTGCACCTCTGCCTCGAGGGCTACGACTCCGAAGAGGGCGTCATCGAGCTCACCCCCCTGCCCCCAGGCAGCCGCCACGTCCTGCTGGTGGGTGTCTGCGGCTACGATCACTACGCGGGCGAGCTGGGCAGCACCATCGAGGGCCGCATCCAGCTGGTGAACGACGGCCGCGATCCCCTGGAGATGCTGGAGTTCTCCCTGACCCCCGTGATCGACCAGGGCCAGGACACGGGAGACTAGGAGCCATGCCCAGCGAACACGATCTGCGGCAGGAGCTGCTGCGCTTCGGGCGCCTGTGCTACGAGCGCCGGCTGCTGGTGGCCATGGACGGCAACCTGAGCGTGCGCCTGAGCTCCGGCGACCTGCTGTGCACCCGGGCCGGCTGCCACAAGGGCTTCTTGAACGACGACGACGTCCTGCTGGTGGACGAGCTGGGTCGGGTCAAGCGCGGCGAAGGCCGGCCCACCTCCGAGATCTTCATGCACCTGGCCTGCTACCAGCAGCGCCCCGATGTGCACGCGGTCATCCACGCCCACCCGCCCCTGTGCGTGGCCTTCACGCTGGCGGGTGTCAGCATGGACCGCTGCGTGCTGCCCGAGGTCGTGCTCACCCTGGGCAGCATCCCCACCGCCCCCTACCGCACCACCGGCACCCCCGACCTGGCCCAGCAGATCCGCGAGTATGCCCGCGACTACGACGCGATCCTCATGGACACCCACGGCGCCATCTGCCTGGGGGGCGACCTGCTGCAGACCTTCTGTCGGCTCGAGACCATGGAGCACACCGCGCTCATCATGAAGACCGCGCAGGATCTCGGAGGTGTGCGCAACCTGCCCCCCGAAGAAGCCGTGTACCTGCGTCGCCTCGGGCTCGGCCGCTACGGCGGCCCCCCCGCCGCCGTGGCGCGGGCCGACCTGCCCGGCGCCGATCTGCCCCTGCCCGGCGCCTCCCCCCGGCCACCCGCCGAGGCTCCCCCGCCCGAGCCCGCCCTGCGCATGCTGCGCGTCACGGCCCATCCGCTGCAGTCCCTCAGCGAGGTGCAGGCCGAGCTCCGCGATCAACGAGCCCAGCGCGAGACCCTGGATCCCCAGCTGCAGCAGATGGTGGTAGACGAGCTGGTCCGCCTGCTGGGCGAGGGCGTCGATTAGCTGACCGCGTCGAAGGCCTCCAGGATCCAGCGCAGGATGCTGCGGCCGTGGGCGTGCAGGCGGCCGGGCAGCAGGCAGAGGCCGGGCTGGCCGTTGCAGCGCACGCTGGGGCAGCCGGCGGCCCGGGCCGCTTCGAGCATGAGCTGGGCGTGGTGGGCCAGGCGCCCGTGCACGTGGTCGTACTCTGCCTGCAGGCGGTGGTAGCGGCAGGGGAGCTCTGCCAGCAGGCTGGCGGGTTCCATGCCCCTCCAGGCCCGGTCGTCGGCCAGGTCGAGGGCCGCCAGAACCAGATCGCGAGGGGCCTCGGCGCCGCGCGGGGGCAGCAGGCTGAAGCGATCAGCGGGGGCCTCACCGTCCATGAGGAACGCCAGCTCCCGGCCCGCCCGCAGCGGGGGCAGGATGCCGCTGGAGAAGGAGAGCACGCCCATGGGCACCGACCCGGGGAGCGCCTTGGCCAGGGCATCGAACACCGCGCGGAAGTCCTGCACATGGGCGCCCTGGCCCGGTGTCAGCGGGGTGGTCCCGGTGCTGTGGCCCGTGCCGCTGCGATCGTAGGCCACCACGGCGATCCCAGCAGCGGCCAGCTCCCTGGGGGTGAGCCCGAAGGGGCTGAGCAGGCCGTGGGTGCCGCCGCTGCGGCCCGCGTGGGACAACAAGAGCAGGCCGCGTGGATCTGCTGGGCCGTGCCAGCGGGCGGCCAGCTGCCGCGGGCCCGCCTGGACCCGGAGGGCGCCAGGCTGGACGCCATCGACGCGACGCTGCCTGCTCAGGCTGCGCTTCATCAGGGGCGCAGTCACCATGCCCAGGCGGCGCGCTGCCCGCGTGCGGGGGCTGCGCCGGCCCCCCGCCTCGCTGATGGAGGCCGACGAGGCCCGCGCCATCAGCTCCCCGGCGGGCACCACCCGCCGCCCCGCGAGGAAGTCGTGCAGGGCCTGCAGGGAGTCCGCAAGGGGGGCCAGGGAGTGCGACTCTGTGAAGTTGTGCTCGTGCACGGTGAAGCAGAAGCAGGCGGCTTCCCCCTGGGGGAGGGGCCGTCGCCCGTGGGCTGCCAGCAGGCGGGCCAGGCGCTGGAAGTGCTCGGCCCGCAGGCCGTGCTGGTGCCGCAGCAGGCCGCCCGAGCGCTGGAGCAGGCCCCAGGCGAAGGGATCGACGCTGGTCTCCAGGGCTGTCATGCCGGCGGCGGGCCGGTCGGGCCGGTAGCCAGCACCCGGCCTCCAGGGCAGGTGGCCCCCGAAGGCCCAGGCCCGGAAGGGAGGGTGATCCACGATCCACCGGAAGCCGAGCTTTCGGCAGCGGTCGAAGAGGCGGCCGGCGGTGGAGCCCGCCTGGACCATGCCGGGAGCCACGCCCTGGTTGGCCACACCGCAGGCGGAGACCGCGCGCTGGGCTCGCTCCAGGTCGCGGCCGTGGGCGTGGGTGCCCACCTCGTGGCCGCTGCTCTCCAGTCGACGGAGGAGCAGGCCGCCGTCGCGCCGCCTGGACTCGCTGGCGAAGCGCTGGCGAAAGCGGAATCCAAGCCGAGCACCTGCTGTTTCCGCGGCCTCGGCGATGGCGCGCACCAACGCCTCCGCGTCCGCGAACCGGGCTCCTCGCTCCAACGCGAGGTCATCCACGTGGACCTCGGCGACCAGCAGGGGAGCGGGAGGGTTCGTCACAGCCGCCATCCTATCCGGCGGGCGTGTCACCCGGCCGCGAGCGGATCGTCCGAATCCCCCGATCGGGCGTTGAACCGGTCACCATCGATGTGATAGGGTCCATCCGTCGAAATTTGGATTCCATTGGTACCGCTGGAGCAGAAGTGAGCGAAGATAGCCACAAGCAGTTCACCACCGGTGACGTCGTCGCGAAGAAGTACGAGATCGTGCGCTTCCTCGGCGACGGCCTCACAGCCCAAACCTACCTTGCTCGCCACATCGCGTCGGGCAAGGAGCTGGTGCTCAAGTTCCTGCGGCCCAACCTCGTGTCTGCCCAGCGCGATCGCGAGCGGCTGCGCCAGTACTTCGAGCGCGCCCGCGGTGTCCGCCACGAGCTGCTCACCCGCTACGGCGAGCTGGGCGTGCACCAGGAACACATCTTCCTCTCCGAAGAATTCTTCACCAGCGAGTCGCTGCGCGAGCTGGTGGACACCTACGTCGACGAGGGCAAGGCTTTCTCGCTCCAGGAAGCCTGCCAGCTGGCCATCTCGGTGCTCGAAGCGGTCGAAGTCGCTCACGCCGCCGGCATCATCCACCGCAACCTCAAGCCCGAGAACGTCCTGGTGCAGACCAAGCGCACCGGCCCGGCCGCCAACGCCAAGGTCATCCGCACGGTCAAGGTCACCGGTACCGGGCTGGCCGGCGTGCTCAACCCCACCATCCTGGCCGAGAGCTTCATCAACCGCGAAGAAGCCCCGTACATGGCCCCGGAGCTGTCCGGCTTCGACGAAGAGTGCGGCCCCCAGGCCGACATCTACTCGGTGGGCGTGCTGCTGTACGAGCTGCTCTGCGGCCAGCGGCCCATGGGCACCTACCTCTCCCCCACCCAGCTACGCGACGATCTGCCCGAGCATGTCGACGACATCGTGGAGATCGCGCTGGCCCACAACCCCGAGGATCGCTACCCCACCCCCCGCGACATGATCAACGACATCCAGCGCTCCTTCTCGCTCGAGATGCAGTCCGGTCGCACCGTGGTGTCCTTCCGCAACGTGCTCATCGGGCTGGGTGTGGCCATCGTGGTCAGCGTGGGCGTCGGCGCTTACGTGCTCACCTCCGACAAGCCCGATCCCGTGGCCGAGGCCCAACGCCAGGACGAGATGATCCGGCGCAACGTGCAGGCTCAGAACCCCCTGCCCGACGACGCCATGGTCATCGCCATCCTCAAGGACCACCCCGACATGGTCTACGTGCCCGAGGGCACCTTCGTGAAGGGGCGCTACGGTTCCGAGGCCCCCGACGTGGCCACCTTCTCGGAGCCCCTGCGCGAAGTGGCCAAGGCCTCCGCGTTCTTCCTCGATCGCTTCGAGTTCCCCAACAAGAAGGGCGCCAAGCCCGCGGTCCGGGTCACCTGGGGCCAGGCCGACGATGCCTGCAAGCAGGTGGGCAAGCGCCTGTGCACCTCCGAAGAGTGGGAGAAGGCCTGCAAGGGGCCCGGCAATACCATCTACGCCTACGGCGACGAGTACACCGCCAGCTGCGGTGACAGCCCAGGCGACGGCTACAAGCTGGGAGACCGCTCCGACTGCATCTCTGGCTATGGAGGCTTCGATCTCAGCGGCGGTATGCGCGAGTGGACTTCCAGCTCACACCCCCGAAAAGACGGCCGCAAGCTGGTCAGCAGCGGTCTGCGCTCCAATCCCATTCGGGGCACACGCTGCGCCTTCTCGGTGGACGAGTCCTCCGGCTTCTCCGAAAACAGCCTGGGCTTCCGCTGCTGCCTCGACGTGGGTGCCCCGGCCACCGGCGCCGCCGAGCCCGAGCCCGCCGCCCAGCCCGCTGGTGAGCCCCAGGGCCAGCCCGCCGCCGAGTAGCTCAGGTCTGTCCCTGGCGCTCCTGCCACAGGGAGCTGGCCCGCTCCAGCTCCGTGCGCAGCAGCCTGTAGACCCCGGCGTCGTGGGTGAGCTCGGTGTGGCCCACGCCCTGCACCATGACGTTCTTCATGAAGCTGTCGCCCGGCCCCGGTCGCAGGATGGAGTGGGGGTAGGGGCAGATCAGGTCGTGCTTGCTGTAGACGCTGGTCAGGGGGATGCCTGGGGGGAAGGTGTCGCGCTTGAGGCGCTTCAGGAAGCGAGAGCCGGGCAGCAGCTCCCAGGGCGTGGCCGACAGCAGCCCCCCCGCCATGGCCAGCAGGCCCAGCGCCGCCACCGGTGAGCCGTGGTGGGGCGTGCCCAGGGTGATGAGCGACTTGACCCGGCGATGCCCGCCGCAGGCCTGGATGTAGTGGCGGCCCACCAGGCCGCCCTGGGAGTGGCCGATGAGGTGGAAGCGGTCGAGATCGTAGCGGTCGCACACCCGCTCGATCTTGTCTGCGATGCGCTCGGCCAGCTTGGCGGAGGCGTGGGTGTTGAAGCGGTAGAACAGCCCGCCGAGGTCGAAGCTGAACACCCCGTAGCCGTCGTAGCGCAGCCGGTCCTCCATGACCTCCCACACCGCCCGGGTCTGGAAGAAGCCGTGCAGCAGCAGCACGGTCTCGTCGTGCTGGGCGAAGTCGCCGCGCCGCACCACGCGGTTGCCGCGCATGTAGACCTTGCGGATGCTGCCCAGGTTGCGGCGCAGCAGCTGGTAGAACCACCGGGGGGGGGCTGGGGACAAGCTCTGGCTCCTGCCTGTCGAGCAGGGGCTCGCAGGTCTCCCTCGAAGGCTACCGGGCTCGCGAGATTTCGTCCACGCGTACAGCGGGAGTCGACCCCCGGCCGTGCGTGGAGATAGGCTGCTGGTAGCGAAGACACCGGAACCCAGGAGGTGGTGAGCGATGCAGGATGGACAGGCAGAGCCCAAGGGCGCCACGCGGCGCGCATTCCTCGAAGGCTGCGGCACCGCCCTGCTGGGCGCGGCGGCCATGGGCTGTGGGCCCCAGCCCGTGCCTGCCGAGCCCACCCCGGCCCCGCCGCCCCGCGGCGGGGAGCCGCCCCCCCAGGCCGAGCGCGTCAGGAACACCCGGGGCGGCGTTGTGCACCCCACCCCCCCCCCCTCACAGGTGGAGCAGGGGATCATCCGGGCCAGGCTGGGGGGCGCGTGGCGCGATCTCAGCCTGGGCGAGCTGCCCGAGCGCTTCGTGGTGTGGAGCTTCTCCGAGCGCCTGCCCAAGCTCAAGCACATGGCCGAACACGGCTTCGATCCGCGCGATCTCGACGGCCCCCACAACGCCTGCGTGGCCACCTTCGGCGGGCCCGAGGGCGACTCCTTCACCGCCCTGAACACGGCCTACAAGGGCATGGGTTTCCTGCCCAGGCCCGACCGCGTCGAGGAAGCGCTCACCAGGGTCCGGGGTATGGGGCGGCGCTTCCAGGAGTCCGGCGCGGGCATGCAGGAGCTCATGACCCTCACCACCAACTTCCTGGCCACCCTCTACGAAGACGCCGATCTCTGGGATCGCCGCAAGCAGGTGTCCCTGGAGCTGTTCAGCCACCGCGACAAGGCCACCCACACCTTCGCCAACATGCTGGCCAACCCGGTGGCGTCGTGCTCCTTCCTGGCCTTCCCCACCTTCGAGATCCGCGCCGTGCCCCAGCTCTTGCATCCTCAGGATCCCGATCTGTCCGAGCAGGCTCGCCTGGCCGTCGACTGGACCAACGCCATCCACGACTTCGCCCACGGCGCCGGCGGCAGCGGCCAGCAGCGCATCACCTGCGTCTACCACGTCGTGGAGCTGTACGACGACACCCCCAGCGCCGACGGGCGCGGGCGGCGCCTGTTGTAGTCGTCAGGGCTGCGCGTCCGGCGCGGCCGGCGCGGCGGTCTGCACCAGGCTGGCCACCTGCGTCTCCAGCTCCGCGAAGTCTTCGCTGGTGAAGCCGTAGTGCACCGCGGCCACCAGGCCCTGGCGGTCGATGAGCACCGAGGTGGGCATCTTCTGCACCTGGTAGGCGGCCACGGCGGCCTGGGCCGAGTCGTCCAGCACGGTGAGGGCCAGGGGATGGCGATCCAGGTACTTGCCGCGGTCCTTCTCCCGCTCGTCCACGTTGATGGCCAGCACCTTGAGCCCCTGCTCGGCGTGGCGGGCCTGCAGGGCCTCCAGCAGGGGCAGCTCTTCGCGGCAGGGCACGCACCAGGAAGCCCAGAAATCCACCAGCACCACCTGGCCGCCCAGCGCCTCCAGGCTGACTGCTGCTCCGCGCAGGTCGGAGAGCGCGATGGCGGGGGGTGGCTGCCCCACCTGGAGCACGGGCTCCGACGCAAGGGCGGGGGAGCCGGACTGCAGGAGGGCGAACAGGAGCGCGTGGGTGGTCAAGCTGGTCTTCCGCGGTGGCGGTTGAAGGGCCATGTTTGACACCATTTGTAGTATGCTGGTCGGCATGCCGCCAGCCTCCCTGATCCGCTTGAGCCCTGTGTTTCCCATGCTGGCCTTGGCATTCATGTCGGCTGGCTGTGCGCTCGACGGCTACCACGAGGACCTCACGGCCGTGCACCAGGGCACGCCGGGTTGCCTGGACGCCGCCTGCCACCCCGGCTTCACCAGCGCGGGTACCGTCTTCCGGGATCTCGATGGCTTCGAGCCCGCCGAAGGACTCGAGGTGGTGGCGCTGGACCTGGGTGGCGGCGAGACCCAGGTGGGCTGGAGCGGAGCCACGGGGCTGTTCTACAGCGAGCAGGCCCTGCCCCAGGGCAGCGTGGCCTTCCGCATCGGCAGCGAGTACTCCCTGGTGCACAGCCTGCCCGACCAGGCTGAGTGCAACCTCTGCCACCGGCCTGGGGGGCTGGAGGGGGCCGAAGGCACCCTGGTGGGAACGGACGTCTTCGCGCCCAGCCTGGCGGGTGCCAGCCCGGCCGATGGCGACCAGGGCGTGGCCCTGGATCTCGAGCTGGTGCTGCGCTTCGTCGAGCCTCTGGATCCCGCGAGCATCTCCGCCTCCACTGTGCGCCTCGATGGCCCCGAAGGCGGTGTGGGTCTGCAGATCCAGGCCCTGGAAGGCAGCCCCACGGTGGTCCTGCTTCCCGACCGCGAGCTGTCCGCGGGCGCAGAGTACCGGCTCACCCTGGAGCGCGGCCTGGTCGACGACGCCGGCAACTCCCTGGCGGCCCAGGTGCAGCTGGGCTTCGAGACGGCGTCGGAGGGCAGGCCTAGGGTGGTGGGCAGCGAGCCTGCCCAGGGCGCCAGCGAGGTGGGGCCCGACGCCCTGCTGCGGCTGTACGTGGAGCCGGCGCTGGATCCCAGCTCGGTGGGTGAGCACAGCCTGGTCCTGTCGGATTCCTGCGACCTGGCGGGCTTCGCAGCGGACTACGACTCCGAGCTGGGCGCGGTGGAGCTGCAGCCCCTGCTGCCCCTGCCCGGCGGCCTGACCTGCTCCCTGACCGTCAGCGACCTCGTCTCCGCCGACGGTGCGGTGCAAGAGGGCAGCTGGACCCTGGGCTTCAGCACCTGGCCCGACGGCACCGCCCCCAGCCCGCTGTCCCGGGTGCCCGCTCCGGGCAGCGTGGGCGTCTCCCCCGACGCCCTGGTGCAGCTGGCCTTCGACGAGGCGCTGGACCCGGCCACCATCGCCGACGACGCGCTGCAGGTCACCACCCTCGACGGAGAGCTGCAGGCGGGCAGCAGCGCGCTGGACGAGACGGGGCGCTTCCTGAGCTGGCGGTCCAGCCAGGATCTGCCCGCCGGCGAGCTGCTGCTGGTGGAGCTGGTGGCCGCCGCCGCCGACGCTGCGGGCAACCCCGCCGTGCAGCCCGCGCCCTGGTCCTTCCGTGTGGGCAGCGCCTACGACCTGTCGGGTCCGCGGGCGCTGGGGCTGGATCCCGCCTCGGGATCGGTGGATCTGCCGGTGGATGTGGTGCTGGCCGTGCTGCTGTCCGAAGATCCCGATCTCGAGACCGTGGCCGGGGCCATCAGCCTGCAGGCCGACGGCGTGGTCGTGCCCTGCTGGAGCAGCTGGCTGGACGGCGAGGACAGCGTGGAGCTCGTACCCCTGGTGCCGCTGCAGGGATCCACGCTCTACGACGTGATCGTGGACAGCAGCCTGCTGGACCTGTCGGGCAACGCCCTGGAAGAGCAGGGCGAGTTCAGGTTCACCACCAGCTCCACCGGCGACGCCGGGGGGCCCATCTTCGAGGGGGTGGCAGCGGTGGATGGTCTGGATGTCAGCACCATGCTGCTGAGCTGGAGCCCGGCCATCGACTTCGAGACCCCCGCCAGCGACATCGTCTACCACGCGTTTCTGGCCGATACCAGCGGGGCCCAGGACTTCGATGCCCCCAGCGCCAGCAGCGATCCGGGCGCCGCCGAGCTGGAGGTGGGCGATCTGGAGCAGGCCAGCAGCTGGTACGTGGTGGTGCGCGCCGAGGACACCGACGGCAACCAGGACGACAACACCGTGGAGCTTCTGGGCTCCCCCATGGTGAGCTTCTCCGAGCTGGTGCACCCCTTCGTGCTCGCACTCTGCAGCTCCTGCCACGGCGACTCGCGCGCCTACGGCAGCCTGAACATCGACCACCACGACACCTTCCTGGAGTCCGACAGCGTCGTCCCCTACGACAGCGCCGCGTCGAGCTTCCTCACCAAGGGCCCCCACTACGGCAGCGCCTGGTTCACCGACGAGCAGCTCACCCTGCTCATCATCTGGATCGACCAGGGCGCCCTCGACAACTAGGAGCCGCCATGCACCGCCTCGCCCGCGCACTGCCCTTCGTCCTGACCGCCCTGCTGCTGGGCTCCTGCGCCACCGTGCAGCCCTACCAGCGCGGCACCTTGGCCGATCCGGTCATGCAGGGCGAGCTGATCCCCGAGTCCGTGTTCCTGGAGCAGCACTTCCTGGGCACCCGCGAGGCCAGCGCCGGCGGCTACGCCATCGCAGGAGGCGGCTGCGGTTGCAACTGAAGCTGCTCGCGTTGCTGCTCCTGCTGGGAGCCCTGCTCGCACCGGTGGCGCAGGCCGACGACCGCGTGCTGGTGAGCGGTCACCTGTACACCGACACCATGGGTGTGCTGGTGGCCACACCGGTGGGGTCGGTCACCAAGCAGGTCTCGGAGCAGGTGCACCTCACCGGGCGCTTCTTCGTGGACGGCATCTCGGCGGCTTCACGACGGGTGGACGGGGTGAGCTCCGCCAGCCCCGACGTGGCCACCGAGACCCGCGAGGCGGGCTCCGCCAGCCTGGCCTGGGAACAGGGCGTGCAGCGAGCCTCCGCCCTGGTGGAGCGCAGCGCCGAGGACGACTACCACTCCACGACGCTGGCCCTCACCACCTCGCGCGACTTCGCCCTGCGCTGCACCACGGTGGAGCTGTCCTGGGCGCACACCCATGATCTCATCGCCCCCGAGCGCATCGGCCTGGTGGACGCCGACTGGCCCGCCACCAAGGACACCGACACCTGGCGCGCCAGCCTGGTACAGGTGCTCAGCAAGGGTACCCTGCTCACCCTGACCTACAACCCCATGTGGGTGCGCGGCTACCAGCGCAACGGCTACTACGCCGACATCGTCGCCTACTACGAGGACACCACGGTGGCCATGGCCGACGCCATGCCCGATCGACGCCTGCGACAGGTGCTCTCCGCGCGGCTGGACCAGTGGGTGCCCATCGGGGGTGCGCTGCATCCCTTCGTGCGCGTCTACCAGGACAGCTGGGGTGTGCGCTCCGCCACCGGTGAGCTGGCCTATGCCCAGCACCTGGGTGGCTCTCTGATGGCGGGCCTGCGCTACCGCCACTACCTGCAGACCCGCGCGGACTGGCACCGCGACGCCTACAGCGCCGAGTGGGTGGCCAGCAACCCCTACCACAGCCTGGACTACAAGTACGACGCCCTGGTCTCCCAGCTGTGGGGCGCCCAGGCGGTGCTGGATCTCGAGCCGCTGCGGCGTCGGCTGGGCCTGGAACGCGTCGAGCGGCTCAGCGTGCACCTCGCCTACGACTACTACCGCCAGCACCACGACGACTGGGCCTTCGTGGCCCACGTCGGGCGCCTCGGCATGCTCACCGAATTCTGAACCGGGAGAGCTGCGTGTCACCCACATCCCAGCCCCTGCCTTCTCTCTGCAGTGCGGCGTTCTTCGCCCTGCTGGCCCTGGCCTGCGAGCCGCCGGCGGAGGACAGCGCCGACACCGGCGCCACCATCGATCCCTGGATCCAGCTGGGCTTCGAGCCCGAGGAACCCTCCACAAGCGACCTGCTGCGGGTGGTGGTAGAGGCCGATGACAGCGTGCAGGGCTACACCTTCGCCTGGTACCGCGACAACCAGCAGGAGTCCGATCTGGAGGGCGCCATGGTGCCCGCCGAGTACACCGCTCGCGACCAGACCTGGCGCGTGGTGGTCACACCCGACCGCCCCGGGGGGCCGGACCAGCCGGTCTCCGCCAAGATCGTCATCCTGAACACTCCCCCCGAGCTGCTCTCCCTCGCATTGAGCGAGGATCCCGACGTCACCTCCGACATCTCCGCCTCGGCGAGCACCGAAGACGCCGACGGAGACTCGGTCACGGTGGAATACGAGTGGTCCCTGGACGGCGAACCGCTGGAAGGGGCCTGGGGCGGCTCCCTCCCCGGCGGCCTGTTCCAGCGCGACCAGGCCGTGAGCGTGCAGGCCGTGCCCCACGACGGCACCGATCCTGGAGAGGGCCTCTCCGCCGAGGTGACCGTGGGCAACGCCCCGCCCTCGGTGGCGGCGGCGAGCCTGGGGGTGAGCACCGCCGCGGTGGGCGCCACCCTGGAGCTGACCGTCAGCGGCTGGTACGATCCAGATGGCGACGAAGAGGGCTACCTGTTCGACTGGTACGCGGACGACGAAGAGGTGGGCAGCGGCACCCTCAGCTTCACCCTCGACTCGGTGGAGGCCGGCGCCGTCGTCTACTGCCGGGTGATCCCCTTTGACGGCTTCGACGAAGGCGAGCCCGTGCTCAGCGAGCTGGTGCTGGTGGTGGAGGAGTCGTCATGAAGCGCCCGTGTCTCTTCGCGCTGCTGGGCCTGTCACTGCAGGCCTGCGACCCTGACGGGCCTGGCCGTCCCATCACCGAGCCCGCGGGCACCGACACCCTCACCGCGCCCATCGTGGCCATCGATCCACCCGCGCCCAGGTCGGGGGACGACCTGCTGGCCCTGGTGCAGGTGCCCGCCGAGAGCACCGTCGACGGAGCCATCTCCTACACCATCGCCTGGCTGCGCGACGGCGAGGAGCAGGTCGAAGCCAGCGGCTTGGAGCGCCTGCCCGCCGCGTTGACGTCGGTGGGAGAGAGCTGGAGCCTGCAGGTGGTGTCCGAGGTGGACGGGCTGGTCAGCGAGCTGGCGGTCGACGAGGTGCTCATCGGCAACAGCGCTCCAGCCCTGGAGCTGGAGCTGAGCCCTGCCACCCCTCTCACCGACGACGATCTGGCCACCTCGGTGAGCGGTGAGGATCCCGACGGCGACGAGCTGGAGCTGACCTACGCCTGGTACCGCGATGGTGCGCTCAGCGAGCACAGCGATCCCTCGCTGCCCGCCGAGGCCACAGCCCGCGACGAGCAGTGGCTGGTGCGGGTGCTCGGCCTGGACCCGTCGGGCGCGGCGGCAGAAGCCTGGGGCAGCGTCACCATCGGCAACAGCGCGCCCTCGGTGCTGGGTGCTGTGATCTCTCCCCAGCCGCTGTTCGCTACCGATGGTGCCGCCTGCACCGCGGTGGGATTCTCCGACCCCGACGACGACGTGGCGGCCAATGTCTACGCCTGGACGCGTAACGGGGCCCTGGTGGCGGGTGCCGAGGGTGAACTGCTCGACGCGGGCACGGCGGTGTGGGGCGATGTGCTGGTCTGTGAGGTCACGGCGGCCGACGATCTGGAGGTGGGCAACACGGTGGTCAGCCAGGAGGTGGAGCTGGGCAACTCGGCCCCCTCCGCGCCGGAGATCGTCATCTGGCCAGAGAGCCCCGTGGCGGGCCAGCCCCTGGAGGCGCACTTCCTACGGCACGCCGAAGATCCCGACGGCTACCCGGTCACCTACTCCTTCTACTGGACCCGCGGCGGCCTGTACTACGGGGACATACAGCTGGTCTACGGCGGTGACGTGATCGCCGGGGACAGCTGGGAGGTGCAGGTCACGGCCAGCGACGGCGATCTCGACAGCGAGACCGTCACGGCCAGCGTCACCGTGCCCGAGTAGCATTTCGGACCTTGATCATCCCCTGGCCGGTCCTGTCCCGCGGCTCTCCGGGGAGTCGGATAGAACGTGCCTCCCGCCTGTCGCGAGGTCGCCGTGTCCCTGCCCAGTTCAATCGATCTCGTCCTCCAGCAGCGCTTCAGGGGTCTGAGGCACATGGTGGGCAACACCCCGTTGCTGGCCATCGACCTGCTGTTCCATGGAGAAAAGCGCACGGTCTATGCCAAGTGTGAGCATGTCAACATGACCGGCTCCATCAAGGACCGCATGGCGCTGTTCATCCTGCAGGAGGCGTACCACACCGGCGAGATCAGGCCGGGCGACACCATCGTCGAGGCCACCAGCGGCAACACCGGCATCTCCTTCGCCTCCATCGGCCGGGCGCTGGGGCACCCGGTCACCATCCTCATGCCCGACTGGATGAGCCGCGAGCGGGTCGATCTCATCCAGAGCCTCGAGGCGCGTATCATCCCAGTCACCCGCGAGCAGGGCGGCTTCGTGGGCAGCATCCAGATCGCCGAGGACATGGCTCAGGAAGACGAGCGCGTCTTCCTGCCCCGCCAGTTCTCCAACACGGCCAACATCCAGGCCCACTACCGCACCACCGGGCCCGAGATCTGGTGGCAGCTGCACTTCGACGGCAAGAAGGCCGACGCCTTCGTGGCCGGGGTGGGCACCGGCGGCACCATCATGGGAGCCGGTCGCTACCTGCGCGAGCAGGAGCCCAGCACCAGGATGCATCCGCTGGAGCCCGCCAATTCGCCCACCCTCTCCACCGGCCACAAGGTGGGCCACCACCGCATCCAGGGCATCTCCGACGAGTTCATCCCCGAGATCGTAGACCTGGAGTTCCTCGACGAGGTGGTGGCCGTCTCCGATGGCGATGCCATCCTCATGGCCCAGAAGCTGGCTGGCCAGCTGGGGCTGGGTGTGGGCATCTCTTCCGGTGCAAACTTCCTGGGCGCCCTGAAGATCCAGCAGGAGCTGGGCGAGCAGGCCGTGGTGGTCACGGTGTTCGCCGACGACAACAAGAAGTACCTCAGCACCGACCTCTTGCGCCGAGAGCCTGCAGGGCTCGACTTCCTGTCGCCCCAGGTGGAGCTGCTGGGCTTCCGGGCCCTCAAGCGTGTCTGCCACACCTGCTGTGACCACGAGGACTGCAACCAGAAGGGAGCGCGCGACCTCGGGATGTTCTGCGCCACCTGACCCCGCGTGGGTACAATGCTGGCGGCCTGTCTGCGCTGGAGGCTGCCATGAACCGTGTACCCTTGCTCTCCGTGCTGCTGTTGCTGGGCTGCCCGCCGGCGGGAGACTCCCTGGAGCCGCCCCCCATCCCCAAGGGCGGGGACACCGGCGACAGCGAGGTGGACTGCTCCGGCACCGCCCCGGTGATCACCGGCCTCGAGGCGCGCGCCGACGGGCTGCACGAGCTGGAGCAGGGCCAGCTGTTCCCCACCATGATCTTCGAGATCACCGCCGAGGACGACGACGGCGACCTGCACTTCATGAGCTACGAGCTGTGGTTCGACTGCGAGCTGGACGGCGTCGTGGACACCACCACCGCGGCCTCCGTCAGCGGCCAGTCCACCATCAGCTCCACTCGCTGCGGCAGCTACTCGGTGGTGCTCGACCTGTCCCTGTCCTCCCAGGGCAACCCACCCTACGACACCTGGTGCGACTTCGCGCTGCGCGTGGGCGACGAAGCCGGCCTGCTCTCCGAGGTGGCCCTGGTGCAAGGCGCCATGCCCAAGGAAGACGGCTCGGATCCGGATCCCTACAAACCGGACACCAGCGGATAGGGCGCCTCACCGAGCCCTTTCCCTGTCCAGCGGCTCGCGGGTATCATGCAGCGATCACCCGCCGGACCTGGAGGCGCCGTGTTCTCAATCCTGAGGAAGCCCACGAAGATCCTCCTGCTGCTCGCGCTGCTCGCGCTGCTCGGCTGCGACAAGACCGTCGACGACACCGGCGCGCCCACAGCCCTCGAGCCGCTCTCCTTCGACAGCGACCAGGCCCGTGTGCTCGCCTGGGCCACCCTCTGGCAGCCCGAGGAGGTCGAGAGCCTCGACCTCTCCCTGTACATGCTCTCCGATGAGTCCACCTGCCCCAGCTACCAGGACGGGGGGCTCGCGGGCGGCTGCACCGACGAGTTCGAGCACCAGTGGAAGGGCAGCGTGGCCATCGACTACGTGGACGAGGGCACGGAATCCAACGGCGACTTCTGGAGCGACTACCTCTTCGCTCGACAGGGCTGGGGCTTCGAGAGCTCCGACGGAGACGCGTACGAGGTGACGGGCAGCTCGGAGACGCGCCTCAGCTTGTCCGCGGCCGGCACCGGCTTCAGCGCGCTGCGCTCTCCACAGACGGCCTCGACCTGCAGACCACCGGCCAGGACTTCCAGGGCTTCGACTGGGAGGGCCAGGCGGTCCACCTCGCCTACCAGCTGAGCTTCGACGTCTCCGGGGACTACTCGGACTTCCGGGCCATCGAGAGCAGCGGCTCTGCGGAGATCGACCCCGGCGGCACGCTCTCCTGGACCTGGTCCGCCAGCTACGACCCCGAGCTGTGCTCCAAGTGGCCGGTGTCCGGCCAGGCCACCATCACGGGCGCCGAGCAGATGATCTTGAGCTTCGACGTGCAGCGCGTAGGCGACACGGTGGTCGGCTGCGACGGCTGCGCGGACTACGAGCTCAGCGACGGATCCACCGGCCAGGTCTGTTTATAGCCTGGGCCACCTGGCCCACTTCTCGGAGCTCGCGGGGGAGCTGCTGGCCGACGAGGCGCTGGAGTGATCGCTGCGAGCGCCCGCGGCCCTACCCCCCCTCCTCCGTCTCCAGCGCCACCCCCTGCCTGGCCAGCAGCGCCGCCAGCACTCCCATGCCAGGCCGCGACTCGCCGTCGATCACACAGCGCCGCACCCCGCAGGAGGGCGAGCCCTCCTTGAGCAGGGCCCGCCGCGCATCGGGGGCCTGCTGCAGGCAGCGCCGCGCCCCCTCGCGGAAGGCGGCGCTCTGATCCACCCCCAGGGCATCCACCACCCGCGCCCTGTCCTGCCACAGCGCCTCGCCGTCTCCGCCGCGCAGCTGGCAGGCCGGCCGCGGCGTGGGCAGCCCCCCGGCCTGCTCCGGGCACACCGGCACGATCTCGCAGCCCGCCAGGGCGCGCTCCACCCCGACGTGCCGCTTGTGCTGCCCGTCGTAGCGGCAGCGCACCCCCAGCAGGCAGGCGGAGACCAGGACCTTCACTTGCGGACGCGGTCCACCGACAGCACGCCGCGGATCTTCTCGATGTTGCGCACCAGCTTGTTCAGCTCGGCCACGTCGCGCACCGCCACCTCGATGTTGATCACCGACTTGACGTCCTCGATGGCGCGGCCCTCAGCCCGGGCGATGTTGATGCCGGCGGTCTCGCAGCAACCGGAGATGTTGGCCAGCAGGCCCGGGCGGTTGGCGCAGACGATGCGCAGCTCGCCGGTGTGCAGGGAGCGATCGCTGCGCTCCCACTCCACCGGGATGCGGCGATCTTCTTCGAGGGACAGCAGCTGGGGGCAGGTGGACAGGTGCACGGTGATGCCGCGACCGCGCGTGATGTAGCCGGTGACATTCTCGCCGGGCAGCGGGTCGCAGCAGCGGGCGTAGGCCACCAGCACGTCGTCTTCGCCGGCGATGCGCACCGGGCTGGCGGAGCGACCGCGGATGCGGTTGAGCAGCGCCGAGATGCCGTTCTCTTCGCGGGTGGCCGGGGTCCACTCCACCTCGGGCACCAGCTCCTTGACCACCTTGCCCAGGGGCGTGTTGCCGCGGGCCAGGGCCAGGTAGAGCTGGTCGGCGTCGCGGAAGGAGTGGGCCTTCAGCAGCGCCTTGAGTCGGCCTTCCTTGGTGAGCCTGGCCAGGTTCTTTCCCTGCCTGCGCAGCTCGTTGACCAGCAGGTTGCGGCCCATCTCGATGCCCTGGTCGCGCTCGGCGTCGCGCAGGGCCTTGCGGATCTTGGCCAGGGCTCGGCCGGTGCGGGCGATGTTGAGCCAGTCGCGGCTGGGGCGCTGGTCGGATCGCGTGACCACCTCGATGCGCTCGCCGCTCTGCAGCTCGTGCCGCAGCGACACCATGCGGCTCTCGACCTTGGCTCCCACGCAGCTGTTGCCCAGGTCGGTGTGGATGGCGTAGGCGAAGTCCAGCACCGTGGCGCCGGCGGGGAACTCCCGCACCTCCATGGCGGGAGTGAAGACGAAGACCTCGCGGGTGAACAGGCCGATCTTGGCGGTGGCCAGGAACTCGTTGGGATCCTGCACCTCGTGGGCCGCCTCGAACAGCTCCCGCAGCTTCTCCATGCCCTGCACGGTGGAGGGGTGGAAGGCCAGGTGCCCTTCTTTGTAGCGCCAGTGGGCGGCGATGCCGTGCAGGGCCACCTTGTGCATCTCGTGGGTGCGGATCTGCAGCTCGATGCGCTGGGTCTCGGGGCCGATCACCGTGGTGTGCAGCGACTGGTAGCCGTTCACCTTGGGCATGGAGATGTAGTCCTTGATCTTGTCCGGCACGGGGGTGAACTGCCCGTGCAGGGTGCCCAGGGTGGCGTAGCAGGCGCGCACGTCGTCGACGATGATGCGGAAGGCCAGCAGGTCGTGGATCTGCTCGAACTCCAGGTTCTGGTCCACCATCTTGCGGTAGATGGAGCTCAGGCTCTTGGCTCGGCCCTTGACCTCGCAGGGGATGTCGAGGCTCTCCATGCGGTCGGCGAGCATGGTGGTGGTCTGCTGGATGTACTGCTCCCGCTCGCTGGCGCTGGCCTCCACCTTCTCCTTGAGCTCGTCGTGGATCTCGGGGTGGATGTAGGCCAGGCACAGGTCCTGCAGCTCCTCCTTGAGGTTGTTCAGGCCCAGGCGGTTGGCGATGGGCGCGTAGATCTCTTCGGTCTCCTGGGCGATGCGGCGCTGCGCCTCCGGCCTCATGTGTTGCAGGGTGCGCATGTTGTGCAGCCGGTCGGCCAGCTTGACGATGACCACCCGCACGTCCTCGGCCATGGCCAGGACCATCTTGCGGAAGTTCTCGGCCTGGGCCTCGGCCTTGCTGCGGAACTGCAGCTTTCCGATCTTGGTGACGCCCTCCACCAGGTCGGCCACGGTGGGGCCGAACATGTCGGCCAGCTCCGTGTGGGTGGTGAGGCAGTCCTCGATGGTGTCGTGCAGCAGTGCCGTGGCGATGGTGTCCACGTCCATGTTGACGCTGGTGAGGATCTCCGCGACGGCCAGGGGGTGCACCAGGTAGGGCTCGCCGCTCTTGCGGATCTGCCCTGCGTGCTGCTTGGCCGCGTAGACATAGGCGCGCATCACGACGTCGAGGTCGGCGTCGGGCGCGTATGCGCTGACAGCGTCCAGGATGTCGTTCAGGCGCAAATCACGGTCCTCGCGGGGCTCCAGGCAGGCGAGCCCCTGCTCTTAGCGAAACAGCATAGGGACGAGTCGTCTTCCCCCACAAGCCGCGATGGTGGGCTCTTCAACGTTTTGGACAGGTGAAGTTGCCCTATGGGGTGCAAGTCGAGGGGAGCGTGGAGCCCCGAACGGAGATCAGCCCGTGGTGCCTGCACCGGCTCGTCGCACCCAGCCGGCGCGCCGGCTGCGTCGCAGCAGCTCCGCCACCAGCACCGCCTGAAACTGGTCCAGGGCAGCGGCGAGCTGGTCGTTGACCACCAGGTAGTCGAAGGATCCGCACTCCGTGAGCTGGAGATGGGCCTCGGCCACGCGTCGCTGGATGACCTCTTCAGGGTCGGTGCCACGGGCCCGCAGGCGGGCCTCCAGCACCTGCAGGTTCGGGGGCAGCACGAAGATGCTCACGGCGCCGGGCCAGCTGGCGCGCACCTGCTCGGCGCCCTGGGTGTCGATGTCCAGCAGGATGCTGGAACCCTGGGAGATGGCGCTCTCGACGGGCTCGCGCAGGGTGCCGTAGCTGTTGCCGTACACCGTGGCGTGCTCGAGGAAGGCGCCCTGCGCCAGCAGCTCATCGAAGCGCTCCCGGCTCAGGAAGTGGTAGTCCTGGGCGTGCAGCTCGCCGTGCCGGGCGGGGCGCGTGGTGGCCGAGACCGAGAAGTCCAGGTGGGGGATCTGAGCCAGGGCTGCGCGCACCAGGGTGGTCTTGCCGGTGCCGGAGGAGCCGGTCACCACGAAGAGCACGCCCTCGTCGGGCTTCTCCCAGCCGGTGAGGTCCAGGCTCATGGGGATCTCCGGGTTGCGCTGCCGCTGCTCAGTGGCGCCCTCTAGCATAATCCTTGGCTCCTGGCCGCCACCCGGGGCGCGGGCCTGCCCGGCCGCGTCGACACGGCGCCGCAGACGCGCAGGATCGTGCCGGAGCTCTGCCGCGAGCGCAGCTCTCTTCCCTCGCCCTCGCCCTCGCCCTCGCCCCGCCCTGCCCCGCCGCGTCGGCACCGCGCCGCAGACGCGCAGGATCGTGCCGGAGCTCTGCTGCGAGGGCAGCTCGTCTGCATTTGCTCCGGCGAGCAGAGCTGTGGGCCGCAGGCCCACCAGCTCTACTCCACGTTTGCGGCCTGCTCGCGCAGCTTCTCCAGGGCGGACTTCATCTGCACGACGGCGCGGCTGGGCTGCTCACCGATGGCCTTGGAGCCTACGGTGTTCACCTCGCGGTGCATCTCCTGGATCAAGAACTCCATCTTGCGGCCCACGGGCTCCTGGGATGCCAGCAGATCACGGAACTGGTCGCAGTGGCTCTCGAGCCGCGTCAGCTCTTCGGAGACATCGGCCTTGTCGGCCAGCACTGCGGCTTCCTGGGCGACGCGGGCGGGATCGACCCGCGTCTCCAGCAGCGCCTGCAGGCGGGCCTCCAGGCGCTTGTGCAGCCGCTCGATCACGCCGGCGGACAGCTCGCGCATGGTGCCCACGTAGCGGATCAGCTCACCCATGTGCTGCTGCAGATCGCGTCGCAGTGCCCGGCCCTCGCGGCCGCGCATGGTGGCGAGGTGGTCGGCCGCAGCCAGCAGGGCGGGCTCCAGGAGCTCCCATTCGTGGGTGACGTCCAGATCCTCTTCTGTGAGGTTGAGCACACCGGGCTGCGCCAGCACCATGGCCAGGGTGACCTCGGTGTCGGCGGCTTGCAGGTGGTTGGCCACCGCGCGCATGGAGCGGAAGTAGGCCTCGGCCAGCTTCAGATCGGGCGTGACCGTGTTGGGGCCTTCCTGGCCCACCCTGCGCAGAGTGCAGTCGATGCGCCCGCGCTCGAAGTGGTCGCGCAGCAGCGCGTTGATGCGCGGCTCCAGCGCGTTGTACTCGCGGGGGATGCGCAGGTTGATGTCGCGGAAGCGGTGGTTGACGGAGCGCAGCTCCACCACCACGGTGACCAGGCCGTTGGTGGCCTCGCCGCGCCCGAAGGCGGTCATGGAATTCATGGGATCGTGATCTCGTAGTCTTCGTCGAGGAAGACATTGGGCCAGGGGCCCGAGTAGCTGGCATCGTGGCAGCTGTCGTCGTCACAGGCTGCCACGCAGATGCCTTCGGTGAGGGGTACGAACATGCCCGTGCCGAAGTGCAGGTACAGGGCGTCGAGCTGCTTGCGGCAGTAGTTGATGTCGGTGGCGGTGATGTGGATGGTGCTGCCGGGCTCGGCGTCGAATTCCACCGGCGGGTGGTTGTCGGCGGTGTGGTTGTTGTCGGCGAAGATGGCCACCCCGTCCACCGAGATGACCACGTCGTCGTCGGCGGTCCAGTAGTGGTACACCGTGTTGCCGCCCGCCAGGGTGTAGCGCACCGGCTCGGTGGTGTCCCAGACGGTGACCTCCACGCTGTCGGAGCCGGTCGCGTACTCGGAGTCCATCGCCGTCAGCGTGATCACCACCTCGCCATCTGGCAGCTGATCGGTGACCAGGCTGACGTTGCCATCGGCGTCGGGGGTGCTGTTGTCCAGGAAGGTGGTGTTGGCCCACCAGGTGCAGCTCAGGTTCTCCGCCCCGTCCTCGATGTCGAAGACATAGCCAGCCAGCTCGGTGCTCTCGCCCAGCACCAGGGAGTTGCCCCAGTTGGGATCGGTGATCTCCACCGTGGGGGGCTCGTTCTCTGGCGGGGCCTCGCTGTTGCCCAGCAGGCTCACCGCAGCGGTGGGCTCGTCGGGGTCGTTGGAGGCCAGCAGCAGGTAGGAGTCGTAGGCGGTGTCCTCGGGCGGGGTGAAGGTGACATCGATGGAGAACGAGAAGCCCGACTGCAGCCCGTAGGGCAGGGTCTGCACCTCGTCGGGCAGCTCCATGCTGTAGGCGCCCATGTCGTCCTCGAACTCGATGGAGCTGATCCAGGTGGTGCCCGTGCCCGACGCCGCCACCTCGACGGTCATGGTCTTGGAGTCCAGCACCGCGACCTCGCCGAACCAGAGGGTCTCGGGATCGATGTCGATGTCGGGCTCAACGCCGAAGCCGATCAGGTCGATCTCGGTCACGGGCTGGTCGGGGTCATCGGTCTCGAGGCGGATGCGGCCGAAGTCCTGGCCCACGATGTCGGGGGCGTAGCTGGCGCGCAGCTCGACGGAATCGCGGGGCTCCACCCGGTCGGTCTCCAGGTCCTCCAGCGCGAAGTCGGCGCTGGTGGTGCCGTCCAGGGCGCAGGACTCGATGTGCAGCACGCCGGGACCGGTGTTCTCCAGCAGGATGCCCAGGGTGCTGACCTTGCCCACCACCACCTCGCCGAAGTCGATGGTAGAGGTGGCCAGCTCCAGCTCCGGGTGGCTCTCCTGGACGTCGTATTCCTGGCAGGCTCCGAGAAACAGCAGGGCGTAGAGGGTCCTGGTCATGGGGTCTCGCGGGGGGGGGGCGCGGCTCGCCTGAGCCGGTTCTCGCTGCATACTAGGCGAAGAAAGAGGAACCCGCCAGCGGGCCTATTGGTCTGCCGTGCAGTCCAGGCCTGAGCCCGGATCCGCGCAGACCCAGCGGCCGCGCTGCTGTAGCTCGAAGCGGGTGGACTGGCGTCGGCCGTCGAAGATGGCGCTGGCTGTGCACCAGCCAGCGGAGACGTTCCACAGGTAGCAGGAGGGATCGCAGGCGGTCACCTCGGCGCCGGGGCACTGCACGGTGGGGGAGATGCCGCCCTGGAAGACGAACTTGGCCTTGTCGATGCGCTCGGCGCTGGAGCCGGCGCCCCCACTGGCTCCGGGCAGCACCGCCACCGCGAAGGAGGGGTCATGGCGCGCGTCCACCATGGGGTGTTGGCTGTCGTTGGTGGTGCTGGGCACCAGGCGCAGCAGGTGGCGGTAGAGCTCACCGCTGGTGATCACGCCATCGGCGGAGCTGTCGGCGCGGCCCCCCAGGGCGCCCGCGAAGGCCTGGGCAAAGGCGCCGGCCTGGGAGTGCTCTCGGGGTGCCGCTGCCGAGATCACCATGGACGGCCGCTGCAGCTCTGGCCACTGCCCTGGGGAAGGTCCCACCAGGGCCAGGTCCTGCAGCGTGCCCGCGTGGGAGGCGTCGGTGACCACCAGCAGGTGTCCCGCCTGGATGCCCTGGTCCAGCTGCTGGCCCAGCTCGGACACTGGCCAGGACGAGCCCTCGATGTTCTCGGGATCGGTGTCGTAGGTGAGCAGGCGCGGCTCGCCGAAGTCCCCGCCGATGCCGTGG
This sequence comes from uncultured Enterobacterales bacterium, assembly GCA_964512185.1. GTDB lineage: Bacteria > Myxococcota_A > UBA796 > UBA796 > JAFGLY01 > CAZEJJ01. Next base: position 38,847 of record CAZEJJ010000006.1, on the reverse strand, counting down.
CCTACGAAGTAGAACAGGAAGAGATCATCGGGACCCAGGCCCATGCCCTCGGCCAGCAGGCTGTCGATGCTGGCCCGGGTGGCGGCGGCGTCGGTGAGCAGGCGCACCTGCTGGAAGCCGGCGTGGGTCTCCAGGGCTTCGGCCACGCGGCTGGCGTCTTCACGAGCGCCCCGGGCCTGGAGATCCGGGGGCAGGTGCTCGTAGGCCTCGATGCCCACGACCACCGCTACACGGCGCGCACCGTGGGCTGACGGCGCCGCCAGCAGCGCGGCGGCCAGCGCGGTGGTGGCCAGCGGCTTCATGGGGCGGCGGGCTCGTCGGCGGGCTCGGCCTCGGCCTCGGCTTCTGCGTCGGGGGGAGGAGCGTCGGCGCCCGCGGAGCCCGCGGCGGCGGGATCGCCGCCTTCGGCGCCTTCTTCGGCAGCTGGCGGCGCGGCGCCGGCCCTCAAGGCTTCGGCGGCGCCCCCCAGGTAGGCCAGGATCTCTGCGATCTCACCCTCGGTGTACTTGGCCTGGAGCTCGGCGATGAGCTCCACCTCGCCCGCAGCTGCTTCTTCGCGAGCGTCGTCGGAGCCGTCCATGCGCGAGGCGGAGCGCAGGGCACGCGCGATGGCGCGGGCGCGCTGGGCGGCCTCGGTGTCGCCCTCGGCCGTGAGCAGGTTGCCGAGGGCCAGCCAGCGCTTGGCCGCGGCCTTGGTGTGCTCGTAGTATGGGGTGGAGAAGTGGGCCTCCCGGGCCTCGGCCGCGGCATCCTTGGCGCCCGGCAGCGGACCGCTGGGGGCCTCGTTGATGCGGGTCTTCACCGGCCGGCTCTTGGTGGTGGCGGTGACCGGCGCAGCGTGGTCGTGCCCCACGGCCACATCGGCGTCTTCTTTTTCGCGCGTGGGGAAGAGGAGGATGGCGGCGCAGATGCCGGCGATGGCGCAGAGGGCGAGGAGGATCCTGCGGTCCACGGCTGCTCCCGGGAAGAGGGTAGGGGGCGAGGGAGAGGGGTGATCGACCCTCGAAGCACTGGAACCTATCCGAGCGAGGGCCGTCGCGTCACCTCCACCGGGCGCGGGGGTCGCTCGCGTGCGATAGTCTCGGGACGCGCACAGCGGTGGAGGTCCCATGAGCCGTCCGATCCTTCTGGCCAGCTTGCTGCTGTCCTCGGTGGGCTGCGATGACTCCATCTCGCTCCCGGTGGGAGGACCCGGAGGCAGCGAGACGGGCCAGTCCGGCCCCGAGTGTCCCTCCGACTGGCGCTACCAGGACGACGGGGTCTGGCTGCAGCCGGTGGCCTGCCTGGCCTGGTCTGCCCAGGCGGAGTCCAGCATGAGCTGGTACGACGCCGTCAGCCCCGAGGCGGCGGTGGCGGGCGGCTGCTCGGCCCACTGCACCGACGAAGAGGGCTACTGCTCCCAGCTGGGTGAGCTGGGTGGCGTCACGGGCTGGAGGCTGCCTGCCATCGAGGAGCTGCAGGAGCTGGGCTTCGCGGATCCGCCCCTGGATCCGCTGGAAGGCTACCACTGGTCACGGGACAGCGACGTCATGATGGAAGAGGCCGCGCTGCAGGCCGACCTGACCACGCCCGAGTCCACCGTGATCGCCGGCAAGGACCAGGACGGCGAGGTGCGCTGCGTGGCCGATCTGTAGTCGAGGGCGACGCTAGCCCGCCGAGCGGCCCTCGCGGAAGATGCGCTCCACCTCTGGGTGCAGCTGGTACAGGGTGATCACCTGGCCGAAGGTGTTCTTCCACTGCCTGACACGCTCGCGGGAGACGCCGAATTCGTTGGCGATGGCTTGGCCGCTCTCGCCGGCTTCGAGGGCGTGGATCAGGCGGCGGAAGCGCGCGCGCCCGTAGGACTTGATGAAGTTTCGCGCGACCCTCTCGCGACTCTTGGCCGATGCGACGGTCATGTCTGTAGCTCCCGGCGCCGCCGTGGGGAATGGGTGGGTTCGGCGGCGTGATCCCGTGACCTCCTTCAGGTCGGTCCAACCATCATACAGAAATCCATTGACGCGTCAACCAGGGGGAGCGCGGTTTCCCTGGGCGTGGTCGTGTCAAGGATTCTCAGTGGAGGGTTCGCCGCGCCGGATCTTCCACAGCTCCACGGGCGCGCCCGCGGTCAAGAGGGCGTCGAACCAGGCGGCCTGGGCATCGCGCACCTGGTCGCCGGGGCCCTTGACCTCGGCCAGCAGCAGCCCCGAGCCCAGGTCGGCCGGTTCGGCCTGGCACAGCCGCACCTCGGGACCAGGCAGGATCAGCAGGTCGGGCAGGCCGCGGCGTGCGCGCCAGCCTTCGCGGGCCAGCCGCCCCAGCACGGACGCGAGAGCCGGTCCACCCAGAGCCTGGGCCAGGGTGGCCAGGTCGTCGCCATCGGCGAGGTTCCAGCGAGCTCCCGCCAGGGTCTCGCCGCGGTGCTCCCGCCACGTGCGGCGCACCCGCCCGGGCGCGCAGCCCTGCTCGATCTCCGCCAGGCGCCGCTGCAGGGGCTGGGCGCGCTGCTCGGCGAAGGCCGGCGTGCCCACATCCAGCGGACCGGACAGCCAGGGGACCGGCAGCATGCCCGGCACGGGCAGGAAGTAGAGATCCCGGAACAGCAGCGCGAACAGCGTGGACCAGGGGGCGCCTTCGCCGTGCAGCACCCGCCGGCCCTGGGCGGTGAGCAGGGTGACCAGGGCCTGCTCGACGGGCAGAGGGCCCACGGCCGTGTCGTACAGGGGCCGAGGACCCGCGGCGCTGGAGCCCGGCAGCGTGAAGCTGCGGATGGGCGGCGTGCGCGGCGTGCTGCCTGCGGGCCAGTCCTGCTCGAGGCGCCGAGCGAGGCGGCGGCCCGTGCGCGCCACGGCCACCGCGCTGGCCGGATCAACCCGTGGATGAAGCACCACCGCCAGCGCCAGCGCTCCGGACCGATCTCCGGCCGCCTCGCGGGCCAGCACCGCCCGCCGGGCCAGCTCGCCGCTGGCGACGTCGGGGACCTGCAAGAGCAGATCGTAGACCTGCACTGCGGCGCGGGCCTCGCCCTGGCGCTCGAGCTGCCGAGCGGCCAGGGCTGCCAGCTTGCCCGCCAGCCTGCGCGTGGAGAAGTGGCGACCCCCAGGGGTGGCCGGGGGGGCGGTGGAGAGCCACCTCTGGGCCTGGGGCAACCAGGGGAGCGGGTCGAGGCCGTCGTAGGTGGCGTCGAGCACGGCGCGCGCCTGCTCCCACTGCAGCATGTGAGCGCGGCAGGTGAAGGCGGCGGGCCCTGGAGTGTGCTGGTAGCTTGGTCGCCGCTGGAAGCCCAGCTCGTCGAGGATGACCACGCGAAAGTCGGCCCGCGGGTGGCGCAGAAACAGCCTCTGGAGGCGCTGGAACAGGGTCCGGTGCCGCACGCGGCGCATGGGCGGCGCCGGGTATCCTCGCCGGTCCACCAGCCTGGCAGCCAGCTCCGCCTTGCGCCCGCTGGCGGGCAGCCCCAGCTGCTCGCAGGCGGCCCTCAGCTCTGCCACCCGCAGCAGCTCGCAGCGCCGAGGCCAGGGCACCAGCGCGTCCAGCAGCTGCTCCTGCTCCAGCAGCGGCACCCAGGCCAGGTCTTCGGGATCGAGCCCGTCCAGCCTGAGCACATCGCGCACCCGGTGCAGCAGTCGCGCATACAGGTGTCCCGCCTGGGGCGGGAGCGCCAGGAAGCGGTGGATCACCACGGTCTCGCCAGTGCTCAGCAGGCTGCCCTCGGTCTGCATCGCCGCGGCGATCAGCCTGTGCAGCGCTGGTCCTGTCGCCGTGGCTTCGAGCATGGGGCCTCGTATCCAGGACGGGCCAACGCTCGCGGACAGGATCTGACCGCAGCCCGGAGACCGCGCCCTCCAGGTACCCCCCTGTCCAGTTAGGCCGTCCCCACCAGGAGCCCACCATGACCGACTCCACCCCCACCCCGCGCCGCACCCGCATCGTCGCCACCCTCGGCCCCGCCAGCCGGCCTCCCGAGACCCTCGATGCGCTGCTGCAGGCGGGCGTCGACGTGTTCCGGCTCAACTGCAGCCACTCGGATCCAGAGTCCCTGCGGGCCGACGTGTCCGCGGTGCGGGCCGCCGCTGCCCAGCTGGGCCGCCCGGTGGCCATCCTGCTGGATCTACAGGGCCCCAAGATCCGCACCGGCCCGGCCAGCGAGCCCCTCACCCTCAGCTCGGGTGATCGGCTCGATCTGGTCATGGATCCCGCCTACCAGGCCCAGCCCGGCAGCATGGGCTGCACCTGGCCGCGGCTGGCCCAGGATCTGCAGGTGGGCGATCGCCTGCTCTTCGCGGACGGCGCCATGGAGGCGCGGGTAGAGGCCGTGCTGGCCGACCGTTCCCCTCCCGCGCTGCGCCTGTGCATGCTCGAAGGCGGCACGCTGGGCTCCCACAAGGGCATCAACCTGCCGGGTCGGGCGCTGTCCGCCCCCTGCCTGACCCCCAAGGACCTGCGCGATCTCGCGGCGGGGGTCGCCGCGGGTGTGGACTACGTGGCCCTGTCCTTCGTGCGCCGCGCCGCCGACATCGACGCCCTGCGCCGGGAGCTGGTGCGGCTGGGCCACCCCGACATGCCCGTCTGCGCCAAGATCGAGAAGCCCCAGGCGCTGGACAATATCGACGCCATCCTCGAGCGGGTGGAGGCCATCATGGTGGCCCGGGGCGACCTGGGCGTCGAGATCGCCCTGGAGCGCGTGCCGGTGGTGCAGAAGCAGCTGATCCGGGCCGCCAACGCCGCTGGGGTGCTGGTCATCACCGCCACCCAGATGCTGGAGAGCATGGTGGCCGCCTCCAGGCCCACACGCGCGGAGGCCACCGACGTGGCCAACGCCATCCTGGACGGCACCGATGCCGTGATGCTCTCGGGCGAGACCGCGGCGGGCCGCTGGCCGGTGCGCGCGGTGCAGGTCATGGACCGCCTGGCCCGCGCGGCCGAAGCGAGCCCCTTCGTGCAGCTGCCTCCCCTGGGCATCCTGCCCAGCATCGCAGGGGTTGGCGCCACCGTGGCCCGCGCCGCCTGCTTCGCGGTGCGCGAGCAGCCTCGACCCCTGGTGGTCTTCACCTGGTCGGGCTTCTCGGCTGTGGTGGCCAGCAAGTCGCGGCCGCCCTGCGCGCTCTACGCCCTGTCACCGGTGGAGTCCACGGTGGACAAGCTGGCCCTGGCCTGGGGCGTCACCCCCCTGCGCGTCCCCCTGGTGGAGGGCACCTCCGAGATGATCGCGGCGGCGGAGCGCGTCCTGCTGGAGCGCGGCTTCGTCTCCCCAGGCGACGAGATCGTGGTACTGGCGGGCAAGACCCACACCCGCGGCTCCACCAACATGATGACCGTGGAGCGCATCGGCGCTGGGGTCTCGGAGTGACGATGAAGCTCGCGACCATCTACCTGCTCCTGTCCGCCTGCGGTTCCGAGGCTCCCGCCCCCCCGCCCGCAGCGCCCGCGGCGCCTGCAGCGTCCGTGCAGGCCGCCGCTTCCACACCGACCCCCCCCGCGGCCGCCACCCCGGACTGCGGCGAGGACTGCATCGATCTGGGTGCCACCCACAACGGCTGGATGGTCATCGTGGGCGGCTCCAGGGACCGCGACGAGGCCCTGGCCCTGCAGCACAGCTACCGCGACCTGGGCGCCCCCAGCCACATGGACTACCCGCAGCTGGTGAACTCCAGCGGGGTGCAGGGCCTGAACCCCGGGTTCTGGATCGTGGTGGCGGCCACCCCCGCCGACGAAGCGGTGGCCCTGGCGGTGCGCGATCGCCTGCGGCACCTCGACCTCGACGGTCTGGACACCAGCGGCACCTACGTGCGGCCGGTGCAGGTGGCTCAGCCCGAGTCCCTGGAGCTGAGCACCCTGTTCCCCTCCGCCTGGCGCGCGCTGGTCATCTGGCAGACCACCACCGAGACCAGCGAGGACTGGGGCTGGTTCACCTCCGACGTGCAGGCCGCCGCCCAGGCCGCCGGCATACTCGTCCTCGCTGGGGGCGATGCCGTCAAGCTGCCCGTGGTGGTGGATGGCCGCACCATGACCACTCTGGACCTGGGCGACTACCGAACCGAGCCCCTTGGCTACATCTTCGTCATGGAGGGCCAGGAGCCCGCCTGGCAGGCCCACGCCATGACCGGCGAGGTGCTGTCGGCGGCCTCCGGCTACTTCGGCGTGCAGCTGAACGGGGGGTAGCGCTCTATGGCTCGCCGTCGCCGCTACACCCCGCCCTTCGATCTGCGCATCCTGCGCCTGGAGCCCAAGGGCCTGGGAGCCGGCGAGCACGAGGGGCGCACGGTGCTGGTGCGCCGCGCTCCGCCGGGTGCGGTGGTGCACGTGCGGCCGTTTCGGCGCAAGAAGGGCACCCTGCACGCCCGCCGTGTGGCCCTGGTGGAGCCGCCGCCCCAAGCTGTAGAGCCCCGCTGCGTCGTCTTCGGCAGCTGCGGAGGCTGCGTGCTGCAGGAGATCAGCCCCGAGGCTCAGCGGGCCGCCAAGGCGGACCTGGTGCTGCGCGCGGTGGGGCCTGTCGACCACGTGCTCGTGCACGAGCCCACCCCGGCCTCCGCCGCCTACGGCTACCGCAACCGGGTGGAGCTGACCTACGGCAACCGGCGCTTCCTGTCGGAGCAGGAGCTGCTCGAAGATGTCTCCAACCGCGGCCGCTTCCTGGGCTTCCACGCCCCCGAGCGCTTCGATCGCATCGTGCCCGTGGATCGTTGTGAGCTGGTCTCCGAGCCCATGAACGCGCTCATCGCCGCGGCGGGCGAGCAGCTACGAGCCTCCGCCTTCGAGCCCTGGGACACCCGCGAGCACACCGGCTTCTGGCGCCACCTGCTGCTGCGCGAGGGCCAGGACGGGGATCGCCTCGCCGCGGTGTACACCGCGCCGCCCGCAGGAGACGGGCAGGCCGAGCAGGCGGAGCTGCAGGCCCTGGCCGCCGCCCTGCCGGGCGCCAACAGCGTGCTCTGGATCGTCAACGATCGCGTGGTCGACGCCGCCGTGGGCGATGTGCGCGCCCTGCTGCGGGGCCCGGGGACCTTGCAGGAGCGCGTGGGCGCGCTGCGCTTCCAGCTGGCCCACGACTCCTTCTTCCAGACCAGCACCGCGGGGGCTGAGCGGCTCTACCGGGTCATCGCCCAGGCCGCCGGCCAGGGCGAGCGCCTGCTGGATCTGTACTGCGGCAGCGGCGGCATCGGCCTGTGGCTCGCCCCGGGCTTCCACGAGGTGGCGGGCGTGGAGCTGCACCCGCCGGCCGTGGCGGCCGCGAGAGAGAGCGCGGCGCGCAACGACCTCCAGAACGCGCGCTTTTTGCAGGGCGAGGTGGAGAAGCTGGCCACGGATCTGCAGGGAGACGTGATCGTGGTGGATCCGCCGCGGGTGGGTCTGCATCCAAGTGCCTGCGCCTGGCTGGCTCGGCTGCCCGCCCAGCGGCTGGTGTACGTGGCCTGTCATCCCCCCAGCCTGGGCCGCGATCGCTTGATCCTGGAACAAGGCGGCTGGAAGCTGGAGGAGCTGTGGACCGTGGACCTCTTCCCGCACACCGGCCACGTGGAGGTCGTGGCGCGCTTCGAGAGGGAGCCCGCTACAGGTACCAGGTGAAGCGCATGGCCCAGGAGTCGTTGTCGTTGTACAGCCCCAGCGGGCCGCCGTCGTACTCCACCAGGCTCTCCAGGGTGCGGGGTGTGCCCGTGGGGGCGAAGAAGATCCAGGTGTGCAGCGACAGGGCCCAGCTGTCCTCGGGCTTGAACTCCACCGCGGCGCTGCCCAGGCCCTCGGAGAAGGTGGGGGACCACAGGAGCACCAGCTCGGGCCGCAGCCGCTCGCGGGCCAGGGTGAGCTTGAGGTAGCTGGCCGCCAGGCCCTCGTCTTCGCGCCGGGCCAGGAGATTGGAGTGCACGTCTGTCAGGCGTCTCCAGCTGGCCTCGACCCCGAATTGCACGCTGCTGCTGCCGCTGTACTCGGCCCCCAGCGCCAGCCCCAGCTCCGGGGAGCTGCTGTCCACCAGGGTGGCGGTGGTGAGCCCCTGGTTGGAGCGCCAGGCGGTCTCGGCGCGCAGGCCAAAGGAGCCCAGGGTGACGGCGAAGTCGGCGCCCGCCATCATGGTGTAGGGGTAGTCCAGCTCCACGATGGGGCTGGTGCCGCGCATGAAGGTCTCCAGCTCCTCCATGGTGGGCCAGAGCTGGTAGCCCACCCAGGACATCAGGGTACGGTCCACCTTGATGGTGGGGGCATCGGAGCGCACGTAGCCCGCCTGCAGCGCGGCATCGGCCCCAGCGCCGGCCCAGGTGAGGCGCGCCGCGGCTTCCAGCTCTGAGAGAGGCTCCCACACCTCGCCCGAGGTCTGCAGGCTCTGGTCGAAGCCCCACCACACCGAGGGCTCAGCGGCGGCGATGCGCTTCTCCATGGCGCCCGCCAGCTCGCCCATCACGGCCTGGGTGGTGGGATCGCCGCCCCAGTCGGCGGCGCTGCCCACCATCTCTTCCACCAGCCCGGTGGGGAACATGGCCCAGTCGGAGCCCACCAGGTGGAAGCGGTCGGGCACGTGCCAGGGCACCATGTACAGCTGCACGCGCAGCACCGGGGGGCCCAGCTCCAGCCGCGCCATGGGCACAGGGATGCGGGCGTCGTCCGCTGGCAGCAGGGGGCCATGGCGCAGGTCGGCCGGGTTGAGCAGGTCCACCACCGAGGTGGCCTCGAGCTGCCCCCAGCGCGCCACCTGCTGGCCCAGGCGCAGGTGGGCCCAGGAAGCGAGCGGGCGATCCCAGCGCAGCTTGTCGGGCCACATGGCCACGCGGCTGCGGGTCTCGGGGCCCGCCGCCAGCCAGTGTTCACCGGCCACGCCCATGAGCACCCGGCCGCCGCCGGGAGTGTTCCAGCGCGCCTCCATGGACAGGTAGGACAGCTGCTCGATGTGATCCTCGGGGCCGTCCTCCCACCTGATGTCCGCTGCGGCGAGGGTCCACAGCGATCCCCTGGTGCGCAGGTTGGCGCTGTCGGCCAGGGCTGCGCCTGGCAGCGACAGCACCAGGCCGGCGGCGATGCTGGTGCGGGAGGCCACCAGGGCTACCCGTTGCGCTCCATGTAAGCCTGGGTGAAGACCTCGTCAGGCAGCTGATCCACGGTGATGTTCACCTGGACCTCGGTGATCTCCATGCGGGTGGAGGTGCCGCGCTTGAGGTCTTCCATGCGGCTGATGGTTGGCACGGGCACGCCGTCGTGCATGTCCACCTGCTCCACGGTCATGCGGCGGACCAGCGTGCCCTGGGCGTCGTAGTACTCCACCTGGCGCGGGATCTCGTCGGCGCGGGAGATGCGGGTGAGGTAGCGGGCCCAGTCGGAGCCGGGGGCCATGGTGGTCTCCACCACCCAGAACTCGGGGGTCTCCTCGGCCATGCTGTGGGTGGCGCCGTCCCGCTCGTCGAACTCGAAGTCGGAGTAACGAAAGTCGGAGCCCATGAAGGAGCCCGAGCGGGCCTTGCCGGCGATGCGCGTGACGCGCTCCAGCGCCGGCAGGTACAGCAGCTGGTCGTCTTCCTGGTCGGGATGGTCCACCAGCACCAGCTGGGTGCCGGCCACATCGGAGGGGCTGGTGAAGCGCGTGTAGGAGTTGACCACGTCGCCGTCGCGGCGCACCTTGAGCTCCAGCTCGCGGGTGCGCTCCTTGCCGGAGCGGGACACCAGGGTCATGCGCACCTGCTGGACGGCGTTCTCTACCCGGTAGCGGCGGCGGGCGTCCTCCAGGATCTGCTCCGGGGTTCGATCGGCCCCGTCTGCCAGGCTCAGAGGCAGCAGGGCGAGGGTGGTCAGCAGGAAGGAACGACGCACGGGGACCTCCGGGGTGGGCGCTTGGCGCGCATCCGCAGCCTACCAGCGCGGGATCCTCGCCTCAAGCATGCACGGAGCCGCGACCCCCCACGGGCCCGAAACAGGCTGGCCTAGAAATGGAACATCAAGCTGAGGGCGCCGCTGCCCCCGGTCATGTCCTTGTCGAGCCCGTTGTCCACGGTGGTCCAGAAGCCCGTAGAGGTGGTGGCGCCGTCTTCGTCGTCCTTCACCGCGCTGCCCGCTCCGTCGGTCACCACCCAGGTCTCGGTGCGGGTCTGGCTGCGGCCACCCAGGGCGACGCCCAGGCCGAAGCCATACTCCGCGGTGACGGCCATCTTGGGGCCGAAGAAGTACTCCAGGCCCAGCATGGCCCGCGCGCCCAGCACGAAGCCCACGCCGGAGCTCTCCTTCAGGGTGCGGGCGCTCCCGTCGTGGATGGCCCCCACCTCCCAGGCGGTGGAGTTGTAGTCCCAGCCGTAGTCGGTGCTGCTGCTGCTGGACTCGAACCCCACCTGGCCCTCGAAGCCGTAGAGTCCCTGCAGCCGGCCGCGGCCGCGGTGCCACTCGGGGCCCAGGCCCAGGCGCACCTTCACCTCGGTGGCGCGGTCGGTGTCGATGACCTTGCGCTCGTCTCCGGCCGCCACGTCCGTGTTGGACACGTCGGCGGGGTGGTTGTAGCGGGAGTATTCCAGGTCGTGGGCCACGTTCAGGGCCAGCCTGGCCCGCAGGGAGCGCCGCTCCTGCAGGTAGTACCGCGCGCTGATCACCTCGCGGTAGCCTTCCGGGAAGTTCAGCAGCCCGTCCCCCTGCTGGCCGGTGTCCTCCATGAAGTTCACCATGTTCAGCGCCAGGTTGATGACCGGGATGGCGTCGAAGCCCAGCCCGATGTCGCCGGCTTCCGGGTGGATGGGCACGCCGTCGCGCGAGCGCAGGCGTTCGGTGGCGAGGGCGGTGCCGGGCAGGCACAGGGCCATGGCGAGGGCGAGCCGAGGGAGCATGCTCTTCCCCTCCTACGGTGCTTGGTTGGACGTGCGCGCGATGGTACGATCTGGGCCCGGGGGGGTCAAGGTCAGCCGCGCGTCAGGCTGATAGGATCCCGCCTTGGTGCTGGAGGTTGGCCTTGAGGCGTCGTTCGAACATCCCTGTCGTCCACCGGCGCCGGAGCCCGCGCCCCTCTCTGATGGCCCCCGTGTGGCGCTCGCGCCTGGGCTGGTCCGCGGCCATCCTGGTGCTGCTGCTGGGGCTGGTGTGGCTGCTGTGGCCCCTGTTCTCCATGCTCTTCGCCGCCGCGGCCTTCGCCTACCTGCTCGACCCGGTGGTGGACCGCTTCGAGGCCCGGGGCCGCAGCCGCGAGTTCGGTATCCTGTGCATCTTCGTGGGCGCGGCCCTGGGTCTCGCGGTGGTCCTGCTGCTGGTGGTGCCCTCGGTCACCAAGCAGGTCACCGAGCTGTCCGCCAACCTGTCGGGCTACGTGGCCGACCTGAGCCAGCGCGTGCAGCCGGCCCTGGCCTTCGTGGAGCAGCACACCGGCTACATCGTGCCCTACAGCCTCGACCAGATCACCCAGGAGCTGGGAGCGGCGCTGCAGGATCTCTCTCCCGACGCCAGGAGCATGGCGCAGCGGGTGGTCACGGGGGCGCTGTCCAGCTCCTTCCAGCTGGTGCTCACCATCTTCAACCTGGCCCTGCTGCCGGTCTTCATCTTCTACATCCTGCGGGACTGGGATCGCTCCGTGGCGCGGGTGCGCGGCCTGGTGCCCAGCCGCTACCACGCGGTGGCCTTCCCCCTGGTGCGCGAGATCGACCTCCGGCTCGCGGGCTTCGTGCGCGGGCAGATCACGGTGTGCCTGATCCTGGCGGTGCTCTACAGCGCCGGGCTGTGGGCCTTCACCGGTATCGACATGCCCATCGTGGTGGGCTGCCTGGCGGGGCTGCTGTTCATCGTGCCCTACCTGGGCACCGCTGTGGGCGTGCTGCTGGGCTCGCTGCTGGCGGTGCTGGCCTTCGGCGTGGACTGGCACCTGCTGGCGGTGTGGGGGGTGTTCGCCGCCGTGCAGGCCATCGAGGGCTTCCTGCTCACCCCCTACATCGTGGGGGACCGCACCGGGCTGTCGCCCCTGGTGGTGATGATCGCCCTGATAGTGGGCGGCAACCTGCTGGGCATCTGGGGCATGCTGCTGGCCATCCCCATCACCGCCGCGCTGTCGGTGCTGCTGGGCGCCCTGGTGGAGCGCTACCGGCGCAGCGGCTTCTTCAACGAGTGATGGAGATCAGATCAGGAGATCAGGGATCAGGAGGGATCAGGTGGGGATCAGGTGGGGATCAGGTGTCCGGTTGATACCAGGATCAGGTGTCCGGTTGATACCATTACCTTTTCTGCGAAACGGGATCAGGTGTCCGGTTGATACCATTACCTTTTCTGCGAAACGACCGCGTCCCGTGAGCCCGGGGATCAGACCTGCGGCAGCGCGCGCCCCGCGGCCAGCACCGCCTGGAAGACCGGCTTGATGACCGCGGCGGCCTGGGCCTTGCTGTCGGGCGCCAGGGGACCCCCCTGCCGCAGGTGCAGCACCACCGCCTCCAGCCCCTCGAACAAGGTGCGGTAGACCAGCGGATCCACGCCGATCCCGAGCACCTCGCGCACCTGGGCGTCAGTGAGCGCCACGAGCTGGTCGATGACGACCTCGCGCTGCGAAAAGAGAGGCGAGGAGGGGTTCATGGCCTCCGCCTGCAGCTCCATGACCACCCGCCCGCCGGCCTGCTGGAAGTCCAGATAGGCGTCGATGGCGGTGTGCAGCTGGCGCAGAGGGTCCGGCTCCGCGGCCACCGCGGCCCGCACCGCCTCTACCAGCTCGCCGCACACCCCCTGGTAGACAGCCTGGAGCACGGCATCGCGGTTGCGGAAGTACTGGTAGAAGGTGCGGCGGGAGAGGGATGCTGCGCGCAGGACGTGCTCTACGGTCAGCTCCCGGAGCCCGTGCTGGGTGAGGGCCCGCGCGGCACCGGCTACGAGCCTGCCGCGGGTCCCGGTCTCATCTCCGGGGATCGTCTCTCTGGATGCGGGCACGGCCTCTCCTGCCGGGCGCGCGGGGGGGGGCGCCCCGAGGCAGGGTAACACCATGTAGGATCAGCCCTCCTGGCGACGGCGCGGGTTGCGCTCCGGCAGGGTGACCTCCGGTTCGCCCCGCTGCCGCAGCGGGTTGCGCTCAGGGAGAGGCGGGTCCTCCGGCGCGGCCAGGACCTGCTCGGCTCGGTCCCAGTAGGCCTTCCGGTCGGCGTAGTGGGTGCGCCTGCAGCTGACGCAGCCGTTGACCTTCTTCGTGACCTGCTTGAAGGCCTTCTCGGTGTCCAGGTCGGCCTTCGCGTTGAGCCCCTTGTCCATCCAGAACCAGCCCGAGGTGCGGAAGCCAACCTCCGCCGTAGCGACCTGGTTGGGGTCCTTCACCAGGTCCAGCTCCAGGTACTCGCCCGCGGCCTTGTAGTTGGCGCGGCCGGTGAGCTGGATCGGGCCGCGCCCCTTGTAGCGCCGGCCGTCCCCCCGGAAGACATTGCCCAGGTCGCGCCTCCCCTCGTACGCCGCCCCAGAGGCCAGCTCCCGGAAGTAGCGCAGCTCGGAGCTCTCCTGGGCGAGCTGGGCCAGGAAGAAGGCCTTGCGCCGGTCGTTGTCGATGTCGAACTCGTACATGGCCTGGTTGAGGTAGGGGAGGTACTTCTTGGCCTTCACCTCGCTCAGCCTGGTCATGACGCCGCGCAGCTGGCCCAGGCTGACGCTGGCCTTCTTCGCCTCCTCCAGCATCGCCGCGGTGTTGGCGTCGAGGATGCCCGTGGCGACGGAGCGGTAGGTCGACTGGAAGCTCTCGAGGGCTCTTTCGGTCTCCTCGTCGAGGATGCCGGTCTCCTCCACCGGGAAGCCCAGGTCGTTCAGCAGCTCCTGCAGCTTCTCCACCGAGGTGCCGCGCTCGCCCCAGGCCACGTCGGCCTGGGCCTGCATCACCTGTGCCCAGCTGGCCGCGGTGCCAGCGCCGCTGGTCTCCGCCTCGCCGGCCAGGGCCGTGGAGAGGTCGGCGGCGGCGGCGACAGGGGTCCCACACTCCCCGGCGGGCGAAGGAGAGGCGAGCAGCAGGATCAGGCCGAGGGCAGCGAACATGGAGACACCTTCGACTGAGGACCTAGCAAGAACCGTGCCCGCCGAGAACCCGCCTCACCCCGTCGCGGCCTGGCACACCGCTGTGCCTAAGGGGCGTCCACGCCCCGCCCTGGTGGGGCATCCACTACACATGATGTATACATGTTCGCGAACAGGAGGCGCAGCGGTCACAGACCTTTGACATCCGGGAGCTTCGGCGGGATCGGAGTCGAGGTATACATACCGTATACCAACATCCGGAGGTCACCATGGTCCGACCCGCCGTCCTCCTCCTCCTCGCCGCCGGCTGCAGCGAGTACGACCTCAACCGCGGCCAGGATGGGACCAACAAGAGCCCTGAGGACTCCGGCTGGCCCGACACGCTGGACAGCGGTGAGGCCGAGGTCCCAGCCGACTGTGACCCAGCGGCCTGGCCTGCCGAGCAGGTGGGGGTGGACGACAGCTGCGTCGCCGAGCCCGAGGTGGGCTTCACCCCCATCGTGGAGTGGGAGTACAGCGCAGGGAGCCTGGCCGGCTGTCTCTCTCTGCCCGTGGTGGGCGACCTCGATGGCGACGGGCAGCCCGAGGTGGTGGTCAACGTCACCGACCTGTTCTCCTCTGCCGGGACGCTGACGGTGCTGCACGGCGACGGCAGCGGCGTGCTGTGGTCCGACAGCGGCGCCTCCCTGGGCTACGCCTCCTCCCCCGCGTTGGCCGACCTGGACGGCGACGGTTCGGCTGAGGTCCTGGCCGTACGCGAGCACTCCAGCTGCATGTGGTGGGGCGAGGGCGAGTACTCGGTGGTCGCCTGGTCCGCGACAGGAGAGGAGCTGTGGGAGAGCGAGCACTTCGACTGCGACGACTTCGACTACGCGACAGGGTTGGCCGTCTCCGACATGGACCACGACGGCAGCCCCGAGATCGTGGCCGGGCGCGTCGTCCTGGGCGCCGACGGCAGCACCCGCGGCACGGGGACCCGCGGCAAGGGCTCCTACGGCGCCTCCGAGGTCGCGCTGCCGGCGATCGCCGACGTGGACCTGGACGGCACCGAGGAGGTCATCGTCGGTGACGCGCTCTACTCTCCCGATGGGGAGCTGCTGCTGTCCATGGTGGACGACGACGCCATGGTGGCGGTGGCCAATCTGGACGAGGACCCGGAGGGGGAGTGGATCGCCATCTCCGGCGACACGATCAGGGCGGTCGACACGGACGGGCAGCTGCTGTGGGGCCCCCAGCAGGTCGACGCCTCGGCCTCGCTGTCGGTGGCCTCCATCGGCGACCTGGACCTGGACGGCTGGCCGGAGATCGCCATCGCGGGTCGTGACACGCTGGTGGTGGCCAACCACGACGGCAGCCTGCTGTGGACCGCCTCGGTGCACGACGAGACGGGCGCGACCGGCACAACCATCTTCGACTTCGAGGGCGACGGCTTCCCCGAGCTGGTGCACATGGACGAAATGCAGGTGGCGGTCTACGACGGTCGCAGCGGTGAGATGAAGTTCAACACCACCGAGCACAGCTCCAACACCATGTTCGAGTACCCGATCATCGCCGACGTGGACGGCGACGACCAGGCCGAGATCGTGGTCTGCCACAACGGCTACTCGTCGGTGGTCTCGGTCTACGGCGACCAGGACAACAGCTGGGCCCCGGCCCGCAAGGTCTGGAACCAGCACGCCTACGCCATCTCCCAGGTCAACGACGACCTGAGCGTGCCCCAGGACGCCGAGCCGGCCTTCTCCACCCACAACACCTTCCGCTCGGCCCTGGCCACCGACGGCGGCGCGCTGGCGGCGGACCTGCAGGGTGAGATCCTGGAGGTCTGCACCGACGACTGCGACGCCGGCCTGCTGTGGGTGAGCTTCCGCCTGCTCAACAAGGGCCTGGAGGCGGTGGACGCCGGCGCTTCCATGGCCCTGTACGCCCGCGATGACGCCGGAGGCAGCTGGCTGGTGGAGACGGTGGAGACCGCCGACGCCGTGGACTCGGGCTGGAGCAGCGAGGGCTTCGCGCTGCAGCTGGAGGCCGAGGCGGTGCAGGGCGCCGACTCGCTCTGGCTGGAGGTGGACGACGACGGCACGGGTACGGGCGCGCTGGACGAGTGCTCCGAGGCCAACAACGGCTTCGCGTACGATGGACCCCTCTGCGAGTGACTCCGAGGAGGCAGCTGTGGACAGCCTGGTGATCACCCTGGGGCTCGCGGCGTGCACGCCACATCCGCCGGCTGACGACAGCGGCGCCGGCACGCCCCCCACCGCCGAGGAGTGCTTCGCGGGCGTCGGCGACCCGGACCTCGGCCTGCCCGACTACGACGGCCTCCAGCCCACCATCGGGCACCACTGCATGGGCACGGACCACCAGGACATCGAAGGCATCGAGAAGCTGGTCTTCGTGGGCGACTCCATCACCCAGGGCACTCCCCCCACGGAGAGCGATGACTACTACCGCAACCTGCTCAGCGACGCCCTGGAGGAAGCCTGGGGCGAGCTTGAGGTGGACGAGTGCGCCCGCTTCGGCGCCCGCACCGACGACCTGCTGCTCGATCCCCACCAAGACATCCTGGAGTGCTTCCCGGAGGTGGAGGAGCGCCGCACCCTGGTGGTGATGACCAGCGGGGGCAACGACATGTACGAGGTGGCCTACGACCTGCGCGACGGGGTGGAGATCGACCAGGTGCTCGACAGCGTGGCCTACTACGCCTCCCTCTTCCGAGACGCCATCCACCACTTCACCGACAACCCCGGTCTCTTCCCCGGCGGTGTGTCAGTGATCTTTGGCAACGTCTACGAGTTCACCGACAACGAGTCCGACATGGGCAGCTGCCCCGCGGCCGCCGAGTACGAGGGCTGGACCAGCGAGCCCCTGGAGGGCTTCCGCGAGGCCTACATCCTGATGAACGAGACCTACATGGACATCGCGGTGGAGACCGGCACGGACCTGGTGTTCATGAAGGAGTGGTTCTGCGGCCACGGCTTCCACGCCGGCGAGCCCGACAACGAGTGCTTCCGGGGCGAGGACGCCGAGACCTGGTTCGACTGGACCTGCTTCCACCCTGACACCGAGGGACACGCGCAGCTGGCGGAGATGTTCCTGCAGACCGTGCTGGACTGAATCCCCTCGACCGACAAGAGGTCCCCATGCGACAACGCTCGATCCACGCCCTGATCCCCCTCGCCCTGCTGCTCCTCGGCGTCGCCTGCGACCGCAAGGACAGCGCCAGCGACAGCGGCGAGCCGGCCCCGGACGACAGCGGGCAGCCCGACACGGGCACCCCGGACAGCGGCGACAGCGGCTCCTGCCAAGACGACACTGGCGACGGCGGGCCCACCGACTACCTGGTGGGGCGCTGCTCCGACCCCATCCCCGAGGGCGCGGCCACGCCGCCACCCTTGCCCGAATACTCCGGCGACCACTGCCCCGAGCTGGTGACGGGCACCAACCTGCTGTCCAGCGGCGGCGTCGACCGGGAGTTCATCCTGGTCCTGCCCGAGGACTACGACCCAGACAGCGACCAGCTCCCGGTGCTGTTCATGTGGACCTACCTCTTCGGCTCCTCCAGCTCCATGCTGGAGCACGGCCAGGTGCAGGAGTCGGCCGACGAGCTGCGCTTCATCGGGGTGGTCCCTGAGAGCACCGGCGACCTGGAGGTGGGCTGGGGCGACTGGACCTTCGATCCGGTCTGGCCCTACATGAACCTGCACCCCGACAGCCGCGTCGAGCAGGAGGTCACCTTCTTCGACGACATCCTGGCCTGCGTCGCCGAGCAGTACCCGGTCCAGGAGCACTGCATCTCCAGCGTGGGGGTCAGCGCGGGGGCCCTGTGGACCGCCCAGCTGGCCCAGCACCGCTCCGACCGGCTGGCCAGCGTGATCCTCATGTCCGGCGGCGTCGGCCCGGCCACGGGCTTCTCCTACGTGGACGTGCGGGGCTGGAGCGGCGCCGAGCGCGCCATGCCAGCCCTGGTGGGCTGGGGCGGGCCTACGGACTGGTTCGGGGTGGACTTCGAGCAGGCCTCGCTGAACCTGGAGGCCGAGTACGAAGAGGACGGCAACTTCGTGATGGAGTGCGTCCACGACTGCGGCCACGGGGTCCCTCCCATCGACCACGACCTGGGCCTGTCCCTGCTCTACGCCTTCGCCCTGGACCACCCCTACTGGACCACCCCGGGCCACTCGGTCTACCAGGACGAGGGCATGGAGGAGGGCACGCCGGAGTGGTGCGCCATCGGCGTGGGCCAGGCCACGATCCGCGACGGGGACTGCGACCCAGAGGACAAGATCGAGGAGTAGGCCAGCGGCTGGCTGGCTGGCTGGCTGGCTGGCTGGCTGGCTGGCTGGCTGGCTGGCTGGCGAGGATCAGGTATCCGGTTGGTACCATTACCTTTTCCGCGAAACGCCCATTCCTACCCTGCGTCTTGAGCCAGCCGCTTCGGGAAGGGCTCCGACTACTGGGAGGAGGCGCAGGGCGGTGGGCGGCGCCGGGTGCTCACGAATCCGGGTCAGCTCCGGTCACGGCGAGCCGGGGGAACCGGGACCGATCCCCGACCCCGACTCGGGGTGAGAGTGCGCTCTGCCAGGGGTATCCGCCACGAAGGCCAGCGCGACCCTGTGGCTCGCGTCGCCCAGGGCGGGGCCAGGTGGTGACGGCAGCACCTCCAGGTAGAAGCGACCGTGCGCCAGGAAGCAGGCTCCCTCGAGACACTGTCCGTCCACGCCGGGCGCCGCTGGCTCACCGCCGGGGCGAGCGGTCTCTGCGCGCACGGTGGCGGCGGCCATCGGATCGGACATGGTGTACAGGCGCAGCTCGAGGGAACGGAGCGCGTCGGCGGGATCCTGGAAACGTTGGGCCTCCAGGCCCTCGAAGCCCGCGTCCAGGTAGAGGCCGGCGTGTCCGTTGACCTTCTCGTAGAGCCGATCGGCGTCGTAGCGCTCTACGGGTCCCGCAGTGGGCCAGTCGGGCACCCAGGCCGAGAGCTTCGACGGAGGATCTGTGCGCACCGGTGGCGCCTCGGGCGCGGGTGCCTGCGCGACCCGAGCTGCGGCGCGGGCCTCCCGCTGCGCCATCCAGTCCAGCTGGCGTGCCACCATGATGCCCGCGATGCCGGCCAACACCAGCAGGACGAGCGCTCCCGCGACGCGCTCAGCCACGGAGCACCAGGGCGCGTTCGGGGTGGCGGATCTCACCGGCGTTGCTCACCCGGATGGCGGCGTCCCCGGCCACCGGGCAGGCGTGCTCGCAGATCCCACATCCGTTGCAGGTGGCGGGGTCCACCAAGGGGCGCTCGAGCTGCACCAGACTGCCGTCGGGCCGGACCTCCACCGCCGCTTCGAGCTGCACCGACTTGGGGCTGGTGGGGCAGACCTCCTGGCAGACGATGCACGGGCGGCCCATGGCCCAGGGCAGGCAGCGGCCCCGGTCGACGAACGCGGTGCCGATGCGCACCGGCCCGGCCTCTGCGTGAGATCCGCGGCCGAGCTTCTCGTCCGCCGACAGCGGCCGGATCGCACCGGTGGGGCAGACCTCCCCGCAGGCTGTGCAGCTGGGCTGGCAGCCGCTGGTGCCGATGCGCATGTCCAGGCCCGGCGTCCAGAGGGTCTCGAAGCCCCCCAGCAACCCGGCGGGCTGGATCACGTTGGTGGGACAGGCTCGCATGCACTGTCCGCAGGCCACGCAGCGCGCCAGGAAGTCCCGCTCCGCCACCGAGCCTGGCGGGCGGATGAGCCGCGCCGAGCCGCGCTTCCCCAGCGCCCCTTCCAGGCGCAGGCAGGGCACCGCGGCGACGCCCGCGGCGAGGGCGATGGCGGTGGAGCGCCGGCTGAGGTCCGGCTCGAGCTGCTCCCCGGCGGCCGAGCGCCGGGATCCCAGGCCCAGCACCCCATCGGGGCAGGCCTCGACACAGCTCATGCAGAGGGTGCAGCTGGGCTGGCGGAAGGCTCGGGAGGGGTCGGCGGCCGTGGAGCAGGCCACGTCACAGCGGCCGCAGTCGCTGCAATCGGGGCTGGCCTTGGCGATCCTCCACGGCGCCCAGCGCCCCAGCAGCCCGAGGCCAGCGCCCAGGGGGCAGAGGAAGCGGCAGAAGGCCCGGGGGCGCCAAAGGTTGGCCAGCAGGACGCCCGCCAGCATCAGCGCGGTGAGGGGTGCCAGCAGGTGCTGGCGAGGGAAGGGCCACAGGACGGACACGCCGCGGTCCGCCATGGGCAGCAGCACCGTGTGGATCGAGCGGTGCAGCAGAGGCAGGGGGTCGAGCAGGCCCAGAGCCAGACTGGCCTGCAGCAGGCCGCGAGCTCCCGGCAACGCGGCCAGCAGCACCAGCCCGAGGCCGAGGCCGGTGAACACCCCCCGACCCAGCCGCTGGCTGCGCGGTCCCGAGCGAAGCCACCCGCTGGCGAGGACCAGGGAGGGCAGGAGCAGGAGCGCGGCCGCCAGGGGGTGGCCCCCCAGCCAGGCGCCGGCGGCGGCCAGCGCGGCGCCCGACGCGGCACCAAGCTGAGCCAGCAGCACCCCCAGGGCCAGACCCTCGGCCCGGTGGGGCCGGTTGGCAGCCCGCAGCGCGGCGCCTCCGCGGCCCGCGAAGCCCAGCCAACCCAGGACATGGTTCAGGGTACCCAGGGGGCAGATCCAACCGCAGAACGCCCGCCCCAGCAGCAGGGTCAGGGCCACGGTGGGCAGGGCCCAGAGCAGGCCGGGCTCGAGGCTCCCTCGCGCCAGGGCAGCGCAGACGGCCACGAGGGGATCCAGCTGCAGCAGCCAGCTCACGGGCCAGGCCCCGAGCTGGAAGAAGGCCTCCCCCGGGCTGGCCACCAGGCACAGCCAGCCAAATAGCACGAGGAAGAAGCACTGGGTGATTCGCCGGACTGGCAGAAGCCTCAAGGCAGGTCTCCGCTGGCGATGGAGCGCCAGTCACCGCTGCCGGCTCCGCCTTGTGCAGCCCGCAGCAGGTAGGGCAGGTCGGCGGGCGCCAGGCCCAGCAGGCTGGCTCCGAAGGCATCCACCGCCACCGGGTCGTTGCCCACCGCCACGATGCCCCGCTCCTCGAGATCGGCGGTGGAGCCACCGGTGGGACCGTTGCGCACCATCGCCCAGGTCGCATCGAGCACACTCAGGCTGGGCATGACCAGCTGGGAGAGCTCGGTGATCACCTCGTGGACGTCCTGGTGGAACACTCCCCGGCTGCCCCCCAGCAGGCCGTAGCTGTTCTTGATCGTCATGGTGGCGCCGGCCAGGTAGTGATGCTTGAGGGGGCAGACGCTGATGTACCTGGTGGCCGACAACAGCGGCTGGACGAGCACCGGCCAGCTCCGGATGAGCTGCCCACCGGGCAAGGTGACGGGCGTGAAGCTGTCCGGGCCGGGCACGATGACCCGCGCTCCCGCCTTGCTGGCCGCGGCGGCGATGCCGGTGACCTGGAAGCAGCTGAGGGTGTCGGCCACTGGGTTGTCAGTCACGACAACCTCGACAGCGCCCGCCTGGAGACAGCGCAGTACCAGGGCCTCGACCATGGCCGGGTGGGTCGTCGCGCCCAGCTCAGGCGGGGTGGAGAAGCCAGCGTTGACCTTGAGCAGCACCCGGTCGCCCGCCCCGACGAAGGCGCCGAGCCCGCCCACGGCCGCCAGGGCGGAGTCCAGCGAGGCCACACGGTCCTTCCTGCGACCTATGCCCAGCCGTCGCCCCGCACCCGCCACCGCGAAGTCGAAGCTGCGCTCCAGTCCTTTGGCGGCCTGGGCCTTGTTCCAGCCCGGCGCGCCAACGAGCAGAGGTGCGCTGACACCAGCCAGGGCCAGTCCGGCACCAGCCTTGGCCAGGCGCAACAGGAAATCGCGACGGTGGGGATCGGGGGATCGAGCTGCGGCTGAGGGGAGAGGCATGGCGGCATGATAGCAGCGACCCTCCCGGTTCGAAGTGCCGGGTCCCCCAGGGCTCAGAACCCGTAGTCTTCGGCCCTGCGCCTGGCGGCGTGCAGCCGACTGCGGAAGGCGAACTCCCGCTGGCGCAGCTTGTGGTTCAGGTGGCAGCCGATGGCCAGCTGTAGCCAGATGGCGCTGAGCAACCCCACCTGGATCTGGAACGGGATGTGCTCCAGCGGATCGGCGAACAGCAGGGTGGGCGCGGCGTAGCCCCCCACGCAGGCCCCACCCACGATCAGCGCCTGCCAGCCGTTCAGGGGCAGATACGCCAGGCTGCCTGCCAGGATCAGCGCGTGGCCCCCGAAGTACAGCGAGCGGATCCCCGACACGTCCACCGCGGTGGTGAAGGCCTTGAGCACCGCCACCACCGTCATCATCAGCACGATGAAGCTGAAGGTGTTGCGGCGCACCCAGCGGGTGTGGTTCAGCGCCACCCCCAGGATGCAGGTGAGAGAGCAGATGAGCCGCAGCGCGAACACCCGCGGCCAGTCATCGCCGCAGAGCCACTGGTCCTCGAACACGTAGATGGGAAAGATGCAGGCGCCGATCACCAGCGTGATGCCGATGCGCTCCTCCATCAGGGCTCGCACCTCGTGCCGGAAGCGTTGCGCCAGATCGCTGTCGCTGCTCATCCTGTCCTCCCGTCGTAGCGGGTGATTACGGTCTCGGGTTGGCCCCAGGGCACGGTGCCCTGGCCCGTGCGAGCTTCGGCGGCGCTGCGATGCCGCAGCCAGTCCCAGGCGCCCCCGGTGCGCGGATCGCGCAGCACCGCATTGGCCACCAGGGCCTCGCGCAGCAGAGGCCGCAGCCCGGGCAGGGCCAGCGCCGCGTACAGGGCACCCTCGTCGGCGGCCAGGCGGCCCTGCAGGGTGGCCAGCAGCGTCTGCGCCCTCGGAAAGGCCCGCTGCACCTCTAGCCTCAGCTCCCGGAACTTCCGCCGCACCTGGGGGCTGGGACCCAGGCGCTCGCCCACCAGCAGCACCGGGTAGCCCCGCAGCAGGTCGCGGCGGAACACCCGCGTGCGGGCGCGCACATAGGGATTGTCGCTGTCGTGGTGCCGCCGCCAGCCCCGCAGCCGGGTGCGCAGGAAGCGGTACACCAGGGGGCCACCCTCGGCGTGCTCGCGGTCGAAGTACTCACGCAGCAGGGCCAGCACCCTGGTCTCGTCAAGCTCCGGGTGCAGCACGTTGAAGTGGCTCATGTTGAACCAGCGATGGTCCCTGGGTGGAATGCGCCCCTCAGCTTTGAGGCGCTGGTAGCAGGCCGTGCCCGGCAGCGGGTTCACCGGCATGTACTGCACCGCCACTGTGGGCAGGCCCAGGGCGTAGTCCATGTCTCGACGTAGCGAGGCCTCGTCGTGCCCGTCCAGCCCCGCCACCAGGGAGCCGATCACCTTTATCCCCGAGGCCGACAGCTCTTCTACCAGCCCCGCCAGGTCCACCCCTTGCAGCTTGCGGTAGTCGGCCAGGGAGGGGGACTCCAGCCCCACCCAGATGGTGTCGATGCCGATCTCCAGCAGCTCCTCCACCGTGTGGCGCGAGAGGATCCCGGCGTCGGCGAAGGTGAACAGCAGGAACTGCGGGTCCTCGAGCGCCTGCTCCCGGTTGAGGCGCCGGAAGGCTTCGACGAGCTCTCGGTTGAGCAGGAAATTCTCGTCGTAGACCATGAAGTACAGGAACGAGAAGGGCTGCCCCTCGCTGCGCACCTGGGCCTCCACCCGCTTCATGAAGGCGAACAGCTCCTCGCCGCTGCCGAACAGGGGCTGGTAGCGTCCCTCGTACTGGGCGCTGGTGGCGCAGAACTCGCAGCGCCGCGGGCAGCCCAGGCCCACCACCACGGGAAAGTTGTGGTCTTTCAACGGCAGGCCCAGCAGCCCCTGGTTGCGATGATGCAGGCGCATGATGGGGAACTCGATGGGCCCCGCGGGCTCCCCCAGCAGATCGCGCATGAAGGCGACGCCCTCGCCGGGGCAGGCGTGGTCGGCGAAGGGATCCATCAGCTCGCCGATGCCCAGCACACCGGGACCGCCCACCACCGTGGTGACGCCGGGCGACACCTCCCTGGCCAGCTCGCACATGCGCCGGGCCTTGGCCAGGGTGGAGACCACGCAGCCGATGGCCACCAGGTCGTAGTCGCCCTCCCGCAGCTCCTGGCGGAAGCGCTCCTGGCTGGGGTAGTCCAGCACCGTGCAGTCGGCGTCCAGGTTGTGGGCGATGAGGTGCAGGGAGTAGCTGTGCTGCTGCTGCAGCATGGTGAACATGCCCTGCCGCCGCGTGAAGGAGCGGTGGAACACCCCGATCTCGTACAGGTTGCCCGGGGCTTCGTAGGGGCCGGGGCAGCCGAAGGGCTTGAACACGGAGCTGATCAGCACCCGCGGCCGCCGCTGTCCAGACGCGGCGCTCACTGGCCGATCTCCAACAGGAACCGCTGACCGAGCAGCTCGGACTTGCGGTAGGCGTCCCGCGCCAGGCGGTTCATGTTGATCTGCGCCCACCAGGGCAGCCGTAGCCGCCAGAAGCGGCGCATGCGCTGGGCCACCGCTCGCGGTGAGTAGTAGGCCTGCCGGATCCAGCACACCCCCTCGAACAGCTGTCGCGGGCTCATCTTCTCGGGCTGGAACACCGGGAAGCAGCCGTCGTAGTAGGCCCAGTCGCGGGACAGGATGCGGTCTTCGGCCTCGAGCTTGGAGAAGAACGCTGTGCCCGGGTAGGGGGTGGCGATCTTGAAGTAGCCCTGGTCCACCCCGAGCTGTTGCATCACGTCGCGGGTGCGCTCGAAGCAGTCGGGACCGTCGTGCTCCAGCCCGAACAGCATGCCCGCGCCCACCGCGATGCCGGCGTCGTGGCACTCCCTCACCAGCTCGCCGTAGCGATCCACCGAGTTGTGCAGCTTGCCCGCCGCGTCCAGGTTGGCCTGCTCCACCGTCTCCATGCCGAAGAAGAAGCCCACCGCGCCGGACCTGCCCGCCAGCTCCACCAGCCCGGGCTGCTCCAGCATGTCCACGCTCACCTGGGCCAGCCACCTGCGCTTCAGCGGGATGAGCGCCTCGAACAGGGCCTGGGCGTAGTCGAAGTCGGCCACCAGGTTCTCGTCCAGGAAGCCCAGGAAGGGCCCCAGGCGGCGGATCTCGTCCACCACCTCGCCGATGGGGCGGGTGCGGCAGCCCGGACCGTACAGGCTGCGGATGCAGCAGAAGGAGCAGGCGTGGCTGCAGCCGCGGCTCACCCCCACCGCGTCGATGATGTAGCGCTTCTGGAGCAGATCGCGACGGGGCAGGGGCAGGCGGTCCAGGGCCACGGGGCCGCCCTGGTAACGGGGCTTCAGGCAGCCGTCGGCCACGTCCGCCAGCAGCTCGTGGATCACCTGGTCGGCCTCGCCCAGCACGATGGCGTCCACGTGCTTCGACGCCTCCCGAGGGTTCAGGGTCGTATGGCAGCCCCCCAGCACCACCGGCACGCCCCGGGATCGCAGCCGGGCCGCGATGGCATAGGCCCGCGGCGCGTAGCAGGTCTTGGCGCTGATCAGCGCCAGGTCCATGGGGGCCTGCAGATCCAGCGGCTGCACCTGCTCGTCCTGGATGGATACGCGATGGCGGGGCGGGATCATGGCCGCCAGCCAGGGCAGGGTCAGGTTGGCCACGCCGTGGCCTGAGAACGCGAAGCGGATCGGGCGTACGGCGGCCTCGAAGGGCCGCGCGCCCGCCAGCAGGTGGATCCGCAAGCCCAAAGGCTACAACCCCACCCGGCCGTCGCGCGAAGCCTGGCCGCCCAGCCTGCGGCCCAGCCAGCGCATCCACAGGGTGAACACCAGCCCCACACCGGCGAAGGTGGAGGAGAAGTGCAGCATGTCGGCGGTGTGCTGCCAGTAGCGGGGCAGGTAGGGGGACAGCCCCTCGATCATGGGCTCGGTGAGCGGCACGCAGCCCATGATCGACAGCGGGAAGACCACGATGGACAGCAGGGCCAGCAGGATGGCCAGGGAGGGGGTCCTGCTGTTCTTGAGCGCGTGAAAGGCCAGCACCCAGTTGTAGCCCAAAAAGGCGTGCAGGAAGGGCGCGCCCGGGTGGAAGCCGTAGGGGTAGGGCGCGAAGCTGGGTACGAACAGCTCCATCAAGCCGGTGGAGAGCAGCGTGAGATCCCACTGGTACTCCAGCAGGCCGAACAAGGCGCCGGTGAGCACCGCCAGGCCGATGGGCTCGGCGCCGCGGCCCAGCACGCGCTCGCCGATGGTAAAGGCCAGGTAGTAGAACGCCCACCACGAGAACCCGAGGTGGAAGGGCAGGGTGAAGATCGTGAGCTCCCCGTGGAAGCCGTAGTGCCCGAAGATGTTCACGTCCACGTAGGGGAACAGGTAGCCGAAGCCCGCCGCCGTGAGCAGCAGGAAGATCGCCTCGCTCCTGGGACGGGTGGCGAAGGCGTGCACGATGGCCAGGATCGCCGACGGCACCATCACGATGGCCATGGACAGCTCGAAGCTCATTCCGCACCCCCGCGCTTGCCGCGCGTGGCCGTGCGCAGCAGCAGCAGCGTCACCACCGCCGAGGGGATCAGCCCGGTCCACTCACCCAGGGCGATGTCCCAGGCGGACCAGTACACGGCGAAGATCGAGAAGAGCAGCAGGGGCATCCAAGCGTGTCGTTCCTCGCTCATGTCTCACCTCCGTAGAAGTCCGGCCCGCGGCGCAGGCTGGCGTGGTCGCGGCCGTCCTCGTCGCGCACCACCACCACGTGGGCGTGGTCGCGCTGGATGCCCGAGTTGGCCCAGGCGCCGCTGTTCATGTAGATCCGGCCCTGCTGCAGCTCGCGCTCCAGGGGCTGGTGGTGGTGCCCGAAGATCACCAGGGGCACGTCCAGCAGCTTGCCGACGCGGTTGGCGCTGACCACCAGGTGGCGCCCCAGGTCGCTCATCTCCGTGAGCGGCAGCACCAGGAAGGCGTAGATGGTCACGAACGACGCGTAGCTCACCAGCACCGTGCCCCACAGGGTGGAGCTGGGCGCGGCGACGCCCGCGGTGACGCAGGCTCCCACCACCACCAGCAGGGCGAACCACTTGTGGCGCCGGCGCCCCCTCTTGAACTTGAGCCGCAGCAGCACGCCCACCACCAGGGCCACCGGGCCCAGGCAGCCCAGGGTGATCAGCGCGGGCTCGTTGAGGGGGAAGAGCCCGAAGATGAGCCCCAGGGCGATCATGAGCAGGCCGAAGAAGACCACGGCGCCGCGGTCCAGCCCGAAGCGGTTGACCACCCAGCTGCGCTTGGCGGTGACCGGAGCGGTCTGCAGAGCCTGCAGGCGCTCCAGGGTGGCCAGATCCAGCCCGAAGCGCCGGTGGATCTCGGCCAGGCCCTCGTCCTGCCGGCCCGAGCCCGCCTGCCAGCCCTCCTCCGAGAACAGCCCCGAGCCGGCCAGGGAGTGGTGCAGCACCGTGAGGCTGCGCCCGATGTACTTGCGCGACCACTTCTGGCCCGTGCGCTCCAGGTAGCGCATGAAGGCCCCCGAGTCGGGGCGCGGCTTGTAGTCGGGGAAGGCGTTGGTGAGGTAGTGGGTGAGCCGCGAGCCCATGGGGGAGAAGGCGCGATCCGGGTCGGTGACCAGGGCCGGATCCAGGAAGTTGGGCATGGCGTTGAACTCGTCGTACTGGTTGCCGTGCTCCACGTAGAAGCGGCCTGGCTCGTACCAGAACCAGGTGTGGAACTCGATGCTCGCCTCCAGCGCCGCGCGCTCCTGGGGGGCTCCAGCCTGCTCCAGCAGGGCCTGCAGCTCGTCGAAGAAGCCCTGCTGCAGGCGAGCCCACTGCAGCTCCACGTCGTGGTTGCCCTTGACGATGACCACGCGATGCCCGGCGGCCACGAAGCGGCCTATGGCCAGGAAGGCCTCGGGGAACTCGCGCATAGTCATGCGCAGCCGCCAGGCCTGGGCCCTCATGGGCCAGTGCTCGAGGAATCCTCGCGGGCTGGGTTCGGGGGCGTCCGGCCCCGGGCGTCGCTTCAGGAACGCCTCCATGTCTGGGTAGACGAACTCGAAGACATCGCCCGCCAGCACCAGGCGCCAGCCGCGGCCGTGAGCCCGCTGGGCGGCGTAGTGGTCCAGGAAGGCCGCGATCTCGCGGTCGGTGGCCCGGTCCTCGTCGTCCATGCACAGGGTCAAGTGCAGGTCGGAGATCACCAGCAGGTTGCAGGCGTCGTCGGGGGCCACGGGGGCTCGCTCTATTGAATCCAACGGTACCTCCTGCGCTCCAGCCGCGGCTGCTGGAGCAGGTCGTGGCGCAGCTTGAAGCTGGTCCAGCGCTCGGCGGCGGGCAGGATCCAGCGCGCGGCGATGCGCTCCTTCACCTCCGGCGGTCCAAACGCCGCCATGAGTCGCTGCTGGAGCTGCTCCAGCTCGGCACACCTCGTGGGGTTGGGCGCGCGCTTGATGCCCACCGGCAGCAGCGGGCGGCAGGCGCGCAGCTTGCGCTCGTACACCCTCGCCCGCGCGCGCAACCAGGGCTCGTGCGCCGCGCGCAGGTGCTCCCAGCCTTCGAACCAGGTGTCGATGGCCCTGAAGATGGAGCGCCCGCCCGCCTGCAGGTCGCGCTCGTAGCAGCTGCGCTGCAGAGCACCGAGCTCGGCGGCGCCCAGGTTGGGGTGGGTGAAGCCCAGCTCGAAGCCGTCGCAGCGTTCGTAGGGCACGCCCCCGCGGCCGGGGGGGCCTGCGCCCCAACGGCCTTGCTCTTCCAGGCGATCCCAGAGGGTCGTGCCGGGGGTGGGGCCGTAGAGCAGGCACTGCAGGTAGGTGGGGCGGGCGGCGAGGATCTCCTGCAGCTCGGCCTCGATGATCTCGGCGGTGTGGTAGTCGAAGCCCAGGATCATGGAGCCCACCACCAGGATGCCGCAGCGCCGCAGGCGCGCCACCAGCTCGCCCAGGGCCTCCCCCCCGCAGCTTGGAGTAGCCGGCGGACTTGCCCTCGAGACCCACCCACACGGCGGAGACACCGATGCGCACGAGCTCTTCGGCGCTGTAGGCCCCCAGGGAGTGCACCGAGGCGAAGGTGAAGAAGTCGAAGTGGCGGTCGCGCTGCTGGCAGAGATCCGCCAGGCGTCTAGCCCGCGCCTTGTCCACCAGGAAATTCTCGTCGAACACCTGGAACTCGTCCAGGCCCGTGCGCTGGTGGAGATCGTCCATCACCCGGAACAGCTCGTCGCCGTCCTTCACCAGCGGCAGGTAGCGGCGCCGGAACTTGTGGGAGCTGGCGCAGAAGTCGCAGCCCGTGGCGCAGCCAAGCCCCGTGCACACCAGCACCTTGCGGCCGGCCTGGATGGGCAGCGAGAGCACGGTGTTGCCGTAGACCAGCGTGGGATGCTCGATGGGCTCGCCGCTGCGCTCGTCCAGCAGCTCACGCATGAAGCGGATGCCGTCGCCCTCGCAGACATGGTCGCCGTGGGCGTGGGACTCGGCGGCGGCGGTGCCGTAGCCTCCCAGGATCAGCTGGGCTCTGGGTGCGTGGCGGCGCACAAGTGCGGCGGTGCGCTCCAGGTGGGGCACCAGCTGGAAGGTGTAGGAGATGCCCACGTGATCGTAGTCGCAGCGGCGCAGCTCGCGCGCCAGCTCCCTGCGGCTAGGCCAGTGCAGCACAGTCACCGGCCGCCGCAGGTTGGCGGCGATGTACTCCAGGCCGTAGGCGTAGCCGGTGCCCGCGGTACGCAGGGCGCCCTGGTTGACGCAGAGCTGGCCCTTCATGACGTCCACGCCCATGCTCGGGCCCTCACCCGGCCCGCCCACCGGGCGGCACACCGTGCTGAGCAGCAGGCGCCCCATCAGGCTGCGTGCGGGTCGAGGCGGCGGCGCAGGCGGGACGCCAGGCTGGGGATGGCGTCGGCCACGGTGGCCGGCTGGCGGGGGTAGCGCGTGACCACCAGCTCGGGCTGGCCGAAGGGCATCATGCCGCCGCTCACCTGGCGGATGGCCTCGCGGCCGTGGCGCAGCAGGCCCCATAGAGTGTCGCAGCGCTCGCGGGAGCGGGGATCCCAGCGCAGGATCCGGACCTTGAGCCACTGGCGGGCGATGGGCTCGGCCACCGGAGAGGTGAACACCAGGAAGCGACCGAAAGAGCTGCCGGAGATCTCGCCGCGCAGCCACTCACCCAGCGCCACCCGCTTGGACAGCTCGCGGGCCAGCTGGCGCTCCAGCTCGCCACATTCCTTGCGCAGCGCCGCGGTGGGGGCGAAGACCCTGCCCGCCGTGAGGCCCGCCATGGAGTCCATCAGGTCGTGGCGGAAGCCGCGGGCCCGGGAGCGCAGCGCGGCGCTGGGGGAGCCCTTGTGCTTCCGCCAGCCGGAGCGCCGCAGCTTGAGGTAGCGCAGGGCCATGGGGCCGTGGCGCTCGTAGTCGCGGCGGTGGAAGTCGGTGGTGTGGGCCCGCAGGCTGTCATCGTCGAAGTCGGGGTGATCGAGCACGTAGTGGGACATGTTGATGCGATCGAGGCGCTCCAGGTTGAGCCGGCCCTCGCGGCGCATGCGCTCGAAGTACGGGGTGCCGGGCATGGGCGCCACCATGGCGTACTGGAAGCCCGCCGCACCCAGCTCCAGTGCGCGCTCCGCGTCCTTGCGCTGGCCCTCCGGCGTCTGGTCGTGCATGCCGGCGATGAGGCTCACCACCACCTTGATGCCATGGGACTGGAGGTTCTGCACCAGCGCCTTGAAGTCGGTGTCGCGGTTCTTGGCCCACTTGCCCCCGTCGGCGGCCTCCATGCCGATCCAGATGGCGTCGATGCCCATCTCCAGCAGCTCTTCGGGGGTGTAGCGCTGCACCGCCCTGGCGTCGCCGAAGACAAAGGGCAGGTAGAGGTTTCCGGCCGCCAGCTCGCGGCGGTTGGCCTCCAGGAAGCCGCGGGCCAGGGGCTCGTCCGAGAGGAAATTCTCGTCGAAGATCAGCAGCTGCAGCTGCTTGGAGGCGCGGCCCGCGGCGCGCAGCTGCTGGTCCAGGCCCTTGACCGCCTGCATCAGGTGCTCTCCCGAGTCCACCAGGCGCTGGCGGCGGGCCCCGAACTGGGCGGAGGTGGCGCAGAACTGGCAGCTGCGGTCGCAGCCCAGGGCCACCGCGATGCTCCAGGCGGCGCTGTTGGCGCGCACCGAGAAGATCTCGTTGGGGAAGTGCACCGACCACACCGCGGGGTGCTCGATGGGCGCGCCGGTGTCCTGGCCCAGCAGCTCGCGGAAGAAGGCGACGCCATCGCCGACGCACACCTGGTCGCAGAAGGGGTCCACCAGCGGGCCGATGGCCATGGCGCCGCCCCCGCCTACCACCGTCCTGCTGCCCGGCGAGTGCTCGCGCACCAGCTCGCACATGCGCTGGGCCTTGGGCAGGTAGGCGGCCACGGTGCTGATGCCCACCCAGTCGTAGGGGCGCCCCTCGGCCACGGCCTGCTGCAGCAGATCCACGAACTCCTCGACGCTGGGGTACTCCGCCACCTCGGCCTCGGCCCCGATGTTGGCCGCGATCAAGTGCAACCCCAGGTGGGAGCACTGCTGGTGGATGGTGAAGATGCCCTGCTCGCGGGTGAACTGCCGGTGGCAGGAGCCGTGCTGCACCTGGCTGCGCGATGAGTCGTAGGGACCGTCGACGCAGAAGGGCCGGAACGCGGAGCTGAGCAGGACGCGCGCCATGGGCTGCCTCGGAGGAGCCGCCATTCTACATGCTCGCCGCGACCCTGCGCGGCGCTGTCGCAGGCTCCTCCTCCGCTATCGCGTGCAGAGAGGGTATCCTTGCGAGGATGCGATCTCTCGCCGCCAACAGCAGCACTCTGTCCCGCAGCGCGTCCTGCCTGCTGCTGTGCTGGGGCTGCAGCCTGCAGCCGCAGCTCCTGGATCCCCAGGAGTCGGGGGATCCCTCTCCCGGCGACTCCGAGCAGCCTGCCGACAGCGAGAGCCCCGGCGACTCCGAGCCGGCAGGCGACACCGCCCAGGGCGAGCGCTCCTACACCTGCAGCGCCATCGGCAGCAGCTACAGCGACGGCTTCTTCGCTCTTCGTGGATTCGGCGACCGGCTCTACGCCGGGCAGTTCGGCTACGGCTACGAAGGCCAGAGCATGCTCTACGCCTACCCCCCCTGGGAGCTCACCAGCCCCGGGCTCACCGGCATCAGCGAGTCGGTCTGCGCCCTGCTGGAGTACCAGGGCCAGCTGTACGCCAACACCGAGTCCAGCGGCGACATCTACCGCTCCTCCGACGGCAGCAGCTGGGAGCGGGTCTACGATGGCGGCAGCCAGACCATCGGCTGTGGGCTCGAGGCCTTCGGCGATCACCTCTACGCCGTGAACTACGACAACGGCGCCGGCGAGCACGGGCTCATCCTGCGCTCATCCGACGGCGGCAGCTGGGAGACCGTCTACGACAGCGGCTCCACGGCCATGTACCTGCGCGAGATCAGCTCCTACCAGGGCCTGCTCGTGGCGCTGGCCGTCGACGAAGACAGCCACCAGGGCTGGGCTCTGAGCTCCAGCGACGGCACCAGATGGACCGCCCTGGCAACCGACACCCGCTTCTTCCGGGCCCACTCCTGGGACGGCCACCTCTGGCTGGCCAGCACCGATCGCAGCTCGCTGGGGCCCTCGGGCATCTGGCGCTTCGACGGCACCGACCTGCTGCAGGTGCACAGCGAGCCCCGCCACTACGTCACCGAGATCACCGACTTCGACGGCGCGCTCTTCGCCGGCACCTCCGACGGCTGGAAGGACGACGAGGGCAGCTCCGCCCTGCTCACGTCGCGCGACGGCTCATCCTGGGAAGAGGTCTGCCAGTTCCCCGAGATCGCCGCCTGGTCCATCGCCGCCGTGGGCGAGCACCTGTACGCGGGCACCTGGCAGTACGGCGACGGAGGGCAGGTGTACCAGGTCAGCGTGGTGGTGGAGTAGGGGAGCGGCTTGCTCGCTCCCGAGAGTCGAACGGGCAATTGCGCTGGCGTGTCAGCGGACGGTGGCCGCCGGGAGGCCTTGGTGCCGGCATACCGGTCGATACTCGGCACTCCGCCAGCGGAGATGCGACTTCTGGCCGTATTCCGGTCGATACTCGACACTCCGCCAGCGGAGATGCGACTTCTGGCCGTATTCCGGTCGATGCTCGACACTCCGCCAGCGGAGATGCGACTTCTGGCCGTATTCCGGTCGATACTCGACACTCCGCCAGCGGAGATGCGACTTCTGGCCGTGGGCGGCCTGGGCCGCCCGCTCGTACGGCCAACGAGAGGGTGAAGCAGCCTCTTGGAGTCTGCCGGACGAGGCAGTGGGTGCGACCCCGCCAGACCTGGCCTACAGTGACCGCACGAGGAGACAGGGCATGCCCGGTGGCCGGTCACGACGAACTCCTGCGGTAGCGCTGCTCTCGTCCCTGGCCCTGGCCGCTGCACTCTGCACCCCAGGTTGCGCCGAGCCCTATCGCTACCACGGCCCCGTCAAGTGGGCCTACCAGGATCTGCTGGCGGTCTGCTCCCTCGACGGCGACCTGGCCGAGCGCTCGCCCCTCACCCCCGCCGGTGACTTCTGGGGCGTGGACCGGGACTGCGCCGAGGCCGTGGGAGAGACCTTTCAGATCGACTGGGAGTCCTTCGGCGAGCAGCCGGAGACCTTCACAGATGCCACGACCCCGGCGGAGCTGGTGGTGGGCGGCCTGCTCCTCGTCCTTGGCTACCAGGGGAACGAAGTGGCGGAGGCCATGAGGGAGGCCGCTCCCGAGGGCTTGCTCGACCGGTTTGTTCGCCTTCTGGACAAGTACGACCTCGATGGCTCCGAGGATGCGGGGGAGATCTGGTACCAGCTGCTCAGCAACTCCATCGATGAGCTGCGCTACGCCCCGGACATCGACGCGGTCATGTCCTACAGCAACGGCCTGGTGAGGATCGGTGATATCACAGGTGAGAATGGCCTTCTTGGCAGCCCGGCCATGTCCCTCACGGTGGTGCAGGTCGCAGGAAGCCTGGTCCACGAGGCGGCGCACGACTTCTTTCCAGGGCATGTCGAGTGCGGCGAGGCAACGAGCGGCTTCGTGGACGAGGACGATCAATGCGACCTGGATCGCGAGGGGGCCTACGGCACGCAGGCCTGGTGGCTCCATGACTGGACGCTCATGGCCAACCCGTGGCTCGAGAGCCAGGTCATCAGCGACGGCTCCTGGGCGCTCTTCATCAGCTGCGCGCGCATCGTGGAGCGCTGCGGCTTCGAGCCTTGTGCCTGGTGGGAAGTCCCCGACTGCGAGGATTCGTGATCTCGCGTCGAGCCTGTCGCCAGGTGCTGGGGCTGGTACTCCTTTTGTCGGCCGGCTGCGTGGAGCAGCCAGCACCTGTGCCCGCCGAGGAGTCGACTCTCCGCTTCACCGATGACAACAACTACACCCTGTCGCGTGCGGGACCGGTCTTCGACGTGCTCGAAGGCGCCGAGCTGTACTTCGACTGGTCCGCCCTGGTCGTGCAGGAGTCCAGCTTCGCCGGCGTGGACGCTGTCTACCTGATCCGGGCCGATCTTCCACCG
Organism: uncultured Enterobacterales bacterium; assembly: GCA_964512185.1. Taxonomy (GTDB): domain Bacteria; phylum Myxococcota_A; class UBA796; order UBA796; family JAFGLY01; genus CAZEJJ01. The sequence goes on along the minus strand of CAZEJJ010000006.1, from coordinate 4,553 downwards.
GAGTGTGTGCTGATGCTGATGGCCACGGATGAGCTCGGGCAGCAGCACATGACGGGCGCTTGGACAGCGGACAAGGTCCGCGGCAACCGTGTCTGCCTGGGGGACTTCGCCGACCTGGACAGCGCCGGCCTCTACTGTGAGGCCGGGACGAGCTGGCTGCTCTACCTTGTGGAGGACGGTGGGACGCTCGGCCCCACCGTGCTCGATCCCTGCTCAGGGGGCACGCTGGAGCAGGTCGACATCTGGAACCCCCCGCCAGGTCCGGCAGAGCTCCTGGCCGCCGACTTCTCGGCGACGGAACCCTTCCAGGTCCCCGCGGGCACCGTACCGACCCTGGACTGGTCGGAGCTCAGCACGGACGCCGTAGGGCGGCAGCTCGAGCCCGACACGGTGCGGACACTCCACCTGAGCCGGCACGGTCTCTCTCCCGATGAGCTGGAGGAGGAGTTCGTGTCGGCGCTGGAGGCTCCGTTGGAGTCGTACCAGGCCGGGGTCGCCTGGCTCAGCTCCGCCGATCTGCGAGCCTGCAAGGACGAAGATGATCAGCACTTCGAGGGCTTCACCACCGACGGCCTCTGGCTGATCAGCCTGGAGACCGACCACTGCCCGCCCCTGGCTGCGGCGTTGGTGGATGTGACTGGGTTCTAGTCCACCAGCCGTCCGCAGCTGTCCCACTGCACCACGCGATCCCCCAGATCGCGGGTCACCGGCTCGGCTTCAGGCGCCGTGCCCACCAGCGCCGCCTGCAGCTGCTCCGCCACCGCGCCCGCCCGCTCGCGGTGGTCGCGCACCACGAACACCACGTTGCCGTCGCGCAGCACCAGGAAGCCGCTGGTGTCGCCGGCCGCCTGCACGTCGCGATCGGGGGTGGCCCGCCAGGTGAAGTCGCTCACCACCCGCGTGCTGGAGCTGAGCTTCTGCATGGAGAACGCCAGCTGGGCGGCCTTCAAGTCGGGGTAGTACAGCATGCGCACGAAGCCGCCCTCGGGCAGGGTCGCGCGCCAGCCGGAGCGGTGCAGGTCGAGATCGGGCTCCCCTAGCCCCAGCGCGGCCAGGCCCGCCAGGGGGATGCCCGCCCAGGTACTGGGCCCCGTGGTCGCGGGGGTGCCCACCGAGCCCTGCCCCGCGCTGTGGGTGCAGTCGGGGGAGTGCCCGTGGTCGTCCTCTGCGGAGACAGCCAGCACCAGGAGACCAGCGGAGAAAAGGCTGAGCATGCTCATTGGATCCAGGTGACCCCTTCGAAGTTGTAGCTGGCGTTGCCGCGCATCACCAGGCGGTCCAGGTACTCCTCGCCGTCGATGGACTGCACCAGCAGCGTGTCGCTGGGCGGATTGCCGGGATCGGCGTCGCCGTCCAGGGCCAGGGTGGCGTCCCAGATGGTGGCGGCCCCGTCGTTGGTGGCCACGGCGTGGTAGCTGAACGAGCAGCCCCACGAGCCGAAGGGGCAGTGGGTGAACTCGCTGCCGCCGATGGCCATGATGTAGTTGAGGTCGAAGTTCTGCAGCACGATGGAGTAGGCCAGCTCCACCCCCAGCATGTTGGCCCAGGCGGCCAGGATGCTGGCGCAGTCGCTGCAGTTGACCGTGCTGCCTGCGTTGGGCGCCAGCAGGGCGCTGAGGTTGAGCACCGCCTGCTGCCAGCCCTGCTGGTAGCTGGTGTAGTAGGCGGCGCCGTAGCGGGTGTCATACTCCAGCCCCAGGTCGTAGTAGACGAACTCCACCAGGGCGTCCAGCACGGCCTCCTGCTGGGGTTCCACCCCGTGGATGGCCCTGAGAGCCGGGTCCACCGCCGCCACCCAGGCGGTGTAGAGGTCTTCGGGGCGATCCCAGGTGGGGCGCTCCAGCAGCCCGTAGATCCTGAGCGGCAGCTCCTGGCGGCCCAGCTCCCAGCTGGTGCCCGCCTCGTCGTCCACCCGGAAGCTCAGCTCCAGCACCGGCTCCGCCACACCGGGTCCGTCCAGCAACAGGTCCGTGGCCTGGAACAGGGCGGGCACGGCAGGATCGAGGTCTTCGGCTCCAGCCAACGCGTCCCAGCCTTCCAGCTGCAGGTACACCCCGGAGCCGGGCAGCCCAGAGGACCCCAGCACCGTGTCGTCGCCCAGCTCCAGGGTCAGGATGGGCAGCGAGTCCCAGGTGAAGGCCGTGGGCAGGGAGCCACCGTCGGGGAACACCTCCAGCTGATCGCCGGGGGTGCGCAGCTCTGTGGGCTCGTCGTCGTCGTCCTCCAGCGAGTCCACCTGCACCAGGGGCAGCTCGGCGCCTTGCAGGCTGCGGCTGGCGTGCCAGTACAGGGGCACGTGCTCGGCGCTGGTGCCCCCGTCACCCTCCAGCCAGGCGGCCGTGACGCCGCAGCGCACCATCTGGACCTGCGCCTGTTGCTCCACGGAGATCGTGCCCAGCTGGGCCTCCAGCCGGACGGTGTACGATCCCACGGGCATCCACTCGCCCGCTTCGTCGCGGCCGTCCCAGCTGTCGGTCACCGCGGCCACGGTCTGGCCATCGGCGTCCAACACCGTCACCGCGGTGCTCTCGGCGCCTGTGGTGACCGAGCCGATGTTCAGGGGGCCGCCCAGGATCGGGTCGAAGGCGGGGGCCACCTCCAGCAGGGCCTGCACCGGTGGCGCCGTGTCGTCCGGCACCGTGGCGCTGTCCTCGTCTGGCAGCACCCCCGGAGGCCGGACGCAGGCAGCCAGCAGCATGGGGGCCAGGTCTCGGGGGAGGAGCATGGCGAGAGTATAGGGTCCCGTGCTCGCGCTGCCCACGCCTTGATACAGGCCGCCCATGGACGACAGCCGCGAGCGCCTGGATCAGCTGCTGGAGTTTCCCGCCAGCTTCACCTTTCGGGTGGTGGCCAGAGCTGCGCCGGGGCTGCGCGATCGCTGCGTTTCCCTGGCCACCGATGCCCTGGGCCGCCCCCTGCAAGGCGTCAAGGAGCTCCCCTCGAAGGGGGGCAGGTTCGTCTCCCTGCGCCTGCAGGCCCAGGTGCACGAGTCCGCCGAGGTCACGCGGGTCTACGCCGCTCTGGGCGACCTGGAGGGGCTCGAGCTGCTGCTCTGATCGCTACTCGGTGGGCGGGGGAGTGACTTGGCGGGTCTGCATCTCGCGGTCCAGCATCAGCAGGCCGTGGCCCGAGGCGCCGATCAGACGCAGCTGCGAGACGAGGTTGTCCGCGGTCGCCTCCTCTTCCACCTGCTCCGAGATGAACCACTGCAGGAAATTGTGGGTGGCGTGATCCCTCTCGTCCAGCGCCAGGGAGGCCAGGTCGTTCACCAGGCTGGTGACGTGGCGCTCGTGGGCGAGGGTCTTCTCGAAGATATCGAGCGGTGAGGCCCACTCGGTGGGTGGGGCCTCGATGGCCCGCAGGGTGATGCGGCCGCCGCGCTCCAGCACGAAGTGGAAGAACCTGTCGGCGTGGAACATCTCTTCCTGGAACTGGGCCTTCATCCAGTTGGCCATGCCCGACAGGCCCTGGTCGTCGCACCAGGCCGACATGGAGAGGTACATGTAGGCCGAGTAGAGTTCGGCGTTGATCTGGTCGTTCAGGGCTTTCTCGAGGGACGGCTTGAGCATGGCGGCGCTCCAGGTTGTGCGGGTGGAGCCCGGAATCCGCACCCCGGGCACGGGGCGAAGCTAGCCACCCAGGCTGGCGGGACAATGCCCGGACCGCACCGCGAGGCTAGTTGACGACCCCCACCAGCGCGGGCTCGGTGAGCAGCGGTTGCAGATCGTCGACGAGCTGCCGTGCCAGCTGGCGACCCGCCTTCCACGATGAGTTGCTGCCGGTGATCAGCACCTGGTAGCGGTTCTCGTAGCGCAGGAAGACCTCGCCGTCGGCGGCCACCAGGGCCAGGCCCACGGTGGCTTCGGTGAGCACCGGGTCGGTGTGCTGGTCCACGAAGACCACGCGATCGGCTACGCGGGTGGTGGTGCCCGGCGCAGTGGTGGTGCCCAGAGGCACGGCGGACACGTCGGACATCCACTGGAAGAGGATCACGTCGCCCTGCAGGCGCCCCGCCAGCTCCTGCAGCGCGGCCTCCAGTGAGCGGCGGCCGTCGACCCCCGCTTCGATCTGGGAGCGGGCGCGGGCGGGGGCCCTGGCGTCTCGCAAGGAGCCCTTCCAGTCGGCGGGCAAGGCTCGGGCCAGCTCGCCCGGCAGGGCCAGGGAGAACACCTCGGGGATGGTGGCCACCTGGTGGTCGCGCAGGTTGCGCAGGTGTGCCGCGCTGCCGTCCAGCTGCTCGCCCAGGAAGCCCAGGGGTTCCAGCGCGGGCCAGGCCCCTGCCACCACCAGGGGAGCGACCCGCACGTCCTGCGCGCCTTCGAGCGGTGCCCATCCCCAGCTCAGCTCCGAGGCGGGGGTCGACGCGGGCATCACCGGAGCGGCGCCCACCGCGGGAGCGGCCAACAGGGCAGCGGCGAGCAGGGCGGGGAGGGCGTGGATCGGCACAGGACGAGGGCGTCGAACCACGGGCTCGTCTCCGGGGTGGGGAGGGCGGGGCGGGGCACGGGACCGACGCGCAGGTCGGTCGACCACCATTGTGACACCCCAGCCCG
>CAZEJJ010000005.1:59796-91264 GCA_964512185.1 uncultured Enterobacterales bacterium | reverse complement strand
GGAGTCGTCGTCGTCCGTGTCCGCGTCGGCGTCGGTGTCGGCGTCGGTGTCGGGGTCGGTGTCGGCGTCGCTGTCCGTGTCCGTGTCGCCCTCGGGGGGGACGCTGTCCTCGCCCTCGGGGGGCGGGCAGCCGAGCGATCCGAGAAAGAGCAGGGTGGAAAGCGTGGCGGCGGTCCTCATGGTCTCCTCCAGGTGACGAGGCAGGCGAGAGTGCCCGTTGGGGGCTTGGTCCCGACAGGAAGATAGCACCGGAACAGGAACTGGGGGACCACCACGCGGGTGGATCCTGGTCCCGGTACGTCTCGGGACAGAACGGGCGGAGCGGGACAGCGGGGCGCAGGAGCGTGGGGCGCCGATGACCGCGCATTCGAGGGCACCCTGACCGTCAGGGTCGCGGGCAATGCGCGCCCAGGCAGCGAAAACCGCGCGTTCGAGGGCACCCTGACCGTCAGGGTCGCGGGCAATGCGCGCCCAGGCAGCGAAAACCGCGCATTCGAGGGCACCCTGACCGTCAGGGTCGCGGGCAATGCGCGCCGCAGGCTCCCCTTACCGCAACACCACCCGCACCTGCTCCGACGCTCCACCCTGGAACGGCACCCGCGCCTGGAAGCTGTGCTCGCCGGGCTGCAGGGGCCAGCGGGCGGTGTAGGGCGCCTCCACCAGGGCGAAGGGCTGGCCGTCCACGTACCAGAGCACCTGCTCCACCGGTGGATCCACCTCCACCGACAGGGACAGGGTGGCCAGCTCCCGGGGCACCTCGGGATCGGGCACCACCCGCAGGCCGTCCTGGGGGGAGCGGATGAACAGGGCGGGCGCTGAGCGATCCTGCAACGCCGCCAGCCCCAGGTCGGGAGGACCACCGGTGATCTGGGCCGGGGGCGCCTCGAGCCCTCGGCTCTGCGCCCAGCCAGCGTAGCGCGAGGGCAGATCCGCGAAGCGCCGCAGGCTCACCCGCTCGGGCGGCGTAGCCTGGCTGGCCAGAGCCCCGGTGTGGCGATCCACCGCCAGCAGCATGTGCACCCCGCAGGGGTCCACCGGCTCACTGCCCGGGGGGAAGTACTCGGTGACGGCGTGCTCGCAGTCGGGCCCCGCCAGCCGACCAGACAGGGGACAGATGCGGGCATGGGGCCAGCCCTCGGGCGCCCGCCCGCTGAGGTCCACCAGCCCGTCGAGGCGGTCGGCGTGCAGCCGCTCCATGACCTGCTGGGCCAGGCTGGCGCCGCCCCGGTAGCCGCTGACCCGCTGCATGGGCACCCAGTCGGGATGCCCCACCCACACACCCACCACGTAGGACTCGGTGAAGGCCACGGCCCAGGCGTCGCGGTAGTCCTCAGAGGTGCCCGTCTTGACGGACACGGCGAAGGGGTACTCGGAGAAACCCATGCGCGGGAAGGTGGGCAGGCGGGCCAGGGGATCGCTGAGCCAGCCGCTCACCAGGCGGGCGTTGCCTTGCGACAGCAGCCGCTGAGGTGGCTCGACCTGGCTGCGCCCGGGGAAGAAATCCAGCTCGCTGAACCTTCCATCGTCGGCCAGCGCGGCGTAGGCCCGCACCAGCTGCTGCAGGGTCACCGGGGCGCCACCGATGGCCAGCCCCAGCCCGTAGTGCCCCGCGGGCAGCGCGCCGTCGTTCAGCCCCAGCTCCCCCAGGAAGGCGTAGCCCTCGTCCAGGCCGACGCGCTCCAGCAGCCGCACCGCCGGCACGTTGCGCGAGTTGGCCAGGGCCCGCCGCGGCAGCAGGGGCCCGAGGAAACGATCGTCGGCGTTGCCGATGCCGTCTGGGCCGCGCTGCAGATCGTCCAGCAGGGTGGCGGGGGTGATCACGCCGCGGTCCAGGGCCAGGGCGTAGACGAAGGGCTTGAGGGTGGAGCCGGGGTAGCGGGCCACCCGCGAGTAGTCGATGGAGCCGGCGAAGCGGGCGTCGAAGTAGGAGGTGGAGCCCACCGAGGCCAGCACCTGGCGGCTGTTCGTGTCCAGCACCACCACGGCACCGTTGCCGGCCCCGCGCGATTCGAGGCTGGCCACGTGATCCGCCAGCAGGCGCTCCACGCGAGCCTGCAGCTCCAGGTCCAGGCTGCTGCGCAGCACGGGCTGCCGGGCCAGGCGCCGCCACAGCTCCGGGTCTGCCCGCAGCCTGGTCTCCAGCTGCAACACGGTGTGCAGCGCCTGGGGTGCGCGCACCCCCCGATCGGGCACCTCCAGCGCCTGCAGATCCAGGAGGGCCTGCTGGTGGTCCGACTCGGCGATGACCCCTCCCGCGCGCAGCTCCTCGAGGATGCGCCCGGCGCGCTTGACCGCCCGCCGCCGGCCCGCCTCGTGGAAGGGGTTGGTGCGCGAGGGCGCCTGGGGCAGGGCCGCCAGGAAGGCCACCTCGGCCCAGGACAGGTCCGCCACCGGCTTGTCCAGGTAGCGCCGGGCGCCGTAGCCGATACCGTGGATGCGGTTGCCATAGGGAACGAGCCGCAGGTAGTGGGCCAGGATCTCGCGGCGGCCGTAGCGGGCGCTGAGCGCCAGGGCGGTGAGGGCCTCTTCGAGCTTCTTGGCGTAGCCCCGCGGCCCCGGGTCCTGCATGCGGGCCACCTGCATGGCCAGGGTGGAGGCGCCGCTCACCACCTCGCCGCTGCGCGCGTTCTGCAGCGCAGCCCGCAGCACGCCCCGGGCATCCACACCGGGATGCTGCCAGAAGCGCCGATCCTCGATGGCCACCGTGGCCGCCGCCACCCGCCAGGGGATCTCATCGACCTCCCAGTAGCCCAGCTCCTGCTCCGGATCGGCGGCCAGCTCGGCCATGAACTCGCCATGGCGATCCTGCAGCAGCAGGCTGGGCATGGGAGCCCTGAGCACCGCCCGGTTGGCCACGCGCCCCGCCAAGCCCAGGACCAGCAGCAGCGCAGCCCCCAGCACGGTGCACCAGCAGACCGCCGTTCTGGGCCAGATGAGCTCGCGCCAAGACGCCAGGACGCCAAGACACTGAGAGCTCACGGAGCTGCGCCGACAGGGCGACATGCTCACTCCTTCAAGTGGTGGACAAGGCGCGTGATGCCGTCCTTGATCAAGGGTGCGCCGAAGTTGATCAACAGGCCGAGCCGCATGTCTGCCAGCTTCATGTAGGTGAGCAGCTGCTTCTTGTGCACAGGGGCTGTCTGCTCGACAGACTTGAGCTCGATGATGACCTCCTCGTTCACGATCAGATCCGCTCGAAAGCCATCTTCGAGTCGAACACCCTTGTAGCGTACCGGTATGGAGACCTGCCTCCTGACAGACAGCCCTCGAGTCCCAAGTTCGTAGGCCAGCGCGAGCTCATAGACAGACTCCAGCAGCCCAGGTCCCAAGCCGACGTGCACAGCGAAGGCCGCATCTACGATCTCTCTGGCGACGCGATTCTCATCCCAGGTCGCGGCCCCGCCAGCGAGACCTTCGCCTCTTGGCGCCTCTGCGTCTCTGCGCGAGGACATCACTCCCCTCCACGCTCGACGGTGACGACCGCTCCGGGGCTGTTGCCCACCACCGAGGCGTCGTACATCATCTCGGCCCGCGCCGCGGGCTGGATGTACCGACCCGGGGTGAAGGCGCGCACCCGGAAGGTGAAGTCGTAGGTGCCCTTGGGCAGGTGGTTGTAGAAGAACGCCACTTGGTCGTCGGCGTAGTCGGCGTAGCTGGGCTGCAGGGTGAGCCCGCGCGAGGGCGTGGCCTCGGGCGGTGCGGTGGCCAGCCGCGGGTTGAGGGGCTCCATGCCAGCGGCCATGGGCACCACGATGGCCACGTGGTGCCGATCCTCGGGCACCACCACCTGCACGCGATCCTCCAGCACCTCGCCCACCACGAAGCTCAGGATCCTGCCCGCCTCGTCCAGGGGCAGCTTCTCGCTGGGAGCTCTTCCGCCCAGCACCCGCTCCAGGCTGCGCTGCACCACGAAGCCCCGGCTGCTGGCGGCCTCCTGGCTGCCGTCGGCCAGGGGCAGGTAGAAGGCGTCGCTGCGCACCACCAGCGGGTCTCCGCCGCGGCCAGCGGGCTGCTGACTCAGAGACACGGCCTGGCTGTGCTCCAGGGTCCAGAACCCCACCGGCTCGTCGGAACCCAGCCGCCTGGACTCGCTGCCTGAGGGCCCTGACAGCCGCAGCGCCACCTCGGGCCGATCCTCGCTGGGGTTGCGCAGCCGATCCGCCAGAGCCAGCATGGCCGCGGCGTTGGCGTTGGTGTCGCCCCAGCCGTCGGTGCGACCCAGGGTGACCAGGGCGTCGTAGAGCAGCGGCAGGCGCTCGTGCTCGGGCACCACCCGGGCCAGCGCGCGGGCCATGGAGGCCAGGCTGCGGGTCTCGCCCGGCAGGATCAGGCCGTTGCGCGCGCGGCGCTGCACCTGCAGGCCACCGTAGATCTCCTCGCCCTGGTGCAGGCGCACGATCATCATCTCCGCGAGCTTGTCCACCAGGTCGCGGCTCACAGGCGCGTCCTGCTGCCCGGCCCTGGCCCCCGCCAGCAGCACCTGCGCGGTGCCCTCGGCGTCCAGGTAGCTGGCCTTGCGACCCAGCTCCGCGAAGTAGGCGCGCTCGAAGTGCCCCGCGGCCGCCAGGGCGGACAGGGCCCAGGCCCGCTCGGTCCAGGACTCGCCGTCCACGAAGCGACCGTAGTCGGAGCGCAGCGCCTGCCTGAGGGCCCGCAGCAGATCCGCCATCAGGGCGTCGTCCACCGGGTAGCCAGCCTCCTTGGCGTCCACCAGGAACTGCACGCTCCAGGCGGTGAGCCACACGTTGCCGCCGGATCCCGGCCAGTAGCCCACCAGGCCGTCATCGTCGGTGACCTCTGCCACCCAGGCCAGCGCCGCGTTGACGGTGCGGTCCACGTCGTCGGGGGTGCGCTCCAGGTGCAGCAGCTCGCGCAGCCCGCCCAGGGCCACGTAGGCGCGGGCTCGCGAGATGCGCTGCTCCGTGCAGCCGTAGGGGTAGCGCAGCAGGAAGTCCATGCCCGAGGCGACGTGCACCAGGCCCGGCTCGCTGGACACCAGCAGGGAGCGCTGCAGGGTGCCCGGGCGGGCCTCGGCGCGCAGGGCCGGGATCTCCAGATCCTCGCCCGCGGCCAACTCCAGCAGGGCCCGCTCCGCGATGGGGAAGCGATCGGGGCGCAGGGGCAGGGACACCTGGAAGGCGTCGGCCGCGCCGTCGGAGCTGCGCTCCACGCCCACGGTGAAGCTCACCTCGCTGCGGGTGGGCAGGCCCAGGCTGTCGTAGCCAGGGGTGGCCACCTGCACCGGGAAGCCGATGCGGGTGGCCCGCTGGGGATCCAGCGCCAGATCCTGGCGAGCGGCGCCCTGCAGGCTGACCCCCTCCACCTGGATCTCCGCCCGGCCCGCGCCGCCCTCGCCCTCCACCACGCGCCCGATGGCGGCGGCCTCGAAGCGGTCGCCGGGCCGCACGAAGCGCGGCAGGTCCGGCTGCACGATGACCGGCAGGCGCACGGCCAGGTGGCCCTTTGCGAAGCCGAAGCGGTCGGGCCCCGCGGCGGCCTTGGCCCGCAGCTTGAAGTTGGTGAGGTTGTCGGGCAGCTGCACCTGCACCCGCACCACGCCGCTGCGAGGCACCTGGATGGCCGGATCGTAGAAGGGCACCGGCTGGAAGTTGCGGCGCACCGTGGCCTTGTCCAGCGGTCCGCTGTCCTCGGCCTCGTCGCCGTCGCCACCGGGCATCTCCGCGAAGGGCAGGCGCCCCAGCACGGCGTTGCGCGTGTCCACGATGCCCAGCCGGGAGTGCACCTGGGTGATGAAGTCCGGCAGCGGATCCAGGCGCTGCTCCTTGCCCAGGGAGAGCACGGCCTGGTCCACCAGCCACAGGGTGACCTCACCGGCCAGGGGACGCCCCTTGGGATCCGACAGCTTCACGGTCACGTCCACGATCTCGCCGGGTCTGGCCTTCTCGGGGTGGTCCAGCGACACCTCGACGCGGTTGGCCACCGGATCCACAGCCAGCCAGGCGGTGGCCGCCAGGGTGGCGGGCTTGCCCAGGTCCAGATCGGTGGCCGAGCGGGCGATGGCCCGCTCCTCGGGCAGGCGGCCGCGGAACAGCAGCACGTGCACCGGGATACGCGGCGCCCAGTTGTCCTCGATGGCCACCCGCCAGGTGGCGCTGCCTCCGCGCACCTCCAGCCACTCGTAGACGTTGCCGTCGGGGGCCTCCAGCACCACCAGGGCGCGGGCCTTCTGGAAGGGGCTCTGGAAGACGATGGCGGCGCTGTCGCCGGGCTCGTACTCATCCTGATCCGGGGTGAGCTCGAACACGCTGGTGCTGGGCTTGGACCAGGCCACGGGCTCGTCACCGCCCGCGTACAGATCCACCGACACCACCTGCACCCGACCCATGCGATCGTGCGCCTCCAGCTCCACCACGTACACCCCGGCCCGCTCGATGGGCAGCGACAGGCTGCCGGGCTGCTGGCCGGAGCGGATCACCTGCTCGGACACAGGCTCGTCCACCACGTCGGTGACGTAGCGCGCCACGCCGTCGGAGAAGTCGCCCGCCTGCAGGCGGGAGTGCCACTGCCTGTGCAGCAGGCGCACCGTCACCTCGTGATCGGCCAGCAGCTCGCCCTCGGAGTCGGCCACCAGCAGCTCCACCGGGATGGCGCTGGCCTGCTCCAGGAAGCGCGGCACCTTGAGCCCCAGCACGAAGGGCGGCAGGGCCAGCACCCGCGTGGTGCTGGTGACGGTCTGGTCGTCGTCGCCGGTGACCGTGGCCTCCACCAGGTAGGTGCGCGGGTGGGCGGTGGGCTCGATGGTGGGATCCAGGGTGAGGGTGGCGCTGCCCTGTGCGTCCGTGAGCTCCTCGCGGTCCACTGCTGGAGTGGTCTCGAAGCGCCGGCCGCGGCCGAAGCGCCCATCGGAGGAGTAGAAGAAGCCCTCACGCGCCTCAGGGGCGAAGTCGTAGGGGTACTGGGTGACCCGCCAGCGCACGGGCCTGCCGGCCACCCGCCCGCCGGCGTAGTAGCTGGCGCCCAGCTCGACCTGGAACTCGCGATCCAGCGGGGTGCGCTCGGGGGCGTTCAGATCCACCTCGAAGCGCGGCAGGCGGTAGGCCTCCATCTGCCAGGTGACCGCGCAGCGCGCGCGCTGGCCGCTGGCGCCGCTGCCGGTCCAGAAGGTGGCGCTGTAGGTGCCCGAGGGCAGCTTGTCTTCGGCGAAGTGCTTGTAGAAGCCGCCGGTCTCGGACAGGTCCAGCTCATAGCGCCAGGACATGTCACCCGGGCCCTGCACCTCCAGGGTGCCCTCGGAGTGGACGGGCTCCAGTCGGCCCTTGTCGCGCCGGCGCACCCAGCCCTTGAGGTGCACCGGCTGCTCGAGCCGGTACACGGGGCGCTCGCTGAACACGTGGCACAGGTCCTGGGCCCGCACCTCGCGGCGATCCAGATCCTCGAAGGCCCACTGCAGCCAGCTGCTGCGCATGCCGCTCCACAGGCCGTCCTGGTAGCGCTCGGGTGGATCGTCGGCGTTGAGCACGAGCTGATCGTCGCCGTGGCTCACCACGATGCGGCGCACACGCCGGCTCAGGTTCTTGTGGTCGCCGGGCGCCTCCCAGCGCAGCCGCCCGTCCAGGCCGGTGCGCCCTTCGTACAGGGTCTCCCAGAGCTCCGGCTCGCCGCGTTCCTTCCGCACGCCCTCCAGGCGCAGCTGGGCACCCGACACGGCGCGGCCGGTGGACAGGGAGGCCACCACGAACTCCACCGCGTTGCTCTCCTCCAGGGTGGACAGGGAGAGATCCGTGACCTGCACCCGCATCCAGGAGCGCGTGGAGGCGCCGTCCAGGGTGCGCAAGCCCACCAGGTAGGTGCCCGGACGCGCCCGCCCGGCCGCGTGCTCCAGGTGCTCCTCCAGGTCCAGGCCAAAGCGCGCCGCGCCCCCGTCAGGCCCCAGAGGCAGATCCACCAGGGTGGAGATGGCCGGCGAGCCCAGGGCATCGATCTGCTGGGAAAGCTGGGCGGGGGAGATGCTGCGCGACGGGTGCGTGAAGGGCTCGGGCTCCTCGCCCGGTCCCGGGGGACGATCATCTTCGTTCACCCCCACCGGCTGGGCCGGGAAGGGCCAGAAGGATCGGTCCAGGGGATCGATGACGTGGATGCGCAGATCGGCGCGCTCGTGGCCCCGCCCCTCGATGGGCACGGTCTGGGGGCCGAGCCGCTCCACGATGCCCTGGCCCGCACCCAGCTTCAGGTAGGGCGCCTGGCGCGGGAACATCAGCCAGACGGAGCTGGCGGCCTCCAGCTCCAGCATGCGCCCGCGCCGGTCCTGGATGGCGGTGGGGGCCAGGCTGACCTTGTAGAGGACGTCACGGTCGAAGTCGGCCCGCACCACCAGCCGCTTGCCCTGCACACTGGCGCTCATCTCGGAGACAGCGGGCTCGAAGCGCACCAGGTTGCGGGCCTGCACCGGCCCCAGGTCGGACGGGCGCGCGCTGAAGTCCACCCACACCTCTGCCCGACCCGCGTCGCAGCGGATCAGCTGCTCCGGGGTGTAGCTGGTGCCCTCGGGCGTGACCGGGTATCGAGCCCGCGAGCAGCCCAGGCTGGCGGCCCGGAATGGCTCCGCCGTGGCGAAAGACAGGGAGGAGACCGAGGCCTCCGCCTCCACGTCCTCGGACAAGCGGAAGCGCAGGGTGGCTCGGGTGCCCAGCGGCACGGGGTCGTCCAGGGTGATCACGTAGGTGGCGGGCTCCGAGGGGCCCTTGCGCTCCATGGCCTTGATCTCGAAGTCCCCGGCGCGCACGAGCCGGGCCGCGGCACCGTCCACACCGGGCAGGGGCCGCAGCTCCACGGTGACCATGCGCTCCAGGGCCTCCAGCGCCATGGGCTCCGGGAAGGTCAGCGTGATGGACTCCACAGGATCCAGGCCTTCGGCGCCAGCGTGGGGTACCGTGGCGCTGGGGGGCGACATCAGCGTGGACAGCTCGCTGCGCTCACCGCCTGCCCTCCAGGTGTAGCGAGCCAGCGCGGGCCAGGGCTCGGCGGGTCGGAACTGCAGGGTGCGCGCGTCCAGCCAGGTCCAGGCACCGGGGTGCTCTGGGGAGAAGCGGGCGTGGCGGCTGGCCCGATCCTCAGAGCCTCCGCCAGCAGGGCCGGTGTCCGCCGGGAAGAAGACCGTGACCGGATCCCAGCGGCGCAGGAAGCGCTCGGGCACCACCACGGTGCCGCCGCCAGCGCCGGCAGGCCGAGTGGCGCGCTCACGCTGCAAGACGGATGGATCGGCCACCGCGACGGCGGCGGCTACCACCAAGGCCAGCAAGCCCAGCAGGGTGAGGAGGGTCGACCTGCGGCGGGTGAAGCGAGGCTGCATCATGGCTGGTCCTCCTGGCCGGTGGGGGTGATCTCGGCGCCGGCGAGGCGCGCGAAGCGCTCCACCACGTCCTCTGGAGGCCCGGTGTCGGGCAGCTCTATGCCCACCACCACCGGTCTCACACGCAAGGGAGCGGCCTGGGGTGGCAGGGTCAGCGCCAGCAGGTAGGCTCCAGGATCCAGCTCGGGCATCTGGGCCAGCCCGCGCCCCAGCAGCCCACCCCGGGCGTCCAGCAGTGACAGCTCCAGAGCGTCCGCGTCGGCGTTGACACCCAGCCCCACGGGCCCGCGCTGCTCCACCCGGAAGCTGAACAGGCGCGTGTCTCCGGGGCCGAGCAGCAGCTCCGGGCCCAGCCCCTCGGCCACGGGGATGACCGTAGATGTGGTCAGCTCCACCCGCCCCGCCAGCTCGCCGCCCCCGAGGGGCCGCAGGCTCACCGCGCTGGACCCACCGGGGAGGTAGATGTCAACCGAGTCGGCCAGGGGTACCACATCCACATCCATGGCCGCCTCAGCGTGCTGCACGCCCACCACGAGGGCCTGCGGTGCCCGCAGGTGCAGCATCACCGGCGTGCTCGGCTCCATGCGCAGGAGCGCGGCGGGGCCTTCGAGCTGCGCCAGCTGAGGCGTGCTGAGGTCCACCTCCCATGGGGCGCTGACCTTGCCCCACAGCCCGGCGGCCTCGTGCCCGGGCCGATCCACCCAGGCCAGCAGCAGGCCGGGATCGTGCTCCAGCTCTACGCTGCCGCCGTCGGAGGGCACCGGAAGATCGACTCCACGCCGCACGCGGCCCTCGGAGTCCACCAAGGTCGCGGACCGCACAGCCCCGCGCAGGTGCAGCACCTCGCCCTCCGCACCGCTGCCAGCCAGCTGCAGGCGGAAGGCACCCGCGCGCAGCGCGCGGCGCTCCAGCGGATCGCCGAAGGCCAGATCCACCCCGGCTTCGGCGCCGGCGGGCAGCAGGTCCAGGGCCACGCGGCCTGGCTGCGCGCCGGGGTTCAGCACCACCAGCCGCCGAGCAGGGCAGTCGGTGGCCAGGTTGCGCGGAGCATCCTGGGCCCACCAGGTCTCCAGGACCTGCTCGCCGTCAGCCAGCACCGCCACCAGCCCCTTCGACAGGGACAGCCGCAGGGTGCCGCGGGCCGCGGGCAGGATCCAGGCCCTGGCGGCCCCCGCGGGCAGCGCGCGGTCCATGGCCCCGGGCATGGCGGGCTCGGGCAGGGGCGCCGTGAAGCGTCGCTGCCACAGGCGCAGCTCGCGCGCGGCTCCTCCCGTGTCGTCGCCCGCGTTCCAGGCCAGCACGGCGGGATCCCTGGCATCCAGCGTCACCGCCACCGCGGCGCGCTCGCCCACGGCCATGCCATCGGCGGGCTCCAGATCCACCGGCTCGTTGTGCCAGTCCAGCACCCGCACCCCGGGCTGGCCCACCACGCTGCGGGCCTCCACCAGCACGGGGCCGGCGAGCCCCGTCTCCAGGTCCGCCAGCACCACCGAAGAGCCGCCCAGGACCACCGGTCCGCTGGGCTCTCCGCCGCTCCCCCCCAGCAGCACGCGCTGCACCTGCACCTGGGCGGGCTCGGCAGAGGTCAGCATGGCGGCCACCAGCCAGAGTCGAGGCTCCGCGGTGGATACCAGGCCGTTCTCCACCGGCACACAGGCCCGCCCGGCCGCGGGGCAGACGGAGACGGGGTCGCCGCTCACCGCCAGCAACCCCGGGCGATCCAGAGCCAGCTCCAGGGCGGAGGCGGTGGGCAGCGCGCGCCGCCCGGCGCCGAGCTCCGCGCCCCTCGACATGCGGGCCTCACCCACCCGCCGCGGCGTCAGGGCTTCGACCCCCAACTGCACGGGACCGCCGCGCCTGTCCAGCGACCAGATGCGCAGGCGCCACGCCTGGCTGTCATCCAGCCGAGCCAGGGCCAGCGCGCTGCGCCCCTGGTCCTGAACCACCGGCTCCCACTGTCCGTCGCGCAGGACCTCGATTCCCAGGCCCACCGACTCGGTGGAGCGGGCGGATGCGGCCAGCAGCTCGGTGTGCCCCAGTCCCTGCAGGGGCACCAGCAGCACCTCGCTGCCGGGGCGCAGCTCGCGGCTCGAACCGGCGGCCAGCGCCGGGACCTCGCGCTCGGGGGGCGCGCTCATGCTCACCACGGTGCGGGCCTGGCGCGCGCCCACCGGGTCGATGCGCAGGGTGTAGCGCCCGGGGGCGAGCCGCTCCACCAGCTGGAAGTTCCAGTCCTCGGGCCTGTCGTCGCTGGAGGCGAGCACCTCTCCGTGCGCACCCAGCAGCCGGGCGCGCACATCGGCGTCGCCCGCCGAGGCGATCTCCACCAGGCGAGCCCGCCCCACCGCCACCTCCAGCCTGGCGGGCGCGCTCACGCTGCGCTCGGCACCCACCAGCAGCTGCTCGGAGGAGATCCGCAGGCCGTAGGGCAGCCCGTGATCCCGGCGCGCTGCGCGCGCCTGCAGCTCGTACCGTCCAGCCTCCAGCGGGCCCGACCAGGCTGGCCCGGGCAGCACCCGCCCCAGCGGCTCGGCGTCCTGTCCGGAGCCGACGCGGCGGATCTCGCCCACCATCTCATCGGACAGATCCACCACCAGCTCCGCGCGCGCAGGCAGATCGAAGCGCCAGCGATCGGGCGCGCGCTCTCCACCCTCGGCGGGCTCGGCCCAGCTGTGCTCTACGGCACGGTCCAGAGGCAGCGCGTGGGGTCCGTGGCCCTCGAAGCTCAGCCTGTCCTCCACCCGCTCCAGGCTGGTGACCCGGCGGGTGTCCACCGCCTCGGGCAGCAGCACCAGACGATAGCTTCCGGGCTGCAACCAGCGCTCCGCCGGCAGCCGCGCACCGGGCCGCTCCAGGGGCCAGCCGTCACCGTCCTCGAGCCGACAGCTGAAGCCGCGACCCTCACCCAGGGCCGCCAGCCGGTAGCGCGCCTCGTCCTCCAGCTCGAAGCTGTAGGAGATGCCGTCGCCGGCGGGGACCAGGGCCCTGGCGGCCACGCCCTCCAGCAGCTGGCCACCGTCCACCAGCTCGGTCCTGCGCAGCCGCAGGCCCAGGTGGCCTCGTGAGCGACCCTGGGCCTCCAGGCTGACCTGGTACTCACCGCTGCCCAGGTAGGCCTGGATCATGAAGTTGCGCCCGACACCATTCTGGGAGGTGCGCGCCAGGGAGAGCACGGTGCGGGTGCGCAGGTTGCCGCTGGTGGCCAGCAGGCCCGTGCTCTCGAGCACGTACAGGGCCGGCTCGTCCACCCGCAGCCGGAAGGTGGCGGTGGAGCCCCGCTCCAGGTCCAGGTACACCGGCTGCGACTCGGTGAGCAAGGGAAAGTCGGGGATGGCCGCCAGGGTGTCCATGCTGACCCTGGGCAGGGCCGTGTCCGCCTGCAGGCGGCGAGGCTCCAGCCACAGGGTGGCCAGCAGGGGGCTGTCGGTGGGGTTGCGCAGCAGCAGCTCACAGCGGCCCTCGTCCACCCCGGGCAGGCTCATGTAGGCGTCGCCGTCCACGGAGATCTCCAGCAGCCGTCCGCGGTCGTCCTCCAGGCGCAGGTTGCCCGCCTCGGCGGCGCGGGCGGGCACGGCGAGCTCTTCGCCCGGCTGCAGGGCCACGGGCAGGGGCTGGGCCAGGTCGATGGGCAGGCTGCGCTGCACCAGGCCCACCTGCGCGCCGGGCACCTGGTTGAAGTACAGGGAGTACTCGTAGTCGGAGTCGAAGCGGATGCCCCGGAGCTGGGCACCCGCGCGCCCCGCGGCCGCCGAGCGCTCGCGCTCCACGCCCACCGCGCCCAGCACGCTGTCCAGCAGGCCGTGGGGACGGATCACCAGCTCGGCGGCTCCCACGCGATGGGGGGCCATGGTCAGCACGTGGTAGCCAGCGTCCAGATCCCAGCGGCTGCTGCCCAGCTGCTCTTCGGGCGGCTGGTAGTGCGCGGGTCGATCCACGAAGAAGGGCTCCACGCGGATGGCGGCCTTGGGATCGTCCAGGTTCACCGCGTAGCTGCCGGGCTGCTCCACGTGCAGGAAGAGCGTGCTCACCTGCAGCAGGTTGAAGCGCCGCCGGAACGCCACGCTCTCCCCCAGCTCGATGACCTGCGCGGCAATCACCTCGGCCCCGCTGCGATTGCGGGGCTGGCGCACGAGCATGACCGTGGGGTCCAGGCTGTCGGCGGCCGAGCCGGCGTGCAGGGTGGCCAGCCAGCGAGGCTGCTTGGAGTAGACGTCCACCCCGCTGCGCGTGGAGGGGAACTGCTGCAGCACGTAGGGCTGGCCCGCCTCGCCGGAGATGCTCACCAGGCGCGACCCGCTGCGGGTGCCCACCGACAGCTCGGTGACCGGCGGCACGCTCTCCTCCTGCACCCGCCCGGACCAGCCCGAGGCGTTGAAGGGCCGCGAGTCGTCGTAGTCGCCCACCACCAACGCGGCGGGCCGCGCCTCGGGCAGCTCCAGTCGATAGAAGTCTGCCCCGCCGGGAACCAGGAAGCGATCCTGGCCGAAGGGGCTCAGCGCGCCCCGCTGCCTGCCCGCGGCCCCCAGCCACGGGGTGCCCGAGCGCAGGTAGAGGGGCTGCTCGTCGGACTCCTCGCTCCAGGGCTGGCCAGGTCCGCCGTAGGCGCTGAGCAGGTACAGCCCGGCAGGCAGCTGCACGCTCAGCTGGCAGCGCAGCAGCGGCCGGCCCTCGCTGGGCTCCACCACCTGGATCTCGGGCAGCGCGTCCACCAGCCAGGTGCCGTCCCGCCAGATCCGCAGGTCTGCCAGGTGGCGGCCCGCCGCCTCGAGGATCACCCGCTGCTCACGCTCCAGCTCCAGCCACCAGGATCGCTGCTGCACGTCGCCCAGGGAGGTCTCCACCAGCTTGAGATCCACCAGCCTGGGTGCGAGCCCCGTGTTCAGCTCCTCGAACGCCCGGGCGGACAGCTCCACCTGCCCCGAGCCCTGCTCATGGGCGTGGGTGATCAGCTTGTAGGAGCCGCGATCCAGGAAGGGGTCCAGGCGCCCGTCCTCGTCGCCGGCGGCCCCCGCGATGGCTCCGGGACCCTCCATTGCGTCCACCAGCTGCAGCGCCGTCCCCTGCCGGGAGCGGGCCACCACGGCGTAGCGCCCGAAGCGGTCCACGGTGAGCACGGTCTGCTGCTGATCAACAGCGGGCAGCACCGGATCGGCCAGGCGTGGGCCCTCGCCGGCCGCTGCCCTGCCGGGCAGGAAGAGCAGGCTCACGAGGGCCAGGATCACCGACACCAGCACGGGCAGGGCCAGGAAGTGACGGGTCGAGGGGCGGGGTGGGGTTCGGGCCGCGCACATGGGGGCTCCTGGGAGAGAGGACGAGCCGGGAGCAGGCCGGGCATGGCGAGGCAGTTGCAAGGAGCGGGCCAGAGGCGGAGCCCCAGCTCAGCCGGTCCAGGGCGCCTGCCAGCCATGCGTCGCGACATTGTCGATCCTGCCCGCTACGAATGATAGCTTCGCCCCCCGCCGAGCCCCGCCAGCAGCCCAGAGCGCAGACGGGCAGGGCGCAAGAGGCGAGGTGCGCCATCCACCTCCAGGTCGAGCGGCGAGCTCACCGGCGGCGCAGCCTGGCGCGCGATCAACGAAGTCCGGGCACAGCCCGGATCAGCCGCGTCCGGCTGCCCACGACCGCTGCATTTCGCGCCCAGAAAGTGCGCTGGTCGAGGCGGCTCGCCCGCCCTCGAGGGTGGATGTCCGATAAATCGCGTCCCACCGTTGCCCCGAGCCTGCGCCTCTGGTAGAACACCTCAACAACTACCCACAACGGAACGGCTTTTCCGTTCAGAACAGGAGCTTCGGCATGAGCGTATTGGACCAGCAGGGCGTCCCCAAGGAACTGCAGGACCGGGCCAAGTTGATGTGGATCATCACAGGCCTCTTTGGCATGTGGGGCTGGGTCTTCGGCTCCTTCATCGGCAAGGTCGAGGGCCAGGACGAGAACGCCTGGTTCCAGTGGCAGCTCAAGCAGAACCTGTACGGCGGCATCATCAGCTGGGTCGGCTCCGCGCTGTGCGGCCTCGGCTACTGCGTGGCGTTCGTCTTCGGCGTCATGGGCTTCCTGGCCATCGGCAAGGGCGAAGACTTCTCCGCCCCCGGCATCGGGAACATGGCCAAGGGCTAGCTCCCGCCTGACCCCCCAGCCCACCCCAGCGCCACCAGGCGCTGGGGTGGGCTGCGTCTGGAGTCAGGTGTCCAGTGACAGCTCGGCCAGGTAGCGCCCGGTGTGCGAGCCCGGCGTGGCGGCGATCTGCTCGGGCGTCCCGGCGGCCACGAGCCGCCCGCCACCTGCCCCGCCCTCGGGTCCCAGGTCGATGATCCAGTCGGCCACCTTGACCACGTCGAGGTTGTGCTCCACCACCACCACGCTGTTGCCCGCGGCTACCAGCCGGTCCAGCACCGCCACCAGTTTGCGGATGTCCTCGAAGTGCAAGCCGGTGGTGGGCTCGTCCAGCAGGTAGAGGGTGTCCCCGCCGCTGCTGCGCGACAGCTCCCGGGCCAGCTTGATGCGCTGCGCTTCGCCGCCCGAGAGGGTGTTGGAAGGCTGACCCAGCTGCAGGTAGCCCAGCCCCACCTCGGACAAGGTCTGCAGGATGCGAGCGATGGAGCGGTGGTTGGCGAACAGGACCAGCGCCTCGTCCACGGTCATGGCCAGCACCTCGGCGATGTCGCGACCGCGGAAGCGCACCTGCAGGGTGGCGTCGTTGAAGCGCTGGCCGGCGCAGAGCTCGCAGGGCACGAACACGTCTGCCAGAAAGTGCATCTGCACCTTGCGATACCCGTCGCCCTTGCAGGCCTCGCAGCGCCCGCCCTTCTTGTTGAAGGAGAAGCGATCGGCGCGGTAGCCGCGCACCCGAGCCTCGCGGGTGGTGGCGAAGACACGCCGGATGGCGTCGTAGGCCTTGGTGTAGGTGGCGGGGTTGCTGCGCGGGCTGCGGCCGATGGGCGCCTGGGTGATGTCGATGATCTTGGACAGGGCCTGCAGGCCCTCGATGCGCCGGTGAGCCCCCACGGCGCGGCGTGCGCCGTGCAAGGCGTTGTGCAGCGCCGGGGACAGCAGCCGCTCCACCAGGGACGACTTGCCGGCCCCGGACACGCCGGTGATGGCCACCAGCAGGCCCAGGGGGATGGACAGATCCAGGTCCTGCAGGTTGTTCTCCGCGGCGCCGAGCACTCGCAGCCAGCGCTCGCCAGGAGCCCGTCGCGAGGCGGGCGTGGGCACGCTGCGTGTGCCCGCCAGGTACTGGCCGGTGAGGGAGCCACCCGCCAACAGCAGCTCACGGGGTGAGCCGCGAAAGACCACCTGCCCCCCCTGCGCGCCCGCCCCTGGACCAAAATCTACCACATGGTCGGCAGCCAGGATGGTGTCGCGATCGTGCTCCACCACCACCACGGTGTTGCCGGCGTCCCGCAGCTGCTCCAGGGTGTGCACCAGGCTGCGGCTGTCGCGGGCGTGCAGGCCGATGGTGGGCTCGTCCAGCACATAGGTCACGCCGGTGAGCTCGCCACCTAGCTGGCTGGCCAGCCGGATCCGCTGGCTCTCACCGCCGCTAAGGCTGCTGCCCGAGCGATCCAGCTCCAGGTAGCCCAGGCCGACATCGTGCAAGAAGCGCAGCCGGTTGCCCACCTCGCGCAGCAGCTCCTCGGCGATGGCCTGCCGGGCTCCCTCCAGGTCCATGCCCTCCACCACGGCCCGCGCGCTGGCCACGTCCAGGCGCGTCAGCTCCACGATCCCGTGGCCCGCAACCTTCACCGCGCGGGACTCCGGCCGCAGGCGCTCCCCGTCGCAGTCCCGGCAGGTGCCGTCAGACATATAGCCCAGGTAGAGCCTGCGCATGGCCTCGGACTTGGTCTCCTTCATCCGGCGCATCAGGGCGTGGATGACGCCTTCCCAGTCCATGGTGACGCGGCCCTCGATGCGCTGGCTGTGCCAGTCCACCTGGAAGGTCTCGCCCTCGGTGCCGTGCAGCAGCAGGTCGCGCACGCGCTCCGAGAGCTGCTCCCAGGGGGTGTCGAGATCGAAGTCCTGCTGCGCCGCGAGGGCGGTGAGCATCCTGGTGTTCCAGCTCTTGGGGTTGGACAGCACCTTGGCCCAGGGGGCGATGGCGCCCTGGCGGATGCTCAGGCTCGGATCGGGCACCACCAGCGCCGGGTCCATCTCGTCGCGGGAGCCCAGCCCGTTGCAGGTGGGACACATGCCCAGGGGGCTGTTGAAGGAGAAGCTGGGGGGAGCCAGGGGTGGAAAGGACAGTCCGCAGTCCAGGCAGGCCAGCTGCTCCGAGAAGTGCAGATCCGGCTCGCCCTGCCGCGCACAGATCAGCACGCCCTGGCCCACCCGCAGGGTGGTCTCCACCGAGTCGGTCAGGCGCTCCTCCAGGCCCTCCCGCAGCCGCAGCCGATCCACCACCACCTCGATGTCGTGGGCCTTGCGCGGGTCGAGGTCGGGCAGCTCCTCGATCCTATGCATCTGGCCGTCGAGCCGGATCCGCGCGAAGCCGCCCTGGCGCAGCTCGTCCAGCAGCTGCTGGTGGCTGCCCTTGCGCTGGCGCAGCAGCGGGCCCAGCAGCGAGAAGCGCGCCCCTTCGCCCAGCCGCAGCAGGCTGCGCACGATCTCCGCGGCGGACTGGCCACCCACCGGCTCGCCGCAGCGGTGGCAGTGCTGCACACCGGCGCGCGCGAAGAGCACCCGCAGGTGGTCGTGGATCTCGGTCATGGTGGCCACGGTGGAGCGCGGGTTGCGCCCGGCGGTCCGCTGGGAGACGGCGATGGTGGGCGTGAGCCCCTGGATGGCGTCGTAGTGGGGCTTGTCCATCTGCCCCAGGAACTGCCTGGCGTAGGCCGACAGGGACTCCACGTAGCGTCGCTGCCCCTCAGCGAAGAGGGTGTCGAAGGCCAGCGAGGACTTGCCAGAACCCGAGACCCCCGTGAACACCACCAGCTCGTGCTTGGGGATGTCCAGGTCCACGGCCTTGAGGTTGTGCTCCCGGGCACCCCGGATCCGGATGAAGTCCCTGGCCATCTCGCCGCTCCGCGTGGTCGCTCCCACATGAGCTATCCGCTCCAGGTGACCCGGGCGGGCAGAAGGCTCAGATGAAGAAGTCCGGGAGCAGGTCGGCGCCAGGCGTGACCGCGTAGCCGTCCAGATCCGTGACACCCTCCTGGGCCAGCACCTCGTCGTCCAGGAAGAAGTTGCCCGTGCACTCACGGTGGTCGCGCAGCAGGATGGCGTGGGCCGCGTCCGCCATGATCTGCGGCGTGCGCGCCCGCGAGGCGGTGGCTTGCCCACCCAGCAGGTTGCGCACCGCCGCGGTGTCGATCACGGTGCGCGGCCACAGGGCGTTGAAGGCCACCTTGCCGCGGAACTCCTGGGCCATACCCAGCACGCACAGCGACATGCCCAGCTTGGCCATGGTGTAGGCCACGTGGCCCGCGTACCAACGGGGATCGAGGGTCAGGGGCGGGCTGATGTTGAGCACGTGGGGGCGCTCGGCCCGCAGCAGGTGGGGCAGGCAGGCCTGGCTGGCCATGAAGGTGCCGCGGGTGTTGACCTGGTGCATCAGGTCGAAGCGCTTCATGGTGGTGGCCTGGGTGGGGGTCAGCGAGATGGCGCTGGCGTTGTTCACCAGCACGTCGATGCCGCCGAAGGTCTGCGCCGCGCGAGCCACGGCCGCGCGGAGCTGGTCCTCAAAGCGCAGGTCCATGCGCAGCGCCAGCGCCTTCCCGCCCGCAGCTTCCACCTCTGCGGCGGCCGTGTGGATGGTGCCGGGCAGCCTGGGGTGCGGCTCCGTGGTCTTGCCCGTGATGACCACATTGGCCCCGTCCTGGGCCGCGCGCAGGGCGATGGCCTGGCCGATGCCCCGGCTGGAGCCGGTGATGAACAGCGTCTTTCCTGCCAGATCCGCCATGACATGCTCCGAGGGTCGCGTGCCGACCTCCTAACCACCCGCCGTCCACGGCAGCCGGGTCACGGCAGCCGGGATGACCCCGACTACCCTCGGCTTGACCCGCCACCGGGGGCGTGAAGCTTGGCCTCATGCCCGCACCTGCTGCCAGCCGTCGTCTCCTCGCTCTGGCCCGTCCAGAGCTGCGCTGGCTGGCCATCGGCACCCTGGCCCTGCTGGCGGCCTCGGCCCTGAGCCTCTCCTACCCGCTGATCATCGGGCACCTGGTGGACGGCATCGTCGAAGGTGAAGGCCGCGCGGGCCTCGATCGCTGGGCTCTCTTCCTGGTGCTGGTCTTCGCCGGCATGGGTGTGGCCACCACCATCCGAGCCTACCTGTTCACCGTGGCGGGGGAGCGCGTGGTGGCCCGGCTGCGCAAGGACCTGTACGGGGCGCTCATCCACCAGGAGATCGGCTTCTTCGATGGGCAGCGCACGGGCGAGCTCACCAACCGCCTGGCCTCCGACACCACCGTCATCCAGAAAGCCGTCACCGTGAACATCTCCATGGCGCTGCGCTTCCTGGTCCAGGTGCTGGGCGCGGTGGCCATCCTGTTCTGGATCTCCTGGCAGCTCACCCTGGTGATGCTGGCGGTGGTGCCCATCGTGGCCGCGGGGGCGGGCATCTACGGGCGCTTCATCCGCCGCCTGTCGCGCGAGGTGCAGGACGCCCTGGCGGAGTCTACCGCCGTGGCCGAGGAGACCCTGGCGGGGGTGCGCACCGTGCGGGCCTTCGCCCGCGAGGCCCTGGAGCAGCAGCGCTACGGCGACGCGGTGGAGCGCTCCTTCCAGCTGGCCCGCCGACGCGCCTGGCTGGGCGCCAGCTTCCAGGGCCTGGTGAGCTTCGCCGGCTACGGCTCCATCGCCGCGGTGCTCTGGTACGGCGGCCTGCTGCTGTCCGAAGGCCGCATGAGCTTCGGCGAGCTCACCAGCTTCCTGCTCTACACCTTCACCGTGGCCTTCGCCATCGGCGCCCTGTCGGGGCTGTGGGAGGACTTCGCCAAGGCCCTGGGAGCCAGCGAGCGGGTCTTCGAGCTCATGGACCGGCGCTCCAGAGTGAGCGGCGGCAGCGAGCGCCCTGCGCAGGTCGAGGGGCAGGTGCGCTTCCGCCAGGTGGCCTTCGCCTACCCCACCAGGCCCGACCAGCCGGTGCTGGCAGGCGCCGACATCGCGCTGGACCCGGGCGAAGCCGTGGCGGTGGTGGGCCCCTCGGGCGCCGGCAAGTCCACCGTGGCCGCCTTGCTGTCCCGCTTCTACGATCCCCAGGGCGGCGCCATCCTGCTGGACGAGCGCCCTCTCACCAGCCTCGATCCCGACTGGCTGCGCGAGCAGGTGGGCGTGGTCTCCCAGGAGCCAATCCTCTTCGCCACCACCATCGCCGAGAACATCCGCTACGGGCGACCAGGCGCCAGCGACCTCGAGGTGCGGGCCGCCGCCCAGACCGCCAACGCCCACGACTTCGTGAGCCAGTTCTCAGAGGGCTACCGGACCCTGGTGGGCGAGCGCGGCGTGCGCCTCTCCGGCGGCCAGAAGCAGCGCGTGGCCATCGCCCGCGCCGTGCTCAAGGACCCTCGCGTGCTGATCCTCGACGAGGCCACCTCGGCCCTGGACGCCGAGTCCGAGCACCTGGTCAAGGAAGCCCTGGAGCGCCTCATGCAGGACCGCACCACCCTGATCATCGCCCACCGGCTCTCCACCGTCCGCAACGCGGATCGGGTGGTGGTGCTCGACGAGGGCCGGGTGGTGCAGGTGGGCAGCCACGACACGCTCATGAGCGAGGGCGGCCTGTACCGCACCCTGGTGGAGCGGCAGCTGGACGCGGCCTAGAGCGCCAAGCTCAGACAGGCGCGCGACCGTTCATCTCCGGGGGGGCGAGGCGATAGGGGGCCTCATGCACAGCCGCCGGACCTTCCTCGAAGCCGCCACCGCCTCCTGCCTGCTGGCGGCGGCCCCCGCCCTCTCCTCCTGCTCCGGCGCCGTCGAGGCCATCGTGCCCATGAAGACCACCGACCCCAGGACCGCGCGCGTGCTGTGGTACAGCCAGACCGGCAACACCCGCCGCATCGGCGAGGCCGTCACCCAGGGGCTCGAGGCAGCCGGGCTCGAGGTCCAGGGCTCGGACTACCGGGAGGCCGATCTCGCCACCATCGCCCGCGCCGACCTGATCGTACTGGGCACCTCAGTGTTCTACGCTGATGTGCCCGTCAACCTGCGGCGCTGGCTCGAGGGTCTGCCCGATCTCGGCGGCACACCTGTGGGCGCGTTCTCCTGCTTCGGCGGCCCTGGCGACGGCCAGGAGCACGTGGCCTCCGAGCTGCTGCGCCTCGCCGTGTCCCGCGGCGGCGTGCCGGTCGACGCAGCCACCTTCGGCGCCATGTCGGTCTTCGCGCCTACCTGGTCCCTGGGCAACGAGGCCCGCACGCTGGCCTACAGAGACCTGCCCAACGCCGAGACCTACGACGCCGCGCGGGCCTTCGCTCACCGGCTCGTGGAGCAGATCGGGGCCGGCGAGCCCGTGGTGGTGAGGACCGCCTTCGGCCGAGACAGCCTGATGCGCGCCCTACCCCAGGTGACCCTGAACAAGCTGCTCGTCTCGAACCACGGCGTAGACACCGAGGGCTGCATCGGCTGCGGCGAGTGCGAGCGGACCTGCCCCGCCGGAGCCATCGATCCCGAGGCGGGCACCGTGGCCCGAGTCCAGTGCCTGTCTTGCCTGGGCTGCCTCAACAACTGCCCGGTGGGGGCGGTCACCATGAGCTACCTCGGCCGGCCGCTCTACGGGTTCACCGAGTTCCTGGAGCGGAACGAGATCACCATCCTCGAGCCGTAGGTCTGAAGCAGGAACAGAGATGTCCCAGGATGACTCATGATCTGCCGGCACCATGCCTCCAACCTGTCTCTTGCGCGCTTCTCCTTGGCCGTCGCCGCGGATTACCGCGTCTGGGGGCCGGACACGATCCGCGCTTCAAGAAGTTGAGCGGCGGATCGCGTCCGCCAAGAGGTCGGGGAGCAGGTGCCACGAGCCGAAGGCCTGACAGCTGTCGTCCCTTCTCAGTGCTCAGCGCTCCTTGCCCGAGAAGAACTCCACCGCCGCGAGGAACTGGTCGGTGGAGCCGTGGGTGTCCGAGCCGGCGCCGCTGTACGGCGCGTCGGCGGGGAGCTGCCAGCCAGCGTCGCTCATGCCCGCAACGATGGCCTGTGCGTCGGGCCAGTCGCCGCCGGGTCCGGCGTTGCCCCAAGGGGCGAAGCCCAGCTGATCAGCGTGCACCGAGGGCTCGTCCGAGGCGTTGACGTCGTTGGCCCAGTAGGCCGCGAACCAGCTCGGGCGCTCGTGAAAGGCCAGCTGCAGCCCGACCCGGGTCCCGGCCGACTCAGACAGGAGCCAGGTGCGATCGTTGTCCACGTCGTAGCTCTCGCGCAGGCCATCCAGCACGACGGCGCCATCGGAGGCGCTGGCGTAGCGGCCGTCGAGCACCGCCACGAGCGCGTCCCCCAGGCCGAAGTAGGGGGCCACCTGCACCATGTTGCTCATCATGGTCTGGCTCCCCTCCGTGCCCGAGATCACCATGAGCAGGGGCACCGAGCTGCGGCCGGACACGCCGCTGGGAGCGAGCAGCCAAACGGACACCCCTGACACCTCCAGGCTCGCGCTGGAGGGATGGTCGGAGCCTCCGCTCCCACCCGAGCTGCTGTCGAGCGGGGGCTCCACCGTGTCCGTGTCCGCATCGCTGTCGGTGTCCGCGTCAGCGTCGGTGTCCGTGTCCGCATCGCTGTCGGTGTCCGTGTCACCCTCGGCCCCGGTGTCGTCGCGGGGTGGGCGGGTGTCGTCCTGGAGGGTCTCGCCGCAAGCGACGAGCAGGGCCAGCAGGACAGGTATCAGGATGGTATGATTACGTTTTTCCAAAACGTAATCATACCATCCTGATACCTTATGCATCACCTTATGCATGCTCATGGCGAGACGGAGCTCGCGTCGGGCACCGTGTCGTGGAACTTGTGGTAGTCCACCATCATGCGGCCGTCGTCGAGCTGGGAGATGACATCCACGAAGCGCTCGTCCACGCGCACGTCGTCGGGGTAGTAGATGTGCCGCGAGAAGGTGGTCTGGCCGTAGGTGCCGTCGTGACCCATCAGGGTCACCACGAAGACCATGATCTGCTCGTCGGGGTTGTCCCAGTCCACGTCCACCAGGGGGCTGTCGTCGTCGATCTCGTGGAAGATGGACCAGCTCATGGCGAACATGGGGGTGCGGCTGCGCACCAGCTTGATGTCGTGCAGCATGCGCATGTGGTGTCCTTCGGGGCTGATCTCCTCCTTGAGCACGGTGATGGTGACCGTGGCGTCCACCACCTCGTTGCCCCGGGCGTTGCCGGCGCGCAGCATCAGGGTGCGCCTGCCGTGGCGGGTGGTCAGCACCATCACCTTGCTGAACAGCACGCTGGCCTGGGGTCGGCTGACCTTGGCGAAGATCATGCCGGTGGCCATGGCGACGCCCAGCAGCCCCACCGCCGCCTCGATGGTGACGATGAGGTCGCCGTAGCTGGTGGCGGGGCTGAGCCCGCCGTAGCCGATGGTGGACATGGTCTGCACGCTGAAGAAGAACGCCTCGGCGAAGCTGTCGGAGCTGTTGCCCGAGATGGAGCCCGGCTCCAGCAGGTATAGACCAGCGAAGACCACGTTGAGGATCACGTAGACGAACACCAGCGACATGAGCAGGCGGGTCCAGGAGCCTTCCAGGAAGAAGAAGTACAGGTCGCGGCGCAGCTCGGCCGGAGCGCCCTTGCGCAGGGCGTTGCCCACGTCGCGGGGGCGGTTGTCCTTGGCCGAGCGCTCACGGGCGGCCCTCTGCCTTGCCAGCTCCGCGATGGACACGGGCTCGTCACCAGTGTGCTCGGCGGCTTCCATGGGGGCCATCATCATGTCGAACAGCACCTGGGCGACGCAGATGCTGGTGGCCAGGGCCATGAAGGTGCCCGCGCTCATCTGGCTGCCGATCTGCCCCAGCAGCAGCACGACGAAGGCGCTGGCGAAGCGCACGTTGACCCGCGCCCGGTCGGAGAGCTGCGCCTCGCGGCGGGCGGTGACCGAGTCGATGATGGCCACCGAGAACATGGTCAGGCAGAGGGTGCCCGCCAGCAGCCAGCGGTAGTCGTCGGGAGCCGGCTGGGAGAAGTCGAACTTGATGGCCTTCTTGACGGCCACCCCCACCCCCGTGACCGCGATGGCCAGCGGCAGGTGGCCGTAGAGCCACACCTGGAAGGCACCCCGGTGCTTCTTGAGCTGCGAGCCGGCCACGTCGTCGAAGTAGATCCACCACACCGTGCAGGTGAGCAGCAGCCCCAGGCTGCCCTTGAGCACGTAGTCCAGCTCGGTGGCCAGCTCGGAGCCGCTCAGGAAGGACAGCACCTTCACGAAGGACTCGCCCAGCACGATGATGGTGAGCAGACCGTAGCGCTCGCTCAGGTGCTCCATGTCCAGGGGGTAGCGCTCCTGGAGCGTGCGCGACGAGCGGCTCACGGGAGCAGCCAGGATGGCCAACATGCCGAGCGTCCACATGCCGTAGGCCCAGTAAGTGGGCAGGAAGGCCGCGATGAAGAAGCAGACCGTGCTGACGGCGAACACGATGCCCCAGTACCGGGCGTAGTCGCGGGCCTTGGGCACCTGGACCCAGGCGCGCAGGTGCATGGCCACCACCATCAGCTGCGCCACCGCGAAGCAGAAGCTGAAGATCTGGTGGTGGCCTTCCATGGCGTGGGGAGCCGAGATGGCCATGGCCCCCATGGCGAACATCTGGATGAACACCATGATGCGGTGGGTGAAGTCGTCCACGTCGAAGCGGTTGGCGAAGAAGGTGAAGCCGCTCCAGGCGATCCACAGGGGCACGAAGTGACCGGCGAAGGCCACGAAGTTCCCGACGGTGACGTGGTGGCTGAGGGCGTCGCCCAGCTGGATGATCGCCGCGACGAAGATCAGGTCGTAGAACAGCTCCAGCCAGGTGACCTTGCGCTCACGACCGTGGGCGGTGTGGAGCAGGGGAGCGTGCAACCAGCGACTGCGCATGGTGGACCTCGCGTTGACCCAGGTGGACTGCCGGGCCGAGAGAGCAGCCTATGCGCTCCCGAAGTGTCGCGACAGCTGAACGCGGCCTGGAGCCCAGGCGAACCAGGCCCAGGCCGCCACCGGCCGATCAGCGCTCGGGAGGGGGCGAGGACCCCCTGCCTGCTACCTGCCCTGCTTCTTGGCCTTGGATTTGGTCCAGGTCTCGTCGAACTCGATGACCGTGGCCTCGAACAGGTCGAGCATGTCGAGGATCGGCTGCGCGGTGGTGAGGTCCACACCTGCACTCTTCAGGATCTCCAGCGACGGTGCCGAGCTGCCCGCGGACAGCAGCGCCTCCTTGTAGCGCTCAGCCGCCTCTGAGCCCGTCTTGGGATCGAGGATCTGGGTGGCCAGCGAGATGCCGGCGGTGAGCCCGGTGGCGTAGGTGAACACGTAGAAGTCGTAGAAGAAGTGCGGGATGAAGGCCCACTCCGAGGCGTCGTGCTCACCCATGGCGAAGTCGGGGCCGTAGTACTCGGTGATCAGCTCAGTGTAGGTGCTGTTCAAGAAGTCGGCGGTGAGCGGGTTGCCGGCCTCGGCGTGCTGGTGGATCTTGAGCTCGAACTCGGCGAACAGGGTCTGCCGGAAGATGGTGAGCCGGATGTTCTCGAGCCGCTGGTTGAGCAGCATGAGCCTGGTGTCCACGTCGCGCTTGGGGGTGTTGTCGAGCAGGTGGGACAGCAGCAGCTCCTCGTTGGTGGTGCTGGCGATCTCCGCGTTGAAGGTGGAGTAGTCAGCGTAGAGGAAGGGCTGGGCCCGGTTGCTGTAGTACGAGTGCATGGCGTGGCCATACTCGTGGGTGATGGTGAACACCGACTCCAGGTCGTTGTTGTGGTTCAGCAGCACGTAGGGGTGCACATCGTAGGCGCCGCCCGACATGTAGGCGCCGCTGTCCTTCTTGGCGTTGGGGTAGACATCCACCCAGCCGCTGGCCGGGTCCATGCCCTCTTCGGCGAAGGCCACGTAGTCGTGCCCCAGGGGGGCCATGGACTCGAGGATCAGCGCCACGCCATCGTCGTAGGTGTAGATCTGCTCCTCCATGTCCTGCAGCATGGGGTTGTAGAGGTTGTCGAAGGTGACGGCGCCTTCGATGCCCAGCACCTTCTTGCGCAGGCTCACGTAGCGATGCAGGGTGCGATCCAGGTTGGCGTGGATGGTGTCGATCAGCGTGAGGTACACAGCCGGATCGATGTTGTCGGGGGTGAGGGCGCCTTCGAGGCAGGTCTCGTAGCCACGGGCTTCCTTCTTGAAGATGTGGGCCTTGACGATGCCGTCGAGCATGGAGGCGAAGGTGTTCTCGTAGCCGGCCAGCCCGCCGAAGAAGGTCTCGGCCGCCTGTGTGCGCACCGCGGGGTCGCTGGAGCCGCGGTACTTGGTGAAGCCCGTGACCGTGAGCACCTCCTGCTCACCCTCGTTGTTGGTGATCTCGGGGAAGGTGATGTCCACGTTCAGCAGCGCCTCGTGGGCGTAGTAGGGCGCGTCGGCCACGTTGCCCGACAGGGCCATCAGCCGCTCCTCGGCCCCCGAGAGGGTGTGGGCCTTCATGCGGAACATGTCTTCCAGGTAGTAGTCGTAGACTGCCAGCCCCTCGTTCTCGGCCACCCAGGCGTCGACGGTGGCCTCGTCGATGGCCAGGATCTCGGGATCCATGAAGCTGACCTGGTCCATGAAGACCGGCAGCAGCATCTGGATGCGTCCGTTGCGCACCTTGGTCTCATCCAGCTCCTGGTCCTGGTCGAAGTTTCGACCGGCGTAGACATACAGCTGGTAGAGCCGCTGCAGCAGCACATAGGTGCTGTCCAGGCAGCCCGTCAGGGTGTCCGCGTCGGTGGCCAGCTTGCCCTGGCACAAGGGCTGGAGCTTGGGGATCTCGGCCTCGACCGCGCTGAACTCGGCTTCCCACTCGTCGGGGGTGGCGAACATGTGGGAGAGATCCCACTTGCACTCGTCGGGCACGTCGGCGCGCGGAGCGTTGGAGTCGGGTGAGTAGGTGCACTCGGCCGAGGCTTCGACGGACCAGCCGGCGAGGGCGATCAGCAGGGTGGCTCCGGACAACGTGGCGGTGTTCATGGGGTCTCCTGTGGCGACGATTCTTCGCGTCAGCCTCGCAGATCCTGCGGGCACGGACGGGCGCGACCCTAACCCGGGTGGACCCCGGTAGCGAGGTCGTTCACCAGACCTCCCGAAGCCTGCTCACCGCACCAGAGTCGGGGCGCCAAACGAGATAGAAGGCCCGCAACCCCACCGTTGTCCGGAGGTCTCCCATGTCCGTACCCGAAGCGCTGGCCAGTCTCCGCTCCCTCATGAAGGCGCAGGACCTCTCGGCCTGGATCGTGCCCAGCTCAGACGCCCACCAGAGCGAGTACGTCTCCAGGAACTGGCTCCGACGTGGCTTCATCTCGGGCTTCAACGGCTCGGCCGGCACGGCCGTGGTGGCGATCGACGACGCGGGCCTGTGGGTCGACTCCCGCTACTTCCTGCAGGCCGAGCAGCAGCTGCAGGGCAGCGGCATCAAGCTGTTCAAGATGAGCCTACCCGGCGTGCCCACCCTCGAAGCCTGGCTGGTGGACCAGCTGGCCGCCGGCGAGAAGGTGGGGGTCAACGCCGCGGTCTTCTCGGTCAGCGGCTACGACGACCTCGAGAAAGCCCTGGCCGCCTCCGAGATCCAGCTGGTCCCCCTGGCGGAGGACCTGGTGGACCAGGTGTGGGGCGACCAGCGGCCCCCCATGCCTTCGGCACCCGTTCGCCTGCACGAGGACTCCGTGGCCGGCGAGAGCGTGGCCGAGAAGCTCGGCCGCATGCAGCAGCGGCTGGAGCGTGAAGGCGCCGACGCCCTGCTCATCTGTGCCCTCGACGAGATCGCCTGGACCTTCAACCTGCGCGGCGCCGACATCGCCTACAACCCGGTGTTCATCGCCTGGGCCCTGGTGGACGGCCAAGGCGCCACCCTGTTCACCGACACCTCCCGGCTGCAGCCCGGAGTGCGCGAGGTCCTGCCCGCCAACGTGCAGCTGCGCGCCTACCACGAGATCGACGCGGCCTGCGCCGCCCTGGGCGCTGCAGGCGCCACCGCCTGGCTCGACCCGGCCGTGGCCAGCAAGCGCCTGGCCGTGCTGCTGGAGCAGAGCGGCGCCACCCTCAAGCTGGCCACCGGGCCCATTCCAGCCTGGAAGGCCGCCAAGAACGCCATCGAGATCGCCGGCATGCGCGCGGCACACCTGCGCGACGGCGTGGCCATGGTCCGCTTCCTGCGCTGGCTGCAGGGCGCCGTGCCCGCGGGTGGGGTCACCGAGCTCTCAGCCGAAGCCAGCCTGGAGGCTTTCAGAGCCATGGGCGAGGGCTTCGTGGGCCCCAGCTTCAACACCATCGCCGGCTACGCCGGCCACGGCGCCATCGTGCACTACGGCGCCACCCCCGACAGCAACGTGGATCTGCTGCCCGAGGGCATCTTCCTCATCGACTCGGGCGGCCAGTACCACGACGGCACCACCGACATCACCCGCACCCTCGCCATGGCCGAGCCCACCGAAGAGCAGCGCCGGGCGTACACGGCGGTGCTGCGCGGCCACCTCAGGCTGCGAGGCACCCGCTTCCTGCAGGGCACCAACGGCTACCAGCTCGACGTGCTGGCCCGCTCGCCCCTGTGGGACTTCTACCTGGACTACAGCCACGGCACCGGTCATGGAGTCGGCGCCCACCTCTGCGTGCACGAAGGCCCCTTCTCCGTCAGCCTGCGCAAGAACATGACCGCTCTCATGCCGGGCAACATCCTGTCCAACGAGCCCGGCTACTACAAGGCCGACGAGTTCGGCATCCGCATCGAGAACCTGGTGCTGGTGGTCAAGCTTGTGGACAACGAGCACGGCAGCTTCCTGGGCTTCGAGGACCTCACCCTCTGCCCCTACGACCGCAAGCTGATGGACCCGGCCCTGCTCTCCGAGGGCGAAAAGTCCCAGGTCAACGCCTACCACGCCCTGGTGCTCGAAAAGCTCGCGCCCCTGCTCGACGAGCCCGAGCGCGCCTGGCTGACCGCCGCCTGCGCTCCCCTGCCCGTGGCGGGCGACACCCCCTGGGGAGACTGACTCTTCCTACTCCGTAGCGGGGATCGTCAGCTCCAGGGCCCCGAGGCCCAGCTCCCGCCGCACCAGCTCCATGACCCGCTGCTGGCCGTCGGCGTCGCGACACAGCAGCTGGGCCGTGCCGTCGCCCTGGGAGCCCACCCCCTTGGCGCCCAGCAGGTAGGGCTCCAACCGGGGCTCGGCCAACACCGCGTGCAGCGCCGGCGCCGCCAGCTCGGAGGGACAGGCGGGCGCAACCAGGCGGTCGAACACGGCCTGCGCCTCGAGCATCAAGGCGCCGAAGCGCTCCACCTGGCCGAGCGCCAGGGCGCGCACCGCCGCGGCCGTGATGCGGTGGTTCTCGACGCCCAGGCCCAGGTGCACACCGCGCCCCAGCTCGCTCTGGGCATAGGGATAGCAGCGGTTCAGGTCCGCCAGGATGCGCCGCGTGTCCTTTTGGGCGCGCAGGTTCACCAGCACCAGGTGCAGCTCCGCTCCCACCCGCAGCAGCTCCACCTGCAGGTCTTCGCCGTCGAAGACCATCAGCACCGGCTGCTGGCCGTAGGCGCAGCCCTGGTCCAGGCGCCCACACAGGGAAGGCGTGGTGGTCTCGCCCAGGTAGGCCAGCTCCATCTCTTCGCGGCGTGACAGGCCCAGGTTGTACAGCCGGCCGAAGGCCCTGGCCGCCAGCACACAGGCCGCAGCGCTGGACGAGAGCCCCTTGGCCAGCGGCAGATCCGTGGCGTGGTTGTCGATCTCGACGCCGCCCACAGCGTGCCGCTTCAGCACCTGGTAGGCCACGCCCGCCACGTAGCTGGCGAAGCTGCCGGCCTGCGCCTCCTCCAGCAGCGCCTCGCGCCGCATGGGCAGCTCGAACCAGGGCGTACGGCTACCATTCTCCAGAGTCGCACGCAGCCGCAGCTTGCCCGGACAGCGGCGCACCCGGGCGTGCTGCCCCTGGCTGGTGCCCACCAGCAGCGCACGCCCGGGCAGCAGGGCCGGGTTCTCGCGGCGCCAGCCCCCGGCCCAGTCGCTGTGCTCACCCAGCAGGCAGACCCGCCCTGGCACGAAGAGATCGAGGACCGCCTTTTCCATGACCGCAGTCTACCCGATCCGACCACAGAACGTGTCAGAGCAGCAGAGCAGAGAGCAGGGAGAGAGCAGGGGAGAGAGCAGGGGAGAGAGCAGGGGAGAGAGCAGGGGTCTGGTTGGTAGGAAGCAGGGGTCGGAAGCAGGGGTCTGGTTGGTATGATTACCTTTTAGGAAAACGTAATGATATCAACCGGAGTAGTACCGCGAGTACCGCGGGGAGCAGGTGAGGGAGCAGGGGTCTGGTTGGTATGATTACCTTTTAGGAAAACGTAATGATATCAACCGGAGTAGTACCGTAGGAGTAGTACCGTACAACCGGAGTAGTACCGCGAGTACCGCGTTAGTACCGCATGATATCAACCGGAGTAGTACCGGTACGGAGTAGTGCCGGCACGCGGAAGGCTAGGGTCGCGCCCAGATCTGAGCGGGGTAGGCGCAGGCGCCCACGCCGAAGACATCGGGCTGGTCCTGGCAGATGGCCGAGTATCCCTGGGTGCTGTCGATGCTGGAGCCCCAGGGCAGCACCTTCCACTGGTTGCCGCCACCGTTGCTGCAGCCGACGCCCCAGTGCCCAGCCTCGACGTCGCTACATGAAAAGGAGCCAGTGAGGGTGTCGCCGCTGTATGCATAGAAGTAGGTGCCCTCGAGCGCCTGATAGCTGGACCAGCTCCAGATCAGCGTGGTGGCCGGGGAGACGTACCAACCGGAGCCGTAGGTGTACAGGTACTCGCGGCTGACCCCACTTGAAAGGGTGGCCAGGTAGGAGCTGCTGAGCTGGGTCCAGCCACCGCCGTCCTTGTCCATGTCGCACTGCACCGTGAAGCTGGAGCCTGATCCTGTGGGATCGAGGCTGTAGGAGCCGGTGGCTGCTGACGGATCATCGCTCAGGATGGCCAGGCAGCTCTCGGCCGCGCAGCTCCCACCGGTGCCCAGCACACCATCGTCAGCGCTGCCGTCGCAGTCGTCGTCGACGCCGTTG
>CAZEJJ010000005.1:59267-59696 GCA_964512185.1 uncultured Enterobacterales bacterium | reverse complement strand
CAGACCTCGCTGGCGCCGGGGTTCACCGCCGAGTCGGAGTCGTCGCAGTCGCTGGAATCCGAGACATAGCCGCTGGGGGCCGAGCAGTCCTCGCTGCTGTCGCCGGGGTCACCGTAGCCGTCGCCGTCGTCGTCGGCGTAGAACACGCTGGTGAGCCCGGGATCCACGCTGCCGTCGCAGTCGTCGTCGACGCCGTTGCAGACCTCGCTGGCGCCGGGGTTCACCGCCGAGTCGGAGTCGTCGCAGTCGCTGGCGTCGGCGATGAAGCCCGAAGGCGCAGCGCAGTCGAGGCTGCTGGTGCTCGAGTCGCCGTAGCCGTCGCTGTCGCCGTCGGCGTACCAGGTGCTGTAGACCAGTCCCTCGTCGGCCACACTATCGCAGTCGTCGTCCGCCCCGTTGCAGACCTCTGCAGCACCGGGGTTCACGTCC
>CAZEJJ010000005.1:0-59167 GCA_964512185.1 uncultured Enterobacterales bacterium | reverse complement strand
CCGGCGTCGCCGTAGCCGTCGCCGTCGCTGTCGACGTACCAGGTGCCGGCGTCCGCCGCGTCGTCCTCGTCGGCCACACCATCGCAGTCGTCGTCCGCCCCGTTGCAGACCTCTGCAGCACCGGGGTTCACGTCCGCGTCTCCGTCATCGCAGTCCGTGCCGTCAGCCACGTGGCCCGCGGGCGCCGAACAAGCCACGCTGGCCGAGCCGGCGTCGCCGTAGCCGTCGCCGTCGCTGTCGACGTACCAGGTGCCGGCGTCCGAGGCGCTGTCCTCGTCGGTGTCTCCATCGCAGTCGTTGTCGATGCCGTCACAGGCCTCTGTGGCGCTGGGGTTCACCGCCGCGTCGGCGTCGTCACAGTCGCTGCTGTCTTCCACATGGCCCTTGGGCTGCGAGCAGGCCGCGGTGGCCGTCTTCGCATCCCCGAAGCCGTCACCGTCGCCATCGCCGTACCAGCTGCTCGCATCGACAGCGTCGTCCTCGTCCACCTCGCCGTCGCAGTCATCGTCCACCCCGTTGCAGGTCTCGGTGGCGTCGGGGTTGACCGCTGCCTCCGCGTCGTCGCAGTCCCCGCCCAGCTCCGCATGCCCGGACGGCAGCTCGCAGGCCTGAGCGATCTCCTCGCTCCCCCAGCCGTCCCCGTCGACGTCCAGGTAGAAGTCGGTGGTGACGTCCTCGTCCACCTCGCCGTCGCAGTCGTTGTCCACCTCGTCACAGAGCTCCTCGGCCTCGGGGTACACGCTGGGATCCTCGTCGTCGCAGTCGCCGCTGTCCCCCACGAATCCCGCCTCGGGATCGCAGGCCTCGAGCGGACTCTCCAGGTCGCCGAAGCCGTCCTCGTCCACGTCCGCGTACCAGGTGGTGGTGACCTCCTCGTCGGTCTCGCCGTCGCAGTCGTTGTCCGCTTCGTCGCAGCGCTCCTCGGCCCCCGGATAGCTGTCCGGATCGCCGTCGTCACAGTCGTCGCCTTCAGGCCAGCCGTCGCCATCGGCATCCACCAGTGCCTCGGAGTCGACACTGTCCAGGCCCGTGGCGAGCTTGTCATCGGTGCGGCAGGCGGCGAGCAGGACGACGAGCAAGAGCAGGCGATGATGAGCCATGACAGACCCTCCGCGAGAGGTGACGGAGAAAGCCTACCACGCAGATCAGGCGAAGCGCCGCGCCAGCCCGTCGGCCATCAGCATGCCCTCCAACGTGGGGAACACCCTCCCCTCCCCTGCGGTCAACAGCCCCTGCTCCACCGCCGCCTCGTGGCCGGCCAGATCCGCCACGGCCACCCCGCCATCGTGGCGGAATCCCAAGGCCAGACGCTCCAGGCGAAGCTGCTCCGCGCTCAACAGCTCGCGCTCCGCCACCGGATCCCCGCCCCGCTCCAGCGCCTCACACCAGCCCCTGGTGCTGGCCCTGTTCCACCAGCGCTGTCGCCCGTCGAAGGAGTGCGCCCCGGGGCCCAGCCCCAGGTAGGGCACGTGACTCCAGTACTTGCGGTTGTGCAGCGAACGATGCCCACCATCAAGCGCGAAGCTGGACACCTCGTAGTGCAGCCAGCCCTGGGCGCGCAGCAGCTCCGAACCCGCCACGAACAAGGCCCGGCGCAGCTCTTCGCCCGGCAGCCCATCTGCCGTAGCCGCCAAGGGCGTGCCCGGCTCCACGGTCAACTCGTAGGCGGAGATGTGGGTGGGCGAGAGCTCCAGCGCCCGCCGCAGCTGCCCCTGCCAGCTCTCCACCCCCTGGCCCGGCAGCCCGTAGATCAGATCCACCGAGATGTCCTCGAAGCCCGCCTCCCGAGCTACCGCCACCGCCCGCTGGCCCGCCGCCGCGTCGTGCCGCCGCCCCAGGAAGCGCAGATCCCCATCGTCCAGGCTCTGCAGTCCCAGGCTCAGGCGCCCCACCCCCAGATCCCGCAGCCCACGCAGCAGATCCAGGCTGACATCATCAGGGTTGGCCTCCACGGACCAGCCGGCACCCTCCGCGATGCCCAGCGGCGCCAACGCGCGCAGCGCCCGCCCCAGCCCCGGCAACCCCAGCACCGTGGGCGTGCCGCCGCCCAGGTACACCGTGTCGAAGCCCTTCCAATCCCCGGAGAGCTGCTCCACCTCGCGCTCCAGCCCCGCCAGGAAGCGCTCGCGCAGCGACAGATCCGTGCCCGACACAAAGGCGCAGTAGCGGCAGCGCGTGACACAGAAAGGAACGTGGACGTAGAGGCCCGGCCCTCCAGGTTCGAGATCAGTCCTCACTGGTCTTCAACACGGCGACGAAGGCCCGCTGCGGGATCTCGATGTTCCCCACCATCTTCATGCGCTTCTTGCCCTTGGCCTGCTTCTCCAGCAGCTTGCGCTTGCGGCTGATGTCGCCGCCGTAGCACTTGGCGGTGACGTCCTTGCGCAGGGCGCCGATGGTGGTGCGGGCGATGATCTTGCCACCGATGGCACCCTGGATGGCCACCTTGTACTGCTGCCGGGGCAGCTCTTCCTTGAGCTTCTCGCAGATGTTGATGGCGCGCATGCGCGCCCGCTCGCGGTGCACGATGATGGACAGCGCGTCCACCTTCTCGGAGTTCACCAGGATGTCGATCTTGACCACGTCAGCAGCTCGATACTCCAGAAACTCGTAGTCGAAGCTGCCGTAGCCCTGGGTGACGCTCTTGAGCCGGTCGTAGAAGTCGTAGATCACCTCGGCCAGCGGCAGGTCCACGGTGAACTCGATGCGACCGGGCACCGGGTAGCCGTAGTTTGTGTTGCTGCCCCGACGATCCAGGCACAGCCGGGTGACCGCGCCCATGTAGCGATCGGGGAACATGATGGCGGCCCGGATGATGGGCTCGCGCACCTGCTGGATGGCCGCCGGATCCGGGTAGTAGTGCGGGTTGTCCAGGGTCACCTGGCTGCCATCGGACAGCCCGATCTCGTAGCGCACGCTGGGGGCGGTCATGACCAGCACCTGGTCGAACTCGCGCTCCAGCCGCTCCTGGAAGATCTCCAGGTGCAGCAGGCCCAAGAAGCCACAGCGGAAGCCCAGCCCCAGGGCCACGGAGCTGTCTTTTTCGTAGACCAGGGCCGCGTCGTTCAGCTTGTACTTCTCCAGCGCGTCGGCCAGGTCGGGGTAGTCGTCGGTGGACACCGGGTAGACCGAGGAGAACACCACCGGCTGCGCCTCCACGAAGCCCGGGATGGCCTGGCTGGCCTGCCAGTGCTCGTGG
Organism: uncultured Enterobacterales bacterium; assembly: GCA_964512185.1. Taxonomy (GTDB): domain Bacteria; phylum Myxococcota_A; class UBA796; order UBA796; family JAFGLY01; genus CAZEJJ01. The sequence goes on along the minus strand of CAZEJJ010000005.1, from coordinate 55,968 downwards.
GTGATGGTGTCGCCCACCCGCACCTGGGCCACGGTCTTGATGCCCGCGAAGACATAGCCCACGTCGCCAGCCTCCAGCCGCTCGCAGGTGCTGCGCACAGGCCGGAAGCGACCCACCTCTTCGACCTTGTGCACGGTCCCGCCCTGCATGAAGCGGATCTCGTCACCCCGCGAGAGCCCACCTTCGAAGACCCGCACCGAGATGACCACACCCCGGTAGGGATCGTAGTTGGCGTCGAAGACCAGCGCCTTGAGCTGCACGTCGGTGTAGCCCTGGGGGGGCGGGATGCGCTCGATCACGGCCTCGATGATGTCGTCGATGCCGGTTCCCAGCTTGGCGGAGCAGGCCAGGGCCTCGTCGCCGTCGAGTCCCAGCTCGATGTCGATCTGCAGGCGGGTGCCGTCCTCGTCGGCCGAGGGCAGGTCGATCTTGTTGATCACCGGCACGATCTCCAGGTCGTGCTCCAGGGCCAGGTAGAGGTTGGCCAGGGTCTGGGCTTCGACTCCCTGGGCGGCGTCCACCAGCAGCAGCACCCCCTCGCACGAGGCCAGGGCGCGGGACACCTCGTAGCTGAAGTCCACGTGCCCCGGGGTGTCGATGAGGTTGAGCTCGTATACCTGCCCATCCCGCGCGGTGTAGGGCAGCGTGGCGGTGTTGCTCTTGATGGTGATCCCGCGCTCACGCTCGATGTCCATGGAGTCCAGGAGCTGATCCTTGAATTCCCGGTCGGCCACCAGTCCGCCCTTCTGGATCAGGCGATCCGCCAGGGTGGACTTGCCATGGTCGATGTGGGCGATGATGGAGAAGTTGCGCTTGTGCTGCATGGAGCGGCGATCCCGGTGCTTCGCGCCAGGATGGAGGTGGGCGCGATCGGCGCAGCCTATCCCCACCGGCATGCTCGCGGCCAGCGGGGCCCATGCTATCGTGCCCCCATGATGACCCTCCTGCTCGCCATCCTGGCCCTCACCATCACCGGCTGCGACAGGACTGACGGGCCCGTGCAACCCTCGGATTCCACGCCGCCCGCTGAGAGCGATCCCCCCACAGACAGCCAAGCTCCAGGCGACAGCGAGACGGACTCCGACAGCGATACAGAGCCTTCCCTGCTGGTCGTCAACGAGCTCATGGCCGACAACGGGGGCTCGACGCTGTGCGAAAACGCCATCGCCCACGACTGGCTGGAGCTGTACAACGGCAGCGACGAGGCCATGGACCTGGGCGGCTACAGCTTGAGCGACGACCCGGCCGAGCCCGACAAGGCCGTGCTGCCCGAGGGGACCCTCATCGACGCCCAGGGCCACCTGCTGCTGTGGGCCGACGGCAGCGGCGAAAACGACGGCCACGTGGCGCTCCGGCTCTCGCGCGATGGCGAGAGCGTGGGCATCTTCGACCCCGATGCTCGCCGCCTGGACTGGGTCAGCTTCCCCTCCCTCACCGAAGACTCCGCCTGGGCCCGCCTGCCCGACGGCTCCGACAGCTGGGACGCGGTGGAGCACGGCACACCGGGCTCCTCCAATATGCGAGTCGAGGAGCAGACCACCGAGCTGGTGGCCAAGGGTGCCACCTGGCACTACCTCGACACAGGGGAGCCCCCCGACGGATCATGGACCCAGGCGGACTTCGACGACAGCGCCTGGGCCAGCGGTCCCGCCCCCCTGGGCTACGGCGACAGCCAGACCACCCAGGTCTCCTACGGCGACGACAGCGGGAACAAGCACCCCACCACCTGGTTCCGGCATGCCTTCGACGCGGACACCTCCCTGGTGGGTCTGGAGGGCGAGCTCGTCCTGTCCCTGCGGGTGGACGACGGCGCGGTGGTGCACCTCAACGGCAGCGAGCTGCTGCGCCAGGGCATGCCCGACGGAGAGATCACCGCCGACACCTACGCGAGCTTCACCGCTTCCGACGCCTCGGAGACCGGCTACACCGACTACGCGCTGGAGGCCGCCGTCCTGCAGGCCGAGGCCAACCAGCTGGCCGTGGAGGTGCACCAGGCGAACGCCACCAGCAGCGACATTACTCTGGACCTGGGGCTGTCCCTGGTGGCATGGGTGCAGGTGGAGTAGCCGGGTCGAGGTGCCCATTCCGACGAGCCGGGCGATCGGCTGAGGACCAGGCAGGGCAGCGCTCTTGGCCCTCGAAATACCACCTCTGACGCCAGCCGCGACCGATCCCACCACAGCAGGACTTCGTGCCCTGGTCTCCTGCTTTCAGCGAATAGCGGACAGAACGGGCCCAGTGACAGATCACTGCCGCCAAAATGGCCGCTCATTCAGCGCATATCAGTCAAGACAGGCTCAGTGGCAGGTCACCGCCCCCAGCGCGGGCGCCCGTCTGGCCACGGGCCGACGAAAGGCACTGGGACACGGACCCTCTCGCCACACACTGGAAAACGGCGCCTTCACGGCGCGGGCTCGGCACGGGGCGGTGCGGGCAGCCCAGCCACCTCCCGCAGATCGAAGATGTGGTACACCCCGGCCACCACCATGTCCGCCTCGCGCTGGTGGAACCAGTACTCCTCCAGCGCCTGCTCCTGGCCACCCGGAGGCCTGAGCATGCGCTGCACGCTCAGGGCGTACAGCGCCCGATAGGGTCGCTCCACCTCCGCGGCACCCATGGCGACGCTGTCCAGGTAGTGCCCCACCCGGGCGGTCCCGAAGTAGGCCAGCCGGACCCGGTCTTTCGGGGCCACGCGCCCCAGCTCCTCCGCCAGTGCCGGCAGGGCCTGGCCCCAGTCCACGTTGGAGTCGTCCAGGCAGGGCAGCGCCTGGCCGGTGGTGCAGCCAGCCAGGCCGTTGAACCAGGCAAGCGGTAGATCTCGCGCCGACCAGGCGGCCCAGACCTGGCCTCCCACCACGAGCGCCAGCACGATCTGCACCAGCCCGGAGCGCAGGCGCTCTCCCAACAGCGCAGGCAGGAAGCCGGCCGCAGGCAGCGCCAGGGCCAGGGCCGGCAGCAGGTAGCGGACCCCCACGTTGGGCGCTCCCACCACCACCGCCAGGCCGTATCCCAGCGCGGGCAGCAGGAAGAAGGGCCACCCAGCACCCGGCGCAGGGAGCGCTCGACGCGCAGCCGCGGCCGCCAGGATGGCCACCAGGGCCAGGCTCATGAGGGTGCCGGGGGCGGCCTTCACCGCCAGCGCGAAGGGGAAATACCACCAGCGCGCCTGCTCCGAGAATTGGCCCAGTGCGTAGAAGCGCCAGCCAGCCATGTGGTTGAAGCCGAGGGACGCGAAGCCATCGGGGTAGGCTCGGAGCGACGGCGGCCAGCCCCACACCAGGGTGGCCGCGAGCAGCGCGGCTCCGGACACCGCCACCAGGGCCAGGACACCGCGCCTGCGGCTGGCCGGATCGCGCCAGGTGGTGCGCAGCAGCAGGGCGAGCAGGACCGCGCCGACACCGATGGGTCCTGTGTACTTGCACAGCATCAGCGCAGCCGCGCCCATCCCCGCCAGCAGGAGACTCCGCCAGCCGTCCCGCTCCAGCGAGCGCCACGCAGACCAGGCCAGCACCAGCAGGGCCGCCGCGGTGGCGACATCGGTGGTAACCAGTGCGCTGTGGGCGATGAACAGGGGCGACAGGCAGAACAGCAGCGAGGGCAGCAGCGCCGCCCGCGCCCCCACCATGGCCCTGCACCACAGGAAGATCAACAGGCCCGCGAGCAGTCCGATGGCCACGCAGACGGTCCTCCCTGCCCCGAGGATCCAGCCGGGATCGTTGCCAGAGGTGAACAGCAGCTCGCTGCCGAAGCGCCACTGATCGCCCTCGGCCCAGCTGGCCCGATCCAGCGGCACCTGGCTGTCAGCCACCACCGCGGGCAGGGCCGCCAGCAGCTTGACCAGCGGCGGGTGCTCCCTGTTCAGCCTCGCGTCCCCCGCCGCCCAGTAGCTGACGCCAGCGGGCAGGTGGGCCACCTCGTCGAAGGTGGCAGAGCTGCTCCAGGCTCCGCGCAGCGACAGGGTGGCGAAGACCACCAGCAGCGCGGCCAGCGCCAACCACGAGCCCAGACCGCCAGACGAGCGCAGCTCCCCGGCAGACGAGGAGCTGGTGGGGGGTCGTGCGGGGGAGGAGTCGGGCAAGGGCACCTGCCGGAACGTGGCCCACTGAATCAAGCAGAAACGGGGCCCGCTCGCAAGCCGAACCCTACTCGGCCTCCTCGGAGTACTCCACATTGTCGAAGACGCACAGGCTGATGTCGCCTTCCTCGACGCCGCCCACGTCGTCGATGTAGTAGACCCGCTCGAAGCCGCTGTCCCAGCACTCGGTGGCCGTGCCCACCGCGTCGCCCAGGTCGCCGCCCTTGATGGCCACGTCCGAGCGGCCGGAGCCGTCGGCCTGCCAGCGGCTGCGGATGATGAGGCGCTCTGGCTGGCCCAGGCCGTCCATGTCGGAGTCCACGGTCAGGTCCATGAGGCCGTCACCGCCGAAGGTCTGGTCGAAGGCGTAGCTGGCGTGCAGCGCATCGGGGCCGAAGTCCACGAAGCTGGCCAACGCGCCCACACCGTCCTCGCGGATGTCGTAGTCCACCTCGAACTGGCCGGTGGTCTCCTCGGTGGGATCCATCAGGTTGATGCTGTCGAAGTCGATGGAGAAGCCACCGGAGCTGACGTCGCGGGTGGCGCCCGCGTCCACGTCACCCAGGACCACCGTCACGGCGTCCTCTTCGCTGGACTCCTTGGGCCAGCGGTCCAGGCCCCAGGCGTAGGTGTCGGTCTCGATGTCGTGGGTGACCCACAGCTGGTTCATGGTGGGGTCCAGCGCGCTGCCCGCCCAGGGGCCCCAGAGGGCCTCGGTCTGGTCGCTGTTGACATAGCTGGGGCGGTACTCGTGGGTGATGGTGTCCACCCAGTACAGCACGGTCCCCACCATCCAGTTCACGTCCTCGGTGACCTCGGCGGTGAGCAGGTAGTAGGTGGCCCAGTTCTTCTCGTCCAGGTCCTTGGACAGATCCGAAGCCAGCGGCATGTTCACCAGCAGCCGATCGTCCGGCAGCACCTCGGCCATGTCGCTGGATTGCAGGAAGCAGCCGCCGGTCAGGGCCGACAGGGCGAGGATCAGGGGAAGGCGGATGCGGTTCATGGCTCTCTCCAGCTTGGGGGGGTTTGGTTCGTGGTCCGCATTCTTGGACCCACCACCCCGCGAGGAGAGAAAAAGAAAGTTCAGGACCCTACTACCTGCCGCCCGCTGGTGTGGGTCGCGATCTCCTGGATCAGCCAGTCGATGGCGTGATCATCCCTGGAGAAGTCGGTCTCAGCGCAGTTGACCACCAGCACTGGCGCGTGCTGGTACAGCTGGAATTCTCGCCGATAGCGCGCCACCAGCTCTTCGAGGTAGCCTGCGTCGAAGTCCTTTTCGTAGCTGCGGCCGCGCTTCTCGATGCGTCCCAGCAGCACGTCGAGGGGCGCGTCGAGCACGACGACCAGATCGGGCCGGGTGACCCGGGTGGCCAGGGCCTCGAAGACGTCGAGGTACAGCTGCCACTCGGCGTCCACCAGCGTGAGCCCCGAGAAGATGAGGTTCTTGTGGAAGAGGTAGTCGGAGAGGGTGACCTCTGTGAACAGGGCTTCCTGGGTGACGAGCTGCTGCTGCCGAAAGCGAGACAGCAGGAAGAACAGCTCGGTCTGGAACGCGTACTTGCCTCGGTCCTGGTAGAAGTCGGCCAGGAAGGGGTTCTCCTCGAACACCTCGAGCACCAGCCGGGCTCGCGCCCGCTCAGCGAGGCGATGCACCAGCGTGGTCTTTCCCACACCGATGGGCCCCTCGACCACGATGTACTGGTGTGGTCCGAAGGGGTACCCGCGCTCCATGCCTGCCTCCAGCCGCCGCTGGCGTCCCCTAACCGGCCCGAGCTTAGAGCAGGCGACAGAACCCCAACTCTACTTCGGCCCAGCGGTCGTGGCTGCGCCCGTCCCTGCTCGCAGCGCTCTCGGTCAAGGTGCCAAAAGCACGCCTCCCTCGCCGCTACTGCGCAGAGCCGGCCTCGCTGGCCGCCTGCTGACCCTCGCTACGACCCGGGGCGGTCGCCTGTCGGCGACCTGCTCTGTCGCCTGCTCTTCGCCAGCCGGACAGTTCCTGGCTGGCTCAGCCGCCGAGACAGGCCTTGCCGAGGTAGGCCAGGATGGCCATGAGCAGCAAGCCCACCAGGGCGACCGCCACCTGCTCCACCATCTCGGTGCGGCTCTTCTGCTCGTCATCGAGATCCGAGGGTTCCTCGCCATAGGGCACGCCGTCGGAGCGCAGCTGGGCAGCCTCGCCGGAATCCTCGGGTTCCTGCAGCGGCTCGGTCTTCTCCAGCTCGTCTTCGACCGGCTCTGCTGGAGGGTCCTCGCTGGCCGCAGGGCTGGCAGCGGGCGGCCTGGACCGGGCCACCGTAGGGGGCTTGGGTGCTACGGGAAGCGGGACCTCGCCAGCGGGCACAGCGGCGGGCACACCGGCTGCAGCGGGCTCCGTCGGCGGTTCCGGCCTGGCCACGGGCCGAGCCTGCGCGGGCCCGGGGGCTACGCTGTGGGCGGGCATGGCCTGGGCAGCGGGGGGTGCAGCCTCGACGACCAGCGGCGCTGTGGCCTTGGAGGCAAGTGGGGCTGCGGGCACCACAGGAGCCGCGGGGGCCTGGGCGGCAGCCAGGGAGCGCGCGCGCAGCGGTCCACGTCGGAACGAGGAGCAGCGCTCGGCCAGCTCACCCACGCGCGCCACCCCGCCGTTGTACCTGGCGAGAGCGAGCAGCTCCGGGATGGTGTCGTCGAGGCTCGTCGCACGGAGCGCGGGATCGGGCGCCAGCAGCCGCTCCAGCAAGCGACCGGCCGCTGGCCAGGAGCGGGCCACCTGCCGACTCGCGGCTGGCAGGCCTTGCTTCTGGGTGATGCGCGGCCTGAGGGTGGCCGCCAGCAAGGCCCCCAGGCTCCACACGTCCGCCTGCTCGCTGGACGGCTGCCCGCGCAGCAGCTCGGGGGCCACACCCGGAGACCAGGTCCTGGGACTCCAGCCAGCCCAGCCCACCAGGGAGATGGAGCTGTCGCTGCTAAGGATCACATCGCCCGGTCCCAGGCGCCCGTGCACGATGGGGGGCGTGAGCTGATGGGCGTGCCGCAGCACGCGCGCGGTGCCCAGAGCCACCTCGATGGCCGTGGCCTGGTCCAGCTCCAGGGTGGCGGCCAGCGCCGCGTCGATGAGGCTGCGCAGGGTGACGCCGCGCAGGCGCGACATGACCAGGGCGCCAAAACCCGAGTACAGTGCCACGGCCGCCGGCGCGCCCGCGCCGTCCAGGGCCTTGAGCTGCTGGTACTCCAGCTCGAGTCTGGCGAGGGCCGCGTTGTCGCCGGGATCGTCCAGCACGCGCACCGCCACCTTCTGTGGGCCCCGCTGCTTGCCATCGGCCCTCGTGGCGTTCCAGAGCGTGCAGCCTGAGGCACGACCGACCTGGACCTCCAGAGCATAGGGGCCGATTCGCGTACCCTGGCGGGACATGCCACCTCCTGCTGGACCTGCAGGAGATACTACGGCGGCGTGCGGGGATCCAGCACTGTCCACACGGACATCGGGCGCCGACCGAGGTGGTCGCGCAAGCGGTAGGTTAGAGCTGACCGTGCCCGAGGACCCAAGATGCGCCAGCCCACCTTCCACAAAGACCCCTACTGCAGGCGCCTCACCACCCAGGTCATGGCCTGTCGCCCCAGGGGCGATGTGTACCTGGCCGTCACGGCCGATACGCTCCTGTTCCCGGGTGGTGGAGGTCAGCCCCCCGACCACGGCACCCTGGACGGCCAGCCCGTGCTGCAGGTGGAACAAGACCGCGACGGCGGGTGGATCCACAGCCTCGGCGCGCCCGCAGAGCCCGGCCCCTGCGAGCTGGAGCTGGACTGGACACGGCGCTTCGACCACATGCAGCAGCACAGCGCCCAGCACCTGGTCACCGCCCTGGCCCAGGACCAGTACGGGCTCACCACCTGCGCCTTCCACCTGGGCAGCCAGCAGTGCAGCATCGATCTCGACAGCGAGCAGCTGGAGCCGGAGATCCTCGCGGAGCTGCAGGCACTCGTCAACGCCGAGGTGCGCGCGGCGCTCCCCATCAGCGCACGCCTGCTCCCCGCCCACGCGCTGGCCCGCCTGTCCGTGCGCACCCGCGGCCTTCCGCCCGAGCACGAAGGTCCCGTGCGGGTGGTGACCATCGAGGGCGTGGACGTGAACACCTGCGGTGGCACCCACCTGGCCACCACCGCCGAGCTCCAGCTGGTGCGCCTCCTGGGCACCGACCGCGTGCACGGTGGAAACACGCGCCTGCACTTCCTGTCTGGAGGCCGCGCCATGGCACGCTTCCACTCGGCGCTGGAGCGCGAGCGCGCGCTCACGCGGAGCCTCGCCAGCCCGCCGTCGGAGCACCTGGCCGCTGTGGCCAAGCTCAACGAGCAGGCGCGCGCCACGGCCCGCGGCCTGCGCCGCTGCCGCGCGGAGCTGGCGGCCGCGCTGGGACGCGGCCTGGCCGGTGGCTCCGATCCGGTGGCGGTCCTGCACCGCCCCCTCGCGGGCACCAGCTTCCTCCAGGCCGTGGCCAACGCCGCCTTCGAGCTGGACGATCAGCGGCTGCTCTTCCTCACCGCGGGCGAGGGCTCCGCCGGTCGCTTCCTGCTGGCCGGCGACCCCGACACCGTGGCGCGCCTGGGCCCCAAGGTGGCCGCCGCTCTCGTGGGACGCGGAGGCGGCGCCCGCGGCCGCTACCAGGGCAACTGCGAGGAGATTGACGGTCGCCACGACGTCCTGGCCATGCTCGTGGCGGAGATCTCAGCGGGCAGCGCTTGAGCGCCCCCCCCCGCTCCCGCCACGAGCTGCGGGTGCTGCTGCGCAGTCCGCGGGCGGTGCGCATCCTCATGACCGCCGTGGAGCTGGATCTGCTGGCGCCCTGCACTCCAGGACCGGCCTCCGCACAGCAGGTGGCCGCCGAAGCCGGGACCGACCCGCGCGCCACCGGCGTGCTGCTCGATGCCCTGACGGGCATGCGGCTGCTGATCAAGCGCGGCGACAGCTACCGGGCCACCGAATTCACCGCGCGCCACCTCTCCTCGCGCGCACCCGAGCCCCTCACCGGGATGGTCCTGCAGGCCTGTCACCAGTGGCGCCGCTGGTCCCAGCTGAGCGAGGTGGTCCGCAGCGGCGAGCCCGCCAGGCGCGAGGCCAGCCAGCACGGAGCCCGCGCCCACTACCTGCGCGCCATGGACGAGCACAAGGGTGATCTGCGACTCGACAGCATGCTGCCCATGGAGCTCGGGGCGATCTCCACCGCCGCCGACCTGGGAGGAGGTGCGGGCACGCTGGCGGTGGCCCTGGCCAGGGCGCACCCGCAGCTCACGGTGCACCTGGTGGACCTGCCGGCCGCGCTGCAGCAGGCCTCGCGACGGGTCCCAGCCGAGCTCTGGCGCCAGCGCGTGATCCCGATCGCGGCGGATCTATGTAGCGACGACCCCATCGGAGGGGCCTACGACCTGGTCGTCCTGGGCGCGGTGTTGCACGGCTACGGCCCGCAGACCGCCCAGCAGATCCTCCAGCGTGCCGCGGCCGCGGTGGCGCCCGGTGGGCGGCTCGTCCTGCGGGAGCTGGTGCTCGAGGACGACGGCACCCTGCCCCTCGACGCGGCCATCTTCTCGGTGAGCATGCTCATCAACAGCGCCGCTGGCAGGGCCTACACCTACCGCGAGCTGGCCGGATGGATGAGCAGCGCTGGCCTCGTCGACCTCCAACGCTACGCGGTGGAGCGTGGCGAAGCCATCATGGGACACAAGCCCGCAGAGGTGGAGATCAGCGACCCAGGCTGAAACGCCAGAGCATGGAGCGAGCCCGTTGTTCGTCACCGGGCAGGTCCATGCTGGCGAAGCGGCACAGCGCCGTGGCGCAGATCTCCATGGCCTGCTCACGGCTCTCCTCGCGCTCACCCATGGCGCGAGCCAGGGCGAGGTAGGCGCGGGTGCGCCAGGGCAGGCTCTCCACCAGGTCAAGGCAGGCCTGCTCGATCACGTCCTGATCACCGCCGTCGCGGTCATGCAGGGCCAGCAGAGCTCGCCCGCGCAGGTAGAACGCACCCACACGGCGGGCTTGCTCCGCCACGTCGCTCAGCAAGGCCGACGCTGCCTGCGGGCTCCTGCCGAGGGTGCACGAACCCAGGGTCAGGCGCAGATCCAGCTCCAGCAACCGGTGCTGCCGCTCACGGGCGAAGTCCACCCCTCGCTCCAGGCCCCGCGTGAGCAGATCGACAGACCCCACGCGGCTCAGCAGCCGCATGCGGGCCGCCTCCACGCGCAGCTGCCCGGAGCGCCGGCCAGCCCGCTTCCAGGCGTCGGCGGCGCGCTGCAGCAGCGCCAGGGCGTCGTCGTCGTCCTCGCGAAAGATGGCCACCTCGGCCAGCTCCAGCAGGGCTGCACCCAGAGGGCCGGCGAAGGGCAGTCCGTCCCCCAGCACCATGCTGCAAGCCGAGAAGGCATCGACAGCCTCGGAGAAGCGCCCGTCGCGCGTGGCCAGCTGCCCCTCGCGGAAGAGCAGCACAGGCTCGGTCCCTTCCACGCCGAGGGACTCCAGCTTGACCAGATCCGCCCGCACGCGACCGCAGCGACCGCGCACCAGCTCCAGGCCCATGCGCGTGTCGAGCAGCAAGGCCACGAGCTTGGGCTCAGGGTCCGACGCTTCCACCTCCTGCAAGAGCAGATCAGCGCCCTGCAGCTCACCCAGCGCCAGCAGGACCGCCGCCAGCTGCACGCCGCGGATCGCGTGCAGCTCGCTACCCGCGAGCACCAGCTCACGCGAGCGCACGAAGCACCGCACCGCGTGGGAGAGGAGATCTCCGCGCCAGGCGGCGTCCCCGCTGGCCGCCAGCGCACCGTGAGCGCGCTCGGGCTCGCCGCAGCCAAGCAGCAGCTCGCCGAGCTGCTCGAAACGAGGCGCGGCTTCCTCCCAGCGCTGCTCCGAAGCCAGCGCCTGGGCGTCACTCAACAGCTCGTCGCGCGTCTCGCCGGCCAATTGCCCGCCTGCTCAGCGTTCTACCCAGACACGCTACCACAGAAGACCCCCGAGACCACGCCGAGCGCCGGAGTTCCGCGATTCTCGCGGCGACCGGATAGGGTGCCACCATGCGTCCCCTCCCCACCGCGCAGCGCGACGGCCGCAGCTGGAACCGCGGCCTCGCCGCCGCGCTCCTGGTCTTGCCGCTCCTGCTGGCGCTGATGGTGCGTCCCAGCACCACCACGAGCCGCTTGGCAGGCCTGGCGCTCATGGCCGAGCCCCTGCTGCTCGGAGTCGCGGGCTATCTGGTGCTGGGATTGCTGTGGCGTCGCTGGTGGCTGTCGGCGCTCACTCTGCTGCTGGGCACCGCGGGGGCGGTAGGCGTGCTGCACGCCCCCGGTACGCCCGAGCCGCCGCCACGGGTGAGCATCCCCTGGGCGTCCGTGGTGGCGCCCTGTGTGGCGGCCATGGACACCCCAACCGCGCCCGTGCGGGTCCTGTCCTGGAACGCGACCGGCAGCCCCCTGGGCGAAGAAGAGTTGGAGACCCTCGTGGCTCTGCGCCCGGACCTGGCCGTGGTGACGGGTCTGCGCGATGCCCGCTTCCTCGAAACCTTTGCCGAGATCCTCCCCGGGGAGACCCTCACCTTCGGCAGCGCAGGCGACCTGGTGGGCATCTATGTCAAGGGCATCTTCGAGGACTGCGACGGCGAGTCCGGAGCCTGGCCCCTCTCCGTGTTCAGCGCCCAGGGCCAGGCCACCGTGGCGGACTACGCCCTGGATCACGAGGACCAGGAGCAGCTCCCCGACGACCACGTCGCGCGCCACACCGCAGCCCAGATGGTCTTCGCCCTGCCCCACGTCCAGGGGGTGGGCACGGTCCCTCTGCTGGCGTTCCAGCTTCCCATGGGACCCGGCTCGAATCCCACCACAGCCTGGCCGGAGGCGGTCCAGCACGGCGCCGAGGTCCTGGCGGCCACCGCCTCCCTCGGCGGAGCGGGGCTGGTAGCGGCCGGTCATCTCGGTGTGCCGCCCACCTTCCACGAGGCTGTCAGCATCCTCCAGGGGGCTGGCCTCACCGACGCGGGCGGCCCACCCACCTGGCCTGCCACCATCCTGGGAGTGCCCTTCCTGCCCGTCTACCGCCTGGATCGCGTCCTGGCGGGCTCCGCCTGGCAGGCGGAGAGCTACACCACGACACAGCTGCGCGGCCCGCACCAGCCCCTCATGGTGCAGCTCCGCCACCACAGCTCGGGCACGCTGCCCTTTGGCCGCATGGACGACGTCGCGCCCAGCGACCACCTGGTGGACTGACGGTGACCAGCTAGAAGGTTCCGCCCACGGTCACGCCCCAGGGGGTGATGGCCACGTGGGTGAGCTGCATGACGAGCCCGCCGGTGGCACCCGCGAGACCCAGCCCCAGCAGGCTGCCGGTGACGACTCGCGCGGTGTTGAAGCTGCCGGTGAGGGAGTCGGCGTCGGCGCGGGTGATGCCCGACGGCTCAGTCCTGGCGGCTTCGATTGCGGAATATGCCGGGCTCACCCAGGCGAAGTACAGGCCGGTGCCCACGGCGACACAGCCACCACCGCCAAAGAGCATGGCCTTGCCCATGACCGGCGAGCCGCCCCCCGAGCCGCCCCCTGAGCCACCCCGCCCACCGGAACCATCGCCCAGGCCGGCGTCGGCGACACCGTCCAGTGTGGGCTCGGGCTCCACCGGTTCGGGCTCGGGGGGAGCTTCCACCACCGGTTCGGGAACCTGGGTAGCATCCGTGGGTGCCTCGACCACCGGCTCTGGCTCGGGCTCGGGCACCTGTGTAGCATCGGGGGGGGGCTCTACGACAGGCTCGGGCACCTGTGTAGCATCTGGAGGAGCCTCCACCACCGGATCGGGCTCCACGGGCTCGGGCACCTGCGTAGCATCTGGAGGAGCTTCCACCACCGGATCGGGTTCCACGGGCTCGGGGGCGAATCCCCCACCCGCGGACGGGCCCGGCAGGATGGGGTTGCCGAAGTCGTCGAACAGGACCTCGTCGGTGGCCTCGGCCACGAGCTCCGCGGCTTCGCCGAAGCCGCCGGGGCACATGCTCTCGTACTTGGGCGCCCGCCCGTACTTCCACCACTTGCCATAGGTGACGGCGTCGGGGCAGACAGCCTGCACCAGGTAGCGACCCTCAGGCATGCGGGTGGTGGAGTCGGCAGGCCAACCAGCCACGAAGATCTTGGTGGCTCCAGTATCGATGGGAATTCCGAGGCCCACCTTGGTCTTGCTGCGGACCTCGCGGCGCAGCCCCTCGAAGACCGACTCGGCGTCGTCGATGGGGAAATTGGCGTGGTCCCACTGGTATTCTTCGTCGATGGCGAGGCAGGCGCGCCAGACGTCCATGGCCTTGTCTTGATCGCCGTCGACCCAGCGGGCCATGCCCTCGATGAAGTGCACCCGGGCCTGGGTGCGGTAGCTCACCGGCGCATCGGCGTCGGGCGCCACCTTGTCGATCCTCTTGAGGAAACGGTTGACCTCGTCGACGTCTTCCGCCTCGAGCGCCTCCTGAGCTGCGTCCGCCAGGTCCTCGATGGCACCCGCGTTGGCCGTGAGCGGCAGGAAGAGAAGGGCCAGTGTCGCGAGCGCTACTCGCATCCGTCGCTGCGCCATTCCGCGCTACCTCCAGCCAGGTCGAAGGTGTAGGTGCAGGTCTTGTCCTGCTGCACGTCGAAGATGCTCCTCATCGCTGAAGCACCTGGGGGCGTGACCTTCGTCCGATAGGTTCCCGCAGGAATCTTGTTGAACTGCCGCTCGCCCACTCCGTTCCAGGTCTCCTTGAAGCCCAGCGCGGAGGTGATGGACACGGTGCCGCCCCCCACCGGCTCGATGCGCAGCACCACGTTGCCCAGCTCGTCGGAGGTGAAGGGCACGGCGGCGGTAGAGGTGGTACCGCTGGTGCCGGTGGTGCTGGAGGGCGTGGTGTCACCGTTGCCCTGGCTCATGGCCAGGAAAGCCACGACACCTCCGCCCACCACCACCACGGCCAGCAGGCCGATGATGGCGAAGATGAGACCTCCACCGCCCTTCTTTGGGGGGGGGGGCTCTACGACAGGAGCCTGGGGCGGCGCCGGATCGGGGGTGAAGCCCACCACCTCGGGGGGCGTGGGGGCGGCGATGGGCCCGGACACATCGATGGGCTGCGAGGGCTGCTCCACCAGATCACCCGAGGGGGTGTCCTGGGAAGGCTGCTCGAGATCGGGGGGGATGTCGAAGGTGTCGAGAGCCTTGGACAGGGGTTCGGATCCGGTGGAGGCGGGATCACCGCTCGCGGGGATCGGCGCCGAGCCGGACACATCGGGCGGGGGCTCCGTGCTGATGGGCTGCGAACCCGTGGTGGACGCCACCGCTTGCTGGGGCGCCGACACGTCGGCGAGGGCCTCGGCCGGCTCCATGGGTGCCGAATCGTCGAGGGGCTCCACGTGCTGATCGCCCAGCAGTGGGCTCGAAGCGGAGTCCTCTGCGGCGGCCCCGGGGGGACCGGCCAGGGAGGCGCTGGAGCCCACATCGTCGGCGGCCTCGTCGGACCAGGTGGAATCCTGGTCGGTGCGCACGAAGGCGGAGCTGCGATCTTCCACCAGCGTGGTGCCCGTGAGAGGATCGTCGGTGACCTCGGGCTCTTCTACGCGGGCGCCCTGGGCGGTCTTCACGTTCTGGCGGCAGAGGCGCCGCAGGCCCATGTCGGGGGCGCGCTCAGCGTGCTCCTCGAGCTTCTCCATGACCTCGGCTGCCGAGGGGCGCGCGGTGGGCTCGTAGTCGAGCATCTCCAGCAGGAGCGCGCGCACCTCTTCGGCCAGGTCGTCGTGCAGGATGGAGAGATCGAGCTGGGCTACGCGTTGCTCCAGAGCTGTCTGGTAGCGAGCCTCGCGGATGAATATCTTGCCGAATCGATCACCAGCCAGGATCTCCCAGAGGGTGACGCCAAGGCTGAACACGTCGGCCGCCGGGGTGTCGGGATCGCCCATCATGCGCTCGGGCGCCATGTAGGCCTGGGACCCGAAGGCGAGCGCCATGGTCTTGGCCTCGCGGTCGTCGAAATTGGCCCGCGCGGTGCCGAAGTCGAGCACCTTGACCTGGCCAGCGGCCGTGATCATGGCGTTGGAGGGCTTGATGTCGCGGTGGATGACCCGCAGGGGCTTGCCGCCCTGGAGGGGCCGGTGGTTGTAGGCGGCGTCGAGGGCGGAGGCGATGGCGGCGCCCGCTTCGAGGGCCGCGCGGCGCGGGAAGGGCAGGCCCTGCTCCACCAGGAAGGTGATCATGTGCTTGAGATCGACGCCGTCGAGGAACTCCATGATGACGGCGCACTGGCCGTTGATGGAGGACAGATCCTCGACCCGGATGATGTTCTGGTGGCGCAACAGGCCCAGCAGGCGGGCCTCGTCGCGCGAGCGCATCACGATCTCTTCGTGGCCCAGCCACTTGCCATGCAGCAGCTTGATGGCGACGACGGTGGAGAAGTTGTCGCCCGTGACCATCTCTGCGAGGTAGACCTTGCCGAAGCTGCCCTCGGAGAGCGCCTTGAGGAAACGAAAACGGCGGCGTGGCTCCATGAGCTTCGGGACCCTTCCTGGATCATCGGTTCGCGTGCCCGGCAACTATAGCAGCCCGGGTGAGCGGGGGAGGATCGGATCAATAACTCGGGAGCGGGCTCAGCCCCCGCGCTGATCTCTACTGTTCGCAGAAGCCGCCTTCGCCCGTGGCGACCTCCATGGTGAGGTGGAACAGCGCGAAGTACTCGACGACGCGCTCGTCGATGCCGGGGGTGTCCTTCTTGACCTTCTCCCAGCTCCACCGTCCGCGCAGGCCCTCGCCCCAGTGGGAGCTGCGGTCGAGCACGTCCTGCTCGCGGCTCAGCAGGATGGCGGCCACGCCCATGACCGTGGCGTCTTCTTTTCGTTCCTCGGCCAGCTCCAGCTCGCCGTAGACCTCGGCGATGCGGGCCGTCTTGGCCCAGCCCTCGTACTCCAGGCCGCTCACGCGGCGCAGGGACAGGGCCTTGCGCTTGCCGCCTTCTTCTTTGATCAGGAAAGCCAGCGCGGCATAGCGCGGGCGCACCTGGCCGCTGCCGCAGAAGGCCTTGTCGAGCTGCAGCTGATCGCCCGCCAGGTCGAGGTGGGAGGCCAGCATGGCGCGGTTGCGGTCATCGTCCATGTCATTGAGGCGCGCCAGGCTGCTGTCCAGCTCACCGCCGGACAGGCCGAAGGCCACCAGGTTGCCCTTGCGGTTGGCCTTGCTGAAGGTCAGCTCCAGCCGATCCACCCGCTCCACCTGGTGCCGCACCTGCTTCTCGGATTCCACCAGGCGCTCGCCCAACAACAGGTAGGAGTTCACGCCCAGGCCCGCCAGCAGGAAGCCACCCAGGATCCACGGCCGAATGTTCATGGAAGCCTCACAGGCCCAGCCGCTTGCGCACTTCGTCGCGATCGGGGACCGCAGTGGTCGTACAGTAGCCGTCGCCGCGGACGTAGCGCCGGTAGCCCTGGAAGGCCACCTCGCTGCCGTGGTTCTGACCGTAGTAGCAGGCCGCCAGCATGTGCTGGGCGATGATGTTGTAGGCGTAGTGCTGGCTCTCGCCCGGGATGTACCCGCCGCAGGAGTCGTTGGCGAAGTTCACCTCTGTGCAAGCCAGGGTATCGCCGATGAAGAAGGGACCCTCGTTGAGGCTCTTGTCCTTGAGGTAGCGCCGGTAGGCCGGCAGCACGTTGGAGCGCTTCTCACGTCCGAGGAAGCGGCTGTCGTCGTAGCCGCAGTTGTGGGAGGTGATGGTGAGCTGGACCGCGGCACCCGAAGCCTTGATCTCCGAGTCCTCCCAGGCCTCGCCCAGCGACTCGATGGCCGCCCGCGTGGCGAGGTCCAGATCGCTGCGATCGTCCACCGCGCACTTCTTGATCTTGCAGGTGACCTCGTTCTTTTCCTTGTCGTAGTTCACGTACTTGGCCCGATTGCGCACGCTCATGGGAGGCGCCACCTCGGTGGGTGTCCACACGGTGCTGGAGCCGCGGAAGGCGCAGTCGCGCACCTCGAGGTCGAAACGCGTGGCGGTCTCGGGCATGAACTGCCACCAGCCCAGAGCGCACACCGGTGAGGTGATCGTGGCCTTGTAGCGGCTCTCCTGGTACGGGATCGCCGCGAAGACCTCGGGCAGGCCCGCCTTCTGCATGGCGCGCAAGACGGTGGCGTATTCGTCGGCCACGCTCTCGAGCCGCTGCCAGAACAGCCAGCCCCGGGCGTGCAGCTCGAAGGACTTGGTGACCTGGTCGAACATGGCCTGGTCCCACTCGGCGGGCCGACCCTTGAGGCGTTGATTCCGCGCGGCGTCGGCGTTGGGCACCATGACGAAGTCGTCGAAGGGTTGCTGCAGGCCTTCGCGCAGGTCGGAGTTGACCGCCATGTCCAGCGGCACCACCTGGTAGTACTCCTTGCCCTGGTCCACCGGGCCCAGGCCCGCGATCTCCCGCTGGTTGGCCTTGATGAGCACCGCCAGCACGGCCACGGTGAACACCAGGCCCGTGAGCACGATGCCGCCGATGAACCAGGTGGGGATGCCGCCCTGGGTGCTCAGCTCCTCGATGTTCGTGGGCTGCACCTCCGGCGTGGCCTGAGAGGCGTCGGACAGGATGCGGCGCTCTTCCCACACGCCGAGACGCCGGGCTTCTTTGAACTGGAAGCTGGCGCCACGACCCGGCGCCCCCAGGTGCACGGCGTTGCCATCGGTGAGGTAGACCGGGCCCACCAGGGGGTCAACATCGGACCAGTCCAGGTTGCCGTGGGGCGCAATGCGCACCTGGGCACTGCCCACCGGAGCGATCGCCACCGAGCCACCATCGTAGGCGGTGATGACCGCGTGGCGGCCGTTCAGGCCGCGGTAGCCCTTGAGGGTGACGCCACCCGGCCCGGGGTTGGCCCCCATGCGCACCACCGGGCCGCGATACACCTGCTCCGGCTGACCCGAGAGCGGACCGTCCAGGTACTTGAGGACGACATCCCAGCGTTCCTGGCTCATCTACGGACCATCAGCTCGAGGTCGACGAGGGAAGGAAGGTCGGCCAGGATCTCGTGGGACTCGAGGGTGCGCTCACCAGCACCGAGCACCCAGCGCCCGGACGGAAGGTCCACCAGGCCCGCCACGTGGTCGACGATGGTGGAGGCGGGCACCGCGGTGCCCAGGGGGAGTCGCAGCGTGACGGGGCCGGAGGCCAGCTCCACCGTGACGCGCGACGTACACAGCTCGTTGGGCACCAGCACGAGGTCGAGGGGCTTGCTGTCGTCGAAGGCTTCCATGCTGGGGTTGCCGGCCGGGCGTTCCGCTCCCTGGCAGAACCGGTACCAGCCGGTGAGACGACCTGAACCGTCGGTGCGCAGGGGCAGCAGCATGCCAACGAGCTTGGCCACCGCCTCGGACACCGGTTGATCGACCGGCAGACGGAACCGCCGCTCCTTGCCCCCGCTGGCCAGGCGCAGGCGGTAGACCTTCTTGGCGCCCTTGGCCACATCGGCGGGGACAGGATCGGGCGGGCGGAAGGCTAGAGCCGCGCCGGAGCTGGCGGCGACGGGCGCCGGGGGAGGCGCAGGATCCGCGGGGGCAGGTTCGACGGGCGGCGCGGGCTTCGCCCTGGGCGCGGGCTTCGCCTTGGGGGTACGCTTGGCCTTGGCCACCGGCTTCTCCGCCGCCACTGGGGGTGCGGACGGCGCCGCTGGGGGCTCCTGCTCGGGGGGCGGCGCCGGCGGCTCGGCCGGGACCGGGGCAGGAGGAGGCGCAGCTTCAGCCTTGGCACGCCCCGGCGGCGGTGGCGGCGGGGGGGCCGGCTCGCCGGCCTTGGTGGAGGCAGGCGGCGGCGGAGGGGCTGGCGGCGCGGCGCTGGCCGGCGGCGTCTCAGGCCCGGCGGGGGGAGCCTTGCGAGGGGGCTTGCGCCGCGCGGGCGGGCGGCGACGCCCCTGGCCCACGATGGACTCTGCCAGGCTGGCCGCGGTGCGGGAGATCTTGGCCGGCGCTGGCGCAGCGGCGGGCTCCGGCGCGGCAGCGTCCTGGGACGAGGCCGCGGCGGCGAGATCCTCGGCGGATTCCTTCTTGCGCGGAGGGCGCCTGCCTCTGCGGCTGGGGCGGCTCCACTTGGGGGCGTCGCCTTCTGCGGCAGGGGCCGCCGGCTCGGACGGCGCGACGGGGGCCAGGTCTTCGGCGGGCGGCGAGGGCGGGGCCTCGTCGACGCTGCTGTGGGAGCGCGGCGCTGCCCGGCGACTCCGCGTGGGGGGCTTCCACGCCTTGCGCGCCGGCGTGGCGGCCTCTTCGAGGCCATCCACCATCTCGACCAGCTTGTCCTTGCTGACCATCATGGTGGCGCCGCCGTCTTGCAGGGGCGTGCCCACGCGCACAGGCACGTCGGCCAGGCGCGCCATGACGTCCAGGAGCGAGGGGCCCTCGATGTCCCGCCCACCCATGGTGGCGCTCAGCTTCTCCATGAAGGTCGCGCCGTCTCCAAAGCGGTCTTCGGCGTCGCGACGCAGGCAGATCTTCAGGAAGCCCTGGACCGACTTGGGCAGCTGATCGCGGAAGCGGAACAGGCGCCGGGATCCCTCGGCCCGGCTGGCCATGGCGCGGATGTCGTTGACGAGCCCGTCGTACACGGGCTTGCCGGTCATGAGCTCGAAGGCGATGAGGGCCAGCGCGAACAGATCGGAGCTGAGGTCCTCGGAGGCCGCCTCGAGCCTTTCGGGCGGACAGTAGCGGAAGCTGTCCTCGCTGGGGATGGCCGACGAGTCATCGTGGAAGCTCAGGATCTCCACCTGGGGTAGCGCGTAGCCGATGACCTGCGCCTGGCCGTCGGGCTTGAGCATCACGCGCCAGGGGGTGAGCCCACCGTGGGAGTACACGCCGTGGGACTCGCCGGTCTCGGCCGCCTCCACGAGGATCTCGCCCACCGCGTACATCAGCTCCAGGCCCGCGCGGACGCCCGGCGCCTCGCCGAAGTCGGCGAAGGTGCGGTTGACCTCGGCCACCGACCAGGCCTGGCCCGTGGGGTAGACGAAGGCGGCTTCGTCGCGGTCGTGGTCCACCATCTCCACCAGGCCGGTGACCATGGGGGACTCCAGGAAGCCCAGCACCACGGCCAGGGCGCTGTTGATGGCCGGGTGGTCACGGTACTCGGGGTGGAAGGCGATGGCGGTGTGCCGGTAGCCCGAGTCGTTGACCAGCTCCACCAGGTCGGATGCTGGTCCGTGGAGCCTGCGCCCCGTTGCGGTGAGCCCTGCGATACTATTCATGCCTCGCTCCCTCGCTGGAACGCCCAGGGTAGCAGACTGCATCAGGCAGCCGTGACCCTCTCCCTATCCCACCGCCCGCTGCCCAGGTAGATCGTGTCATCTGGAACGGACCACGGCCGCAAGAAGAGCGCCCGTCGCAAGACCGGCAAGGTCCGGAAGCCAAAAAAGGCGCCCGAGCAGAGACCAGAACGTGACCTGCGAGCGCCCGAGGCCGGTCGGGGCGTCTCAGCCGAATTGGCCGCCCAGCTCCAGGCTCAGTGGGGCAACCAGGCCGTCGCCTCCCTCATCGATCTTCCGGCCACCAAGGGGATCGCCGCCACCGCCAGCGAGGCCGAGGAGGAAGAGCAGCTGCAGCTGGAGGAGGAGCCGGAGCAGAAGAGCGACCGCGAGCGCGGGCAGCCCGCGGGGCTGGTCGCCACCAAGGGGCTGCCCACACGCAGCGGAGGTGGAGGAGGCATGTCCGCCGAGCTGCAGTTCGGCGGCGACGACGACGATCCGCTCCCCCTTCCACCCGAGCTGGAGGGCACTCCGCTGGACTTCTCGCGCTCGGGCTGGGGCAACGAGGCGCGCCTGCGGATCATGCGCGAGCGCGGCTTGCTCTCCGAGGCGGCCCTGCAGCAGGCCGACGCTGCGCTGTCGCAGGCCCGCTCGGTGGGCCCCGCCGGTCCCGATGCCGCGCGCAGCATGGCCGGACGCGTCGAGGGCGACGCGCTGTTTCGCAGCCCCATGGAGGCCTGGCACGATCCGGCCTTGCTGGGCGGGAGGGGCTGCTCCGTCGAGGAGCTACAGGGTCTCGCCGGGCCGCTGGATGGTCTCGGTCGCCCCATGCTGGCCGGGGCGCAGATCGCCCGGCGGGCTCGCAGTCCCCTGTCTCGCTCGCTGGGCCGGCTCTGTGCCGCGGCGCCGGGCACCATCCTCCCGGAGAGCTCCGGCTACCTGGCCGCAGCATCGCGCCTGGCCAGCCTGGCCAGCCTGGCGCTGGCCGCCGAAGGCCTGCATGGGGCCGCCCTCCGCGACCGAGCGGTGCACGTGGCCCTCGAGGAGCGAGCTCTGGAGGCCACGGTGGCCGTGGCGGGCGAGCTCTCCGAGACGGCTCCACCCGCCCACCGGCTGTACCGTCGCGTTGTGGGAGAGGCCCCTCCGCTCCCGCCGGGCCTGCCTCCCCTCGCGCTGGGCCAGGCTCCACCCAGCGACCTGGCGCGGCGCTGGGTCACGCCAGCGCTCTCCGAGCTGGGCCAGCGCTCTCCCCTGCCCGCGGTGGCCCCGTGGTCCCCACCCCCACCGCCTCCCATCGTGGACGCTTCCGATCCCGCCTCGCTGGTGGACGCGGCCCTGCGCGCCACCGCCCCGGGTCCCGAGCTCGAGGTCGAGCCGCGGGTAAGCCTCGCGCTGCTCGAACCCCTGGTGGCGAGCATCGACCGCCTGGTGGCTGCCGGAGGACGCGCACAGGTGGAGCTGGCCGCCGCCGGGGTCGCCTGCCGCCGCCCCCGGCAGCACGACGCCATCATCGAGCTGCTCCAGAGCGGCTATCGCAGCTTCCGCGCCACCGCCCTGAAGCTGCTCTCGCTGCGCGCAGCCCTGGTGGGCCAGGTGGGTCGCGAGCTCCCCGCAGCGGAGCCGGAGCTCGAAGCCATCGCCGCGAGCTTGCCGGTCCTGCGAGCTGAGCTCGACCACACCCGCGACCAGGTGCTCGCGCGGCTGACCGCCTCCGTGGAGCAGGACTGATGCCTCCCTCCGGTGTCCCCCACGACCGCGTGCTCGCCGAACGCCTGGCAGAGCTGGAGGCCCTTCCCCTGCTCGGGCGCTCCCAGAAGCGCGCCCGCCGTCTGTACAGCCGGCTGCTGAAGCGCCTCTCCGCCCGACCGGATCCCAGCGCCCTGCTCCGCTGTCGCCTGTGCTTCGGTGAGCTGCTCCTGGCGCTGGACGCGCCCGACACCCTGGCCCACCTGCTGGATGTGGTGGGTAGCGCAGAGCGCCTCTCGGACCGACCGCGGGCCTCGCGCGCGCGCCTGCTGGCGGCACGCGCCCTCTGCCAGCGCGAGGAGATCTCGCGAGCCCGGCGGCACATCCAGCGCTGCACGGGCGCCGAGCGGCCCAGCTCCCCCCTGCACGCCGACTGGCTGCTGGCCACGGCGGGAACGGGAGGGCTGGACAGTGAGCGGCAGCTGGACCAGGCTCTCGAAGGGCTGGGCCCCGAGCGCGATCACGACAGGCTCGCGGTGCTGCTGGAGCTGGCAGACCGCCGCGAAGGCGGCGGTGATCCCTACAGGGCGCGGCAGCACCTGCAGTCCGCCCTGGCGCTCGCCCTGCAGCACGACGCCCACCTGCAGGCGGGGCGGGCGGGCCTGCTGCTCGGCAGCCTGCTGCTCCGCGGAGGCGCCCTAGCTGCCGCTCACGACGCGCTGGAGCTGGCCTGGTCGCACGCGGGGCAGGCCCAGGACAGCCTGGGCAGGGCGGCCATCGGCACGATCCTCGCGGCCATGGCAGCGGAGCGCAGCGACTGGCCGCGGGTACTGGAGATCTGCGACGGCCTCGCGGCCCCCGCGCGCGCGCGCCGGAACCCCGCCCTCAAGGCTCAGCTGGCCCTGGATCGTTCGGTGGCCTGGGACGCCCTCGGGCAGCCCGAGAAGGCCATCGGCGACCTGCTGCTGTTGGGCCTGGAGCTGGAGTCCGAGGGCGAGCAGCTGGCCTTGAACCTGCTGCGCGCCCGGCTGGGCGAGCTGCGGCTCTCCATGGGAGAGGAGCGCTTCGGTGGCGCCGTGCAGCGGGCGCTGGCTGGGGCCTAGTGCGCGATCTGCTGGTTGCAGATGCCGCAGATGTTCGGATCGCCGCGGTAGACGCTGACGCGGGCCTGGTAGCAGCCGGTGTGGAAGAAGCGCCCGCAGCGATGGGGGCACTCCTGGCGCACCTCAGGGCCCACGGGCAGCCCACACACCGAGCAGGGCACGGTGGCCACAGCCTGGGTCTCGGCCACAGCGGCGGCCTCTTCCTGGATGGCGGGCAGCGGCTCCACCGCGCCCCACCAGGCCAGCCAGCCCACCAGCACGCCGATCATGCCGGCCAGCAGCCCTGGCAAGGCCTGCATGGGCAGGCTGCCCAGGTCGAGCCCGGACACGTAGACCGGCCCGGCGAAGGCGAGCAGAGCCACGAAGACGAACAGCACCAGGCCGGTGAGAGCCACGCGCATGCTGCCACCGCGACCACCCCAGGCATGCCGAGCCAGAGAGGTGGTGAGGAATCCCAGGGCCAGCCCGGGCAGGAAGACCACCGGCAGGCTGCGTGAGACCGACAGGGCCACGCCCCAGCCTATGCTCCACAGGCACACCATGGCGATGGAGCCCAGCAGGGCCATCACGCCCTTGCCAGCGTAGTCGTGGGTGGCGGGGTAGTCGGGCAGCTGCTCGTGCACGCCGCTGCCAGCCGGGGGCTCGGGCAGCAGGTAGACCAGCTCGCCGGAGACCACACCGAGCGCGCCCAGGGTCTCGTCGTCGTTGAGCAGGCGCCCGCGCGCGCGCAGCCAGTAGAGCCGGCGACGGCCATCGGACCAGTGGGACTCGAGCCCCGCATCGCGCGCGATGCGCGCGGTGAGATCGCGGGCGGGCAGGTAGGTGGGCACCACCAGGTCGAGGGTGAATGAGGTCATGTCGACCACCTGCACCCGCAGCTGGACGGTCTGGGCGACGCCTCCGGCCTGGGCGGTGGTGGACATGAGCTAGCGCTGCGCCTCGACGGTCTTCTCGAGCTCATCGACGATGCGACCGAGGGGCTGGAGCAGGCGCTCGAACTTCTCGAACCACTTGAGCCACACGTCGTCGTTCTGATCCGACGCCGGCACCGCCGCGTTGACCTGGCGCACGAAGCCCTTGTACTTCTGGATGCGCGCGGTGGTCTTGGGCAGCGGGTTGAAGAAGTCGTGACCGTAGTTGATGAGCAGCCCGGCGGTGCGGTACAGCACGCGGTCGGGGGTGCCCTCTTCGATGAGCAACAGCTCGGCGCCCACCAGGGCTGAGTAGAAGCCCAGGGTGTCGAGCCCCAGCTCCTTGACCAGCGCGGTGCGGAACAAGGCCTGCAGGATCTTCTTGTTGAGGCGGATGTACTCCACGACCCGGGGCTTGAGGTAGCTCTCGGCAGCCCGCGACTGGCGCCCGGCGCGAGGCACGGGCAGCTGCACCTGCACCATGCGGCCAAGCCGCACGTTGATGCGGCACAGGGCCACGGCGTCGTTCTGGTCTTCGTCGATGCCGTGCAGGCGCGGAGCGGACCGCTCCACGACGCGGGCAGGCTTTTCTTCGGTGGTGTCGAAGACCGGCCGCTTGGACTTGTCGTCGGGGGTCTCCACGTGGAAGAGCCACAGCATGTACTCGCCGTCACCCTTGGGCACCTCGAGGGGCACCGCCACCGCCTCGGGCAGCAGCACGCCCTGGCCCATGCGCGTGATCCCGTAGCCCGCCTGGATGATGGCCACGTACTTCTTCTTGCGCTGCTGCAGCTCCACCTGCAGCCCCTGCACGATGCCATGCCCGTGCAGGAAGAGCTGGTGACGGGCCACGGACTTGCGGTGGTAGACCTGCTCGTCGAGCAGGTCGGTGGAGGTGAGGCAGAGGCCCTCGAAGGGACTCAGGCGACTCAGCAACAGGTCCTTGCTCATGGACAACCCTTCAATCGCGCCCGCTCAGGGGGCGCTGGTGATCAGTCTTCTTCTGCGAAGCGGATGGTGAACTGGACGTGGGAGGGCCGCTCGGTGGAGACCACGCGGGCGATGCGCCGCAGGACATCCGTGGCTCGCTCCCCGAAACGCCGCTCGAAGCGCGAGCGCGACTCGAGCAGCATCACGAAGTAGCGGGTGACGGGCCGCTCCCGGGGGTAGAGGAAGTGGGCGGGGGGCTCGGCGCCCAGGTAGCGCTCGGGCAGGCGAGGCGCGCCGGCCAGGGTGGCGCCACCCAGCACCGCGGGGGGCGGCTTGCTGCACTCCAGCAACTTGACCGGCGCAGAGGTGAGCACCCGCACAATCTCCTCCATGCCCTCGACGGTGCCGCGCATGCGGTAGATGCGGATGGCCCGCCGCACCAGCTCGCGCTGCTCGTGCAGCGGCAGCGAGTGGTCGAACTCGAAGTTCACCCAGCTGGCGATCCAGGGCAGGAAGTGCGGGTCGGCGGCGATGGGATCGGTGAGCGCCGGGATCTGCTCGACCTTCTGCACCACCGTGGTCATCATGTGCTGGAAGATGAACAGGAAGCGTCGGAAGGCTTCGCCCGCCTGCTCCGAGGGCTCGGCCTTGGCGACCTCCTCGCGAGCGCCCCAGCGGCGCTGCGACATCTCGTCGGCCTTCACCACGTCGCGTCGCGTCGTGCTCCCCCCACCGGTGTAGATGGCGGGCAGGTACCGCGTGTAGCCCCGCACGGGAACGTGCAGCAGCACGATGTCGTTGTTGGTCAAGGCGAAGGGCTGGTGCCCTGCGGGCATGGACAGCTCGGTCCGCAGGACCACCAGGTCGTCGGGGGTGTAGAAGGTGGCGGGGGAACCATCGGGCATCACCCGCTGGCCGCGCACCAGCATGTGCTCGCCGCCGCCCGAGGGGATGACCTCGGCCGCACGCACGTGACCCACCTTCTCGCCGCGCTGGGCTTCCACGAGCTTGAAGCGCACCTCGTTACCCATACGCCGCCGCAGGTAGGCCCGGGCGGAGTGGATGGGGTAGCTGATGCGCACCACGTCCTCTACATACTGCAGGTCGCCGGGGACCCGCTGCAGCACGTTGGATCCGCGCCGCGCCAGCGCCCCCTGGTTCATGTGCCCGCCTCCTCGGCCAGCACGCGGATGCGCCTGGCCCAGAAGAGATCGTGCTCCACCTGCTGCAGCACCTCGGCGCCTTCACCCTGCTCCCAGCCGGGCCCCTTGCGCCGCAGCTCCACGTCGCCCATGTCGTACAGCTGCACCTGGGCCAGGTGGCGCACGTCGGCGATGTCGGCCACGAGCCGCGCGAGATCCTGCGCGTACAGCGTGCCCCTGAAAGGCCAGCCGTCGCGGTCGAGGCCGCCCATGTAGGGATCCAGGAAGCGCTTGACCCAGCGGGTGGCCTGCTCGCGCACCACCAGCAGGTTGGCGTTGGCGCGCAGCCGCACGGTGAGGGACACATCGATGGGCCGGAACGTGGCCAGCCGCACCACGGGGTGCACGTTGATCAGGCAGCGACGCTTGAGGTAGCCCTGCACGTGCTCCCGCAGCCCACCGGCCAGGAAGGGATCGGGCACCTCTTCGCCGGCCCGCCTGCGCGGAAGGATGACCACCTCGACGCTGCCGTCGTCGGTCATCTCGCCGGAGCAGGCCGCCC
The DNA here is from genome assembly GCA_964512185.1 of uncultured Enterobacterales bacterium. Classification (GTDB taxonomy): domain Bacteria; phylum Myxococcota_A; class UBA796; order UBA796; family JAFGLY01; genus CAZEJJ01. Next base: position 29,361 of record CAZEJJ010000005.1, on the reverse strand, counting down.
TGGACACCTCGCCGGAGGCCTCGCGGGCGATGATCTCGAAGTCACCCGCTGTGACCGCCCGGTCGCGGCTGGTGAGCAGGCTGGGGGCACGGCGGATGATCTGGTCGATGCCTTCGGCGTCGCGACCGCCCACCGCGGGCAGCAGGTTGAGCACCGACACCTTGTCGGCCGCGGACTCGCACTTGGTGACCGCGCCCGCCGCCACATTGCCCACGGCGCCGGGGATGTGGTGGTAGGCCTCGACGATGACGTTGTTGGCGCCCACAGGCAGCATGCGCCCGCGCACTCCGTTGCCGAAGGTGAGGGTACCTTCCACGGGGTCGACCACGAAGACGCGCTCGTCCTTGCCGGCGATGAGCAGGTTGCCCTCGCGAGCCGGGCGCCACTCCACCGGGTTGCCGCCGCTGCGCTCCACCAGCACCCGGATGTCCGCGAAGAGCTCCGGGCGCGGGAAGGCGTTCATCTCGCCTTCGCCGGGGTGCACGTAGACCGGATTCCGCCGCAGCCGGATGACCTGGTTGGGCACGCCGTAGCCGCTGAATCGCTCGCGGCGGACGCGGGTGATGTTCACCGCGTCGACGGTGTTCAACATCAGGTGCGTGATGGGCGGGAAGGCCGGCAGCTGCTCGGCGGTGATCTCCTCGGGGAAGTCAAAGCGCGCGCGCAGCCAGAAGCCGTCGTCGGGGACGGGCGGCGGATCCGGGAATTCGAAGGTGAGCTCCCCCGTGCGGGTGAGGTCGAACACGGGTGTGGCGTCGTCGGCGTCGGCCGCCGAGGAGGACGCCACCCGCTGCCAGGCGGTCTTGTTGTGGCGCTTCTTCTCGAGCACCTCCCACTCGACCCGGGAGCCCTCCGGCAGGAAGGACTCGCCGCGGCAGCGGAACTTGAGCGAGTGGCGCAGGCCGCGGGGCAGGGGCTTGTCGAAGCGCAGGTACAGGGAGAGGTTGCGCTCCTCCAGCTCCATGAAGGGGAAGAAGGGATGAAACTCCGACAGCCGCCGCGCTGCGCGGGTGACCACCCGCGTGAGCCGCCGGTTCTGGTCGCGGTAGTCCAGCTGCGCGCTCTTGGGACCGGGCATGGGCTGATCGTAGGTGCCGTCACCCAGGGTCTTGTCGGCGCCCAGGCGCACGGCATGGATGCGCGGCACCACCGGGTGGCGGTTCTTCTCCTGGTCTTCCTGGCTGAGGTTGGACTTGATCAGCTCGAAGCGGATCCAGGTGGAGTCGCGCTCTCCCACCGTGTGACGGGCCAGCCCCTTGAGCTGGGTCTTGGGGTTGAGCACCAGGCGGATCCGACGACGACCGGGCTTCTTGGCGCCTTCGGCGTCGAGAGTGCCGAAGGTGAAGCCGGCGTACTCTTTTTTCTTGGACCAGACCACGCGCCAGTTGTCGCCCGCGCGGTAGGTGAGCTGCAGGAGGTAGTCGTCCACCGGCTCTTCGACCGGCTCTCCGTTGACCTCGAAGCCGACCTCGATCTCCACCAGGATGGGCTTCTGGGCACGATTCTCGAACAGATCGGAGCCGATGTACCACTTGCGACCGATGGTGGGGATGAGGGCTGGGTTGATCTGGAACGGGGACCAGGGGGACTCGTCCAGCAGCATGCGCTCGAGGCGGCGGGGATCATCGCCCACGTACATGTCGATCTCGACAGGCCGCTTCCAGGCCAGGTCCACCTCGAGATCGGGGCACAGGCCACGCAGGAACACGGTCTCGATGCGCTCGGCACGCAGGTTGAAGCCGTCGGTGGCCATGTCGGTGAGGGGACCGGTGATGATGGCGGTGGTGCCGCCCATGCGCACCTGGTCATCGACGATGGGCTCCCAGGTCTCACCGCGCCGGTAGGACCAGCGATACGCGGGCAGGTAGCCGTTGCGCCCGGCGGGCAGGCCGCGGTCCACCAGGGCGAAGCGTACGGTCCAGCCGCCGCGGATGGGGGGCAGATCCTGCAGGGAGAACAGCAGCGTGCGGCCCGCGGCCTTGACCTCCCAGTTGTTGATGGGCCGCTCGGCCCCGCCGCGATCGTCCTTCCAGAAGATCTCGAGATCCTCTTCCATGCGCTGGGCCAGCCAGCGCTCGTAGGCCAATCGACCCCGGATCCACCATTTCTCGCCGGCCACGGTCTTGGGGAAGGCCAGCTGCTCGTCGGGCAGGTGAAAGCCCTCGATGGGCGTGACCCCAGGCAGCGCGGTGAGCAGCACCTTGACGGGCATGCCCAGCACCTCGTCGGGCTCCCTGTCGGTGTAGACGGGCTTCCAGCCTTCGGCGGTGGGGTACTCCCAGTCGAAGAAGCTGACCATGGACAGACCGTCGGAGCCGCTGCCGCTGCGCGTGATGCCCAGCCGACCCACGGGGCGCTCTTCTTCTTCTGGATCGAAGTCCATGAGCCGGAAGTCATCGTGGGTGACGTAGAAGAACTGGTGCGGCGTGTAGGAGTCGGGCCCGTACTCCACCGGGTCCATCTCGAAGACCTGCACCCCGCGCGCCGAGCCGAACACCAGGGCGGAGCTGCCGGCCCGCGCGTAGCGGAAGGGCAGCTCGCGCACCAGCGGGCGCTGCCCGGCCTTGACGGCCACCACGCGATCGACGGTGCAGCCGTGCACCGTGAGCTGCTGGTTGGTGAGGAAGTCCAGGGCCGGAGACTCTTCACGCTGGCGGGTGGCGCAGCGGGTGAAGGGCTGCAGCTCCATGGAAGGATCATCGGTCTTGAGGGTGAAGGTGAGCGGCGCCACCGCGGGCAGGGCCCGCTTGCGCTCCTCGCCGATGAAGTTGAGGAAGTGGATGTAGGTCTTGTCCGGCACGCGGTTGAGCCGGAAGATGGTCATCTCGGTCATCCAGGCGAAGAGCTGGACGAGGGTGATGCCGGGGTCGGTGTCGTTGAGGTTAGTCCACTCGGGGCAGTACTGGGGGATGAGCCTGCGGGCTTCGGCCACCAGGTCGGCGTAGCGCCGGTCATCCAGATTGGGGGGGCGAATGGGCATCAGCGAAGTCTCGTGTTGGAGAGCACGTGAACCAGGTTCTGCGGGCTGTTGGTGGAGACGATGGTGTATTCCACTTCGATGCGGACCTCGCCGCCGCGGTCGGTGGTGGCGCGAACGGAGTCCACGGAGATGCGCGGCTCCCAGCGCCGCAAGGCGCGGCGCACGTGGAAGGCGATCATGTTGCCGGTGGCGCGCGTGTTCGGAGCGAAGAGGAACTTGTGGATCTTGCAGCCGAAGGTGGGCTCCATGGGCCGCTCACCGGGCTTGGTGCCCAGGATGAGCACGATGCTCTGGCGGATGTTCTCTTCGTACTCCGACACCGCCACGCCACCGTTGGCCGGATCGAAGTGAAAAGGGAACGCCCAGCCGCGTCCCAAAAACTCCTTGCGGATGGTCATGGAGCTGTCTCGTGGTCGGGTATGAGGCCGAGTAGTCTACACTAGATGGAGCTAGGAACTCGCGCTGCCGAAGCTGTTGCTGCAGATTGTGAACTCGGTTGTGTAACCCGTGCGAGGACTGATGATGTGCCGGGAAGCGAGCACGTAGTACTTCCCGTTGAAGGGGGCATTGATGCCCTGTAGATCCACGACGCTGCCGGCGCGCACCAGGTCGTTGCCGTGCACGGTGCCGGTGCCGCGCGCGAACTGCCGGGCCAGGCGTTCCATCTCGGCCAGGGCGATGTCGTTGGCCTGGGTCTGGGAGCTGACCGGCACGTCGGTGATGTAGGCGATGCTCTGGCCGAACATGGCGTCGGCCACCATGGAGCCGATGTCGCCCTCGCCGATCTGGGTGATGTCGGCGTAGGAGGCCTCGCCCACCACCTCTTCCTTGCTGGAGATGTCCCAGCCGCGCACCACCACGTCGGAGACCTGGCTGGTGGTGTTGAAGGAGATGCGCAGCGAGCGCATGTTGCCGCCCAGGGTGACGGTGTTCTCTTCGCCGCTGTACTGGTTGGCCTTGAAGGTGAGCACGCCCTCGTCTACACGCAGCACGTAGTTGTTGCGGGCCGCCAGGCGCTTGAGGAAGGCGATGTTGGACTCGTTGCGCTGCAGCACGTAGGACATGCTCTCGGTGGTGGCCTCGATGTCGGTGTCGACCTTGCACTCGGCGCCCACCTCGTCGACGATGTCCGAGTCCTTCACGTCCTCCCAGTAGCGGGTCTTGCGGCCGCGCCCCAGGATGTGGATGGCGTCGAGCGCCCGGATGGTCAGGCTGGCGCCGCCCTCCATGGTGAACGCGGGCTCCAGGGCGGTGATGGCGCCCTTGAACAGCACCACGTTGCCGTCGCCCACCTTGGCCTCTACGGCATCGCCGATGTTGAAGCCCCACTCGGGGCGGCCCTCGGCGCCCCCCAGGCGCATGGTGAACATGGTGACCATGTCCACGTGGTCTTCGATGACCACCGACTGCAGACCGTCGCCTTCGGGCTGGCTGAAGCTGCTCTCGCCGACTGTGATCTCGTAGGAGGGAACACTGGAGTGAGGGGTCTCTTCGCTCGACGTGGACATCGCTCGCTCCCCTAGAACAGGTCGCTGGCAGCCGACTGCGCCGCGTCGATCACCTGGTCGAGCAGGCTGTCGCCGGCATCCTCGGCCATGTCGAGCGCTTCATCGGGGCTGCTGGGGATCGTCATCCCGGGCTGCACGAGGATGTCCTCGCCCGAGAACTCGTAGAAGGGATCGTCGATGCCGTTGAGCAGGCAGATGGACTGGGCGTCGGTGTCGTACTCGTTGGCGATGTCGGTCGGGGTCTGCCCCGCCGTGGTGGTGACGATCTTGGGGGAGCTGCCGTACTCTGCGGGGAGGGAGCTGGTGTTGGTGGCGTCGTAGCCGGTGCCCACGGCTGCCAGGGGATCGAACGAGAAGTGCGACCCCCCTACGTTGCCGTAGGCGAACTCTTCGGGGTCCCACTCCTTCATCTTGAGCTGGCACTTGGCCCGCAGGGGTGTACCCTCCGCCGAGAACAGCGTGTAGGTGGTGGTGATGGACTCGACCACCCCGGTGAGCTCGAAGGTGCCCCACTGGAAATGCACCGTGGTGGGGCGCTTCTTGGACTGCTTGGTGGACTCTCCCGAGGCGGGCGTGGCGTCGGTGTTGGTCATGGCCAGCAGCTGCTCCACCCAGGTCCAGTACACGTCCTGCTCACTGGACCCCTCGTCTTCAACGGTGGTGTCGAACATCAGCTCCATGGTGATGGAGCGCGGGCTGCCCTTCTGGAACTCCAGCGGGGGCTTGTCCTGGCCCTGCTCGTCCACCTCCTTCCAGGAGACCTTCTTGTCGACCTTGAACTCCTTGGGGTTGTACTGGACAGTGAAGGTCTCGCCAGCGTTGTCACCTTCGAGGATCTCGAAGGTGGCTTTGGTGGGATTACCAGAAGATGTCGTGCTGGTCATCGGGATCCTCCAGGCGTCGGTCTGTTCGTGAGTCGTACTTGCTGGTGACCGCGGAGAGCACCTCGCGGCCCAATTGGTCGAGATCTACAGGACGGCCATCTTCCGCCGCGGTGGCCGCGGGTCCGGAGGCTGCGTCCGCCCTTGCGTGGGCGCTGTCTTCTGCCATGCGCACCCGGCGCTGGGCCTCCAGCAGGCGTCGATCGGTCTCGGCGATGTGCACCAGCTTCTGCAGCCGGCGCGTGAGGCGCATCATGGCCATGCTGACCACGGGGGCGCTGCCCTTGGAGGGGGCCAGCCTGGCGGAGGCCGCTGGAGCCCGGTAGCCGCCGCTGGGAGCTGGAGCGGTGCGTCCCGGTCCGAGGGTGGTGATGGGCGGTGCCGATCGCGCCGCCTGCTGGATCTGCTGCATGACCTGGGCCAGGGCGGGCGGCAGACCACCCGCGCCGCGCAGCTCGTCTACCCGCTCGGTGGCGATGCGAGCGGCCTGCTCGGCGTCGGGTGCCCGGGCCAGGGCCATGAGCACGCTGCGCGCCGGGTGGCGCTCGAGCGCCCGGCCGAGCTGGGGGCCCGGCGCGCTGGGGGCGTCGTCGGTGCGCGCCGCGCGGACCACCTGGAGCCCGCGGGCACCCAAAGGACCCGAGGTGGAGCGCCCGGCGCCGGCGCCCAGGCGCACGCTCAGGGGCTGCTCCAGGCGCTGACCGACGCGATCGAGGGGCGTCGCGGCGGCTCCACCGGGAGCGGGGGAGCGGCGCGGGGTCTCCGCCGAGCCAGCCGCGCGCACCCGCGCAGCTTCAGGCCCAGCCGGCCCGGGGGGCCCCGGCGAGCGCCGGGCAGGAGCGCCTGGTTGAGGCGGGGCTTCGGCCTGGGTCGCAGGTGCGGACGGTCGAGCGGCGCCGCGTCGCGCGGCCGCAGCGGCGCGCCGGCGGGCAGGGCGCGGGCTGCCCGGAGCAGCCGTAGATCGGGCCTGGGGGGCGGAGGCCGTGAGGGCGGCGGCGGGAGCGCTGGGAGCAGGCCGGGGGCGGGCGGGCGCGGGGAGCTGGCCGCGCACCCAACGAGAGTGCAGGGGCACGGGCCGCTGCGCGACCGCGGCCCTGGCGGCGACCCGCTGCCAGGCGCGGTGGCTGGAGACGGGACGGGCAGGAGCGTACCTGGGCTCCAGCGCGATGGGCGGCAGCCCGGGGCTGAAATCTCGTCTCTGCGCTGCCTGGCGCGCGGCGCGCGCGGGCCGGCGACGCCGCGGCCGGACCCTCGCGGGCTCGGGCTCGCCCTGATCTTCGAGGGGGGCCACGAACACCGAGACGGGTGCTGTGTGCCGGAGGCCAGCGGCCACCGCCTGCTCGAGCCGCGCCCAACCCAGCATGGGCGAGCTGGCCCAGCGGTCGAGCCGGTGTGCCAGCAGGCTGCCGAGCCCGGGAGATCCGGAGGCCCGCCGGGTGAGACGGGCGGAGAGACGCGTGGCGACGACGAGCCCTTCAGCCCGACGCAGCCGGGTGGACAGGCGTCCGGCCAGGCTCTCTCCGGGGACTCGCTTGCCGCCCGCCATGCACTACCTCCAGGCGGCCAAATCCGAGGTTTCGGAGTAGTCGGTTTCCTCCGTGACCTGGTCGTAGTTCTCGGGGACCGTCATGGTGACCTCGATGCCGTGGTGGGCCAGCTCGAGCATCTCGATGGCCAGATCTGCCCCGTTGGCGTTGAAGGCGGGGCCTTCCCAGGCCACCGGCCAGGCGCGCTTGAACTTGTAGCGCCGGACCTCCTTGCCATCGAGCCGCTTGACGACGATAGCCCCGTCGCGGCGGCTCTTGAAGTCGTCGCCCAGCACCTCTTCGGCCCACTGCTGCAGGGAGATGTCGCCGGTGACGCCGTAGCGCAGCACGATGTTCTCCCAGCGGGTCTGGCCGGGCAGCTTGTGCACGAACTCGTTGAGCCCGCCCTCCTGGATCTCGAAGACCTCGGTGCTGCGCTTGAGCCCGCTGCACTCGATGAAGTTGGCCACCTCGAGCATGTTGTCGCTGCCGTCGCGATCGCAGATCTCCAGGGCGAAGACCATGTTGCCTTCGATGTCGTCCAGGACATTCGCGCTGGCGTCTTTGCGGCCTTCGTACTTGGTGTCTGCCATGGCTTCTCCTAGACTCCGTTTTCACCGAGCCGAAGGTCGATGGTGATGTGTTCGGTCATGCCGATGGGCCGCAGCCTCACGAGCACGTTCAGTGTACCTGTATTGCGCGTCGATGGCGGGTTCGTCTGGTGGTCGCACTGGACCAGGTAGTCGCCCTTGGGCGCCTCGCTCGTGATCAGCCCCGCGCGCCAGAATTCTTCGAGGCGGTTGCGAGCGTTCTGCTCGAGCATGGCCCAGATCTTCTTGTTGTTGGTCTCGAAGACCGCCCACTCGTTGTCGCGACGCAGCTGCTCGGTGACCATGGAGAGCGTGCGCCGGCTGTTGATGTTCTGCCAGGTGGGGTCACGCGACAGGGTGCGGGCGCCCCACACCACCACGCCCCGAGCGGACTGGATGATCAGGGGATTGACGCCCTCTGCGGCCAGATCGCCCGACTCGTTGAAGTCGAGGTTGACCTCGAGCCCGGTGACGCCCTTGACCTCGACGTTGGCTGGCGGCCAGGCCACGCCCATGGGCCGGTGCTCCCGCTCGGAACGAGCGTACACGCCCGCCATGGCGCCGGAAGGGGGATAGTGCTGGTCGCGCTTGTAGAGCCACGGGTAGTAGATGGCCCCGTAGGCCCTGATCTCTGGCGAGCGGGACGCCACCTGCTCCACCAGGCTGACCAGCTGCTGGTCATGCAGCCCGCGGGGCGGATCCATGATCAGGAAGCGGTTGCCCATCTTGCGGCAGTGCGACAGCAGGGTGAGCCAGAGCAGCTCCACCTGAGCCGTCACCTTGCCCGAGCGAGCCACCGTGCAGCCCAGGAACGCCGCGTCGGGGACCACCAGCAGGGCGATGTCCTCTTCAGCGAGCAGGCGCTCCAGCAGGGGTGCCAGCACACCCTCAAGGCTGCTGTCGGTGAGCAGATCGGCGTGGTCTTTGATGCACACGCCCAGCAGGTGCAGCTGCTCACCGCCGTTCTCGAAGAACGCCCCCACGGAGCGGGAGGTGGTGGCCGAGAACAGGAAGCGGCGCGGATGCTCCCAGAACTGATCCGCCCGGTTGAGGCGCAGCTCGATGAAGTCGCCCGCCGTGGCGCCCTCGGGCCAGCTCTCGGCCCGGATGAACGCGATCATGCCGGTGATGTCGCAGCGCACGAGCCCCGAGCGCCGCTTGGGCAGGCTGTGGTGCTGAACGGTAATTCCAGGCCGCATCTGAATCCCGGACCGCCGAACCCCCCTCTCCCGTGAGGACCGGAAGAGGGGGCACTTCAGCGACTAGCGTTGATCTTTTCGTTGATCGCCGAGATCTCCTTGACCCAGGCATGGCGCTCTTTGTGCGACATGTCGAGGACGAGGTCTCGGTTCCAGTGGAAGTGATAGGCGATGAACGCTACCTCCTTGAAGATGTTCTCCAAGGGGTAGCTTACGATTCCCCCAGGCGTCCGAACTCCCTCTCGAAGACGGCGCCGCACTCGGGGCAGGTCACCCGCACAACCGCTTCATCCTCGTTGATGCGGTTGTACATCTCTTCCAGGAACCGAAGATCACCTGCGAACAGGCTCTCGATGATGCCCGTGTGGACCTCTGGGAGGTCGCCGAGCTTGGTGATCACGTTGGCCAGGAGGACGATGATCAAGTACGCGCGGTTGCGCTGCACGCGAAGATCGTTGAGGGGGACGATCTCATCGCGCGCCGTGGCAAGGCGCATCACGCCCTCCCGATGGACCTGGCCGTCTTTATCGACGAAGCCCCTCGGGAGGACGAACTCGTACTCGGTCTTGAGCTCCATTAGGCCCGCTCGATCTTCTCGACCGCGATCTCGACCTTCTCGATCGCCATGGCGCTCTTGTCAGCGTCCATGTCTGGCACGTACCACTTGGCGGGCCACCCTTCGTAGAAGTTGTAGCGGGCGACCTCGGTGGAGCCGTCGTTGTCGAGGATGATGATCGAACCGGAGCGCCGGTCGATCTTGCCGTCCTCGATGTTCTTGCGCCACTGCCACAGGTCGTCCGTGGCGGTGTAGCCACGCTCGAGCACGATGTTGGCGTAGGTGGTGCGGCCGGGCTTCTTGCGGACGACCATGTCGTTGCCCTGCTTGAACTCGATGACCTCGGTCTCCGAGTCCATGCCAGACACGCTCTTGAAGCCGCCGACGATGATACGGGCGTCGCCGATGATCCCCTGGATTTCCAGGAGGAACATGAATCCGCCGTAAAGTTCCTCAGTTGGCATTGTAGTGGTTCTCCTTGATTTACCGAAGCGCGATGGCTTGCGTTCCGGCGGGGGGGGTTAACGGTGAGTGGGGCTACTCCTCGATGAGGGCGCCACCGTCCCACTGACCGATGCTGAAGACCACGAACTCGGCCGGCTTGACCGGGCAGATACCAACCTGCACGTTCACCTGGCCAGCGTCAATAAGATAGCGCGGATTCGACTCCTCGTCGCACTTGACGTAGAAGGCGTCCTCGGGCGTGGTGCCGAACAGGGCACCGGAGCGCCACACGCGCATGAGGTAGGCCCGGACATCGCGGGTGAGCTTCTTCCAGAGGGTCTGGTCGTTCGGCTCGAACACCGACCACTGGCTGCCGAGCATGATGGACTGCTCCACCATGATGAAGAGGCGGCGCACGTTGATGTACTTCCAGGAGGGGTCGGACTTGGTGGCCAGGGTGCGCGCACCCCAGCAGCGAATTCCGCGATCCTTGAAGTTGCGGATGACGTTGATGCCGCGGTCGTTGTACTGACCCTGCTCGATGCGGTTGATGTTCTGGGTCAGGCCGGTGATGCCGAGGACCAGCTCGTTGGCCGGAGCCTTGTGCACACCGCGCTCGCCGTCGACGCGCGCGTACAGACCAGCCATGTGGCCGGAAGGCGGCACGTAGACCTCGTTGGCCGTGGTCTTCTGCAGCTTGCGCCGCATGGGACCCTTGATGGCCAGGTGGTCCTGGTCACCCACGAACCAGCTGGGCTTGGTGATCTTGTACCAGGGCACGTAGATGGCGCCGTAGCCCTTGTCGGAGGCGGGGAAGTCCATGTCGCCAGCGGAGACCATGGGGCCGTCGAGCACGGCGAAGCGGTCCTTGCGGACCTCGCAGAGCTCGAGCATCTCCTTCTGCTGAGCATCGGTGGTGCCGGGGGCCGCCATGATGGCCATGTCATCGACATCGTCGAAGGCATAGAGGCCGAGCTTGTCCGCCTGGTTCTCGCGGATGGAGCACTCCAGGTTCTGCACGCCCATCATGTAGACGTAGGCCTTGCCACCGCCGTTGTCGAAGAAGCCGTTGACCGACGCGACGAAGTTGAAGACGGAGGGCAGCGACAGCCACGCGCGGAACTGGCCCTGCAGGTCCTCGTCGCTGGCGAGCGCCTCGAACACGGCATCGGCGGCTTCGTCCATGTCGTCGAAGGTCTGACCGACGAGCTCCTCGACCGGCTTGGTCTCGATGAGGTACTGGGCGAAGAAGCTCTGCAGCCAGCGGAAGAACTCGGCCTTGTTGGTGACGGGCACCGGAGGCACGGAGTACTCGGAGCGCATGGCGGCGCCCTTGGCGGCGCTGAAGTCGTAGCCGTAGACGTTCAGGACGTCGGCGGCGGTCTTCGGGGCGGCCTTGCGGGCGGCGAGCTCGAAGGTCGAGTAGACCGCGTTGAGCAGGTCTTCGACGGCGGCGTCGGAGTCGGTGACCACCTTGCCCTTGGTGTCGAGCAGGGAGTCCGCCACCTCGAGGGTCTGGGTGCCCCAGGTGACCTTGGTGTGGCCCTTCTTGCCGGCGGCGAAGGAGGGGGCGTCCTTGCCGGACTTGTTGGCCCCGTGCAGCTCGAAGAGAGCCTTGACGTCGCGCACCTGGCTCCGCTTGAAGCGGAAGGCCTGGGTGAGGGCCGTGGTGGCCTCTACGGCATCGCCCTTGACGGCGCCCTTGGTGTCTACCAGCTGGGGCAGGACCTTGCCGGAGAGCTCCTTGGTTCCATCGCTACCCGTGATGGCCACGGCGTCGATGCCGGGCACGTAGGGGAACAGGCCAAGGAAGCCTGGGATTGAAGTGGGCACGGAGGCGATAGGCTTGGCACCTGAATCGACTTCGCGAATATAGACTCCTGGGGTGTGGTATTCCATCGACGACCTCACTCCTCGCTTTCAGCTTCAGTATCGGTTGATCGGGTGATCCCGAAGGCCGGAGGCCCCGGGGGTGTGCGGGTAGGAGTTCGGGGCGCGGGGCCCTTGATCCTCCCCGAAGGGGACACTTGCTTGTCGGGCTCGCCCCGGGAGGGCTCGCCCTGTTCTGCATGGGGCAGGCGGACGGTAGTACCGCCGGCACCCGTGTAGAGGGGTCCATCGAGAGCCACCCTGGCCCGGTACGTCAGGAACGGCCGGTAGGGTGCCTCCATGATGGTGAACATGTTGATGCCGTCGCCCACCGTGAGATCGTCCACCAGGGCCAGGCTCACCTTTTCCATGAACAGCTCGTCGGTGCCGTCGGTGACCTTGGCGTCGTAGTCGCGACCGAGGGAATCGATCTCGCGGCCGTCGGGGAGGACGAAGCGCCGGGGGCGGTAGATCAGGTGGGTGGCCTCGTGCAGGCGCAGGATGGTCCAGCCCAGGACGCGCTCGGCGTCGGAGCGGAACTTGGAGTGGGCGGCCACCAGGTAGTACAGATCGAGGATGAGCGGTGGCCGGTGGTAGTAGACCGGGGCTCCGTCTTCCTGGCTGCCCAGGAAGATGGGCGCCACGCGGAAGCGCTTGCGGTTCTGCAGGGCGGTGTTGTAGGACGCCCGGTACATGTAGACGTAGCAGACCTCTTCGCGGTCCTTGGGGACGTACTTGAGATCCTCTTCCATGCGCGGTGGCTGCTCTGAGATCTCCCACCCGTCGAGCAGGAAGCGCTGGATGGCTTCGGTCACCTCGCCGATGATATTGCGGCCGCTCATCTGGCCGCGGGCGGTTTCCTGCTGCGCAGCAGGTGTGCTCATTCAGCCGCTCCTCCGGAAGATCTCTCCGAGAGGTAACGCGCTGCGAGGCCGCGCGGTACAAGAGGATAGTTCAGGCGCGGTCGCGTGCCTGCCGGCGACAAAAACGGCTGGCGTGCCTTGTCCTTGCCGTACGATTCCCACACCAGGTAGGGCTCGTGCCGCTCCAGTCTCGGCCGGGCCTCGCGCACCTTCTTGCGGCGTGCCCAGCCCCGCGCCAGCGTGTAGGGGGTCTTGACCACCCGGATGAGCTGCGGAGCGTTGGGCTGGGGATCGGCCAGGCGTCGGATGCGGCGGGTGCCGAGCTCGATGATGCTGCGGTGCTCGCGCTGGACGACGGCAGGCTCGAGCCCCTTGCGCTGGCTGCGCTGGTCGAGCCGCAGCACCAGGCCCGGCAAGCCGTGGAGATGTCCCCCGATGACGCGCCGCTTGAGCCTGTCGAAAGGATCGCCCATGAAACCCAGATGCGAGAGCCGCCGGAGGAGCTCCAGCGGTCGCGGCACTCTCGCAGGCTCGCTGGGGAAATGCAAGGGGCCCTGTACGACTCGCTCCACCAACGAGGATACGCTGGGGGTATGGCCTCCCAGCACAAGCGCTCCAGCTCCCGTCGCCGACCGGCAAAGCGCGTCCGGAGCGCTGGCTCGCAGGCGGGCGGCGGCTCCCCCCGGGACCTGGTCCAGGCCATGGCCGAGGGCCTGGGAAACGACGCGGTCAAGCGGCGCCTCCAGTCCGCCGCGGGGCGCCGGGACAACATGCTCGACTTCATCGTGGAGCGCCTCGAGAAGGTCCGGCAGGTGCAGCTGGCCGAGTCCGACCTGCTGTACAAGCGCGAAGAGTGGTGGCGCGATCTGGCCTGGCAGGAAAAAGGCGTGTGGCTGCCCGAGCCCGAGCGCTGGCACCAGGTGGCGGAAGACTACAGGCACGCTGCTGAAGCGCTGGCGCGGGGTGATCTGGCGCGGGGGGCCAACCTGCTGGAGCGCGCCATGGAGACCGAGCGGGCGGCCATCGAGGCCGTGCCACGGGGCCTGGGCCTGAACCCTGACGAAGATGGCGAAGAGGGCGATGCCCTCCACGGGCCCGATGCCATGGGCTCGGTGGCCGACGGCGAAGGCTGCCCCGCCACCGAGCTCCCCGAAGGCCTCAAGCTGGCCCACGAGATCGAGCGCTTCAACCACACCGCGCGCGAGGGCCGCCAGATCAAGGTGGAGCTGCACGAGACCCCCTGGTGGGAAGAAGAAGAGGAAGAGGAAGAAGAAGGCGAAGCCGAGGGCTAGCTGCCTGCTGCAGGGCGCCTGGCATCGTCAGTGGTTGATGGCTTACAGGCGGCCACTCCCGCGCTATGATGGGGTGTCCGGAGGGCAGGATGGCCGCTGACAGGAAGACACCCGGCGAGAGCATCACCTCGCGGCTCGCGTCGCGCTCAGCGCGCGCTCCGCTGCAGCGGCGCAGCATGCCCGGCGGCGGAGAGGTCTGGGAAGGCCCCCTCGCGAGCAAGGCCCTCAAGGCCCTGGGTGCGCGCGCCATGACCGTCGACTCCAGCATCATCGTGGGCGACGACTTCGACCCTTCCAGCCCCGAGTCCCAGGCGCTCTACGCCCACGAGCAGTACCACCAGCAGGTCTCCGGGGGCGCCGGCTCGCACCACGCTCACGACGCCGAGGAGCAGGCCGCGCGCGCGGTCGAGGGCATGGTGCTGCACCGCGCGGCCACCGGCGGCACCGAAGTGGGCACCTCCTACGCGGGAGCGGCGCTCCAGCCCCAGCCCTCCGGCCCCGACGAAGCGGGAGACGCGGGAGAAGGCGGAGACCCCTCCCAGCCCGATCCTGAGCAGGGCTACCAGGCGCTGCTGGCCCAGGGCATGGAGCACCAGGACATCATCGACAAGCTGGCCTCCGCATGTGTCGATGTGCTCGACGAGCAGGATCGCGCCCGGTTCGACCGCGCGGGGCACCTCAAGGGCGGCTTCTAAGCTGTTAGCCCTTAGCTGTTAGCTGTTCGCTGGCGATCGCTGGTGGCGTTTGCTGCGCTGAGGTTCCCCAACGTCGAGGTGTTCGGTGGCCACCATCTTCCAGGAGCTCACGCGCCGCCTCCGGCGCACCGACCTGCTGCTGATGCGCGCTGTGCGACGGCAACGCCAGCGCCCCTCCATGATCAAGAAGGGCCAGTACTGGGGCTCGGTGATCGACGAGGCCGAGGTAGAGACCCTGCTCAGAGAGCACGGCGAGATCGACGCCCCGGCTCTGCACGACGGCCTCGACGAGGCCCTGGCCCACAGCGTCGCCCTGCGCGACGAGCCGGGAGGCCGGGTTGGCCGCCTGCGCGAGGCCTTCGGCCTGGACGGCGACGAGATCGACCTGGTCCTGCTGGCCCTGGCCCCCGAGATCTCCTCCGGCTACGCGCGGGTCTTCGCCTACCTGAACGACAACCTCAACCAATCCTTCCTCACCGTCGACCTCGCCGCGCGGGTGCTGCGCCGCGAGCGGCCCGCCCGCCTGTCGCTGCTGGCGCGGCTGCTGGGCGGCTCCCCGCTCATGGCCTACCGCCTGCTGCTGCTGCACCCCAACGACGGCGTGGAGACCCACACGGCCCGCCGGCTGCATCCCTCCCAGCGCTTCCTGCACTGGCTGCTGGAAGAAAAGGAGCTGCCCAGCTCCCTGGGCTTCTCGCCCCTGCAGACCGACCGCGAACCCTTCATCCCCGCCCCCACTCGTGAACGCATCTCCGAGCTGGCCGGGGGCTTCCACAGGCCCATCTCCGTGGTGGTGGTGGGCTCCACCATCGGCGCCCGCGAGGGCACCGCCATGGCCCTGGCGCGCCGCATGGGCCGCCCCCTGGTGCGCATCGACATGGAGCGCTGCAAGGAGTACCTCGAGCAGCCCTACGACCTGCTGCGCGAGCTGCGTCTGAACGGAGCGGTGCCCTACCTGGTGAACGTGGCTGGCAGCCAGGAAGACCCGACGATCCGCAACCAGCTGCTGGCCCTGGGGGCAGCGGTGGCCACCCTGCCCTACCCGGTGCTGGTGGGCGGCACCGATCGCCGCGCGGTGGGCGCCCTGCTGGGCACCGACCGCCCCTCCATCACGGTCAAGGTCAGCCGCTCCACCCTGGACGAGCGTTTCGAGGCCTGGGGCGATGCCTTCCAGCACCGCAGCTGGGCCCAGGAGCCCGCCACCGAGATGGCGGAGCGCTTCTACTCGGTGGGCGGCACCACCATCCCCCGGATCCTGGATCGCGCCCAGGCCGAGAGCGGCGGCAGGGAGCCCGGCACCGACGCCCTCTGGTCTGCGGCCCGCGAAGAGTCGCGCCCAGAGTTCCGCGGCCTGGCCCTGCACATCGTGCCGGCCTTCGCCATGGTCGATCTCATCCTGCCAGACAAGGTCAAGAACCAGCTGCAGCACCTGGTCAACTACCTGGCCAACCAGGAGATGGTCTTCCATCGTTGGGGCATGTCCCGCATCCGCAGCCGAGGCTACGGCATCAAGGCCCTGTTCTCTGGCGGCCCGGGCACCGGCAAGACCATGGCCGCCGAGGTCATCGCCGGCGCCCTGGGGCTCGACCTGTTCCGGGTGGACCTCTCCTCGGTCATCTCCCGCTGGGTGGGTGAGACCGAGAAGAACCTGCGCGAGATCTTCGACGCAGCCGAGGGTGGCACCGCCATCATCCTCTTCGACGAGGCTGATGCCCTCTTCGGCGCCCGTGGCGAGGTCAAGCAGGCTCAGGATCGCTTCGCCAACCAGGAGGTGAGCTTCCTGCTGCAGCGGCTCGAGGTCTTCGAGGGCTGCGCCATCCTCACCACCAACCTGCAGGAGAACATCGACGAGGCCTTCCTGCGCAGGTTCGGAGCGGTGGTGGAGTTCCCCATGCCCACCCCGGCCAACCGTCTGCTGCTCTGGGAGCGGGCCTTCCCGGATCTCACCCCACGGGGCGATGATCTCGACCTGGATCACCTGGCCAGGCAGTTCGTGCTCGCCGGCGGCTCCATCGTCAACGCCGCCATCAACGCCTGCATGCTGGCGGCCACCGAGGGCACCGCGGTGTGCCAGCGCCACGCGGTCATGGCGGTGGCCCAGGAGCTGGTCAAGATGGGCAAGCAGGTCAGCCGGGTGCACTTCGGCGACTTCTACGAGTGGGTGCGCGACATCCAGTAGCGTGCTCCGAGACGGGGAACCCCTGCCATGGGCTGCTTGTCCCGAGCAGAGGTGTGGGCAGTCTCAGCGCGGAGGTGAGCATGGACAAGCCCTGGAGACGGAGCGAGCGACGCTGGTTGGCGGGCACGGGCCTGGCCTGCCTGGCCCTGGGGCTCTCCTGTGTCGGCCTGGGCCGCCTGCCGCGCGATCCACCGCCCGCGGCGGGCCAGGTGCTGCCAGGCGGGGTGGTGGTGGCGTACTCACCGGCCTACCGGGTGAGCTTCTTCGGCATCGAGCGCCTGCACCCATTCGACAGCTTCAAGTTCGACAAGATCGCCAGGCAGCTGCGCCGGCAGGATCTCGTGCCGGAGCACGGCTTCCTGGTGCCCGCCGAGGTCTCACTGGACCTGCTCACCAGCGTGCACGACCCCGATTACCTGGACAGCCTGGAGGACCCTGAGGTGCTCGGCGGGGTGCTCGAGCTCTACCTGCCGGCCTTCTTCGGGGCGCGCAGCATCGAGCGCCGGATCCTGCAGCCCTTCCGACGGGCCTCGGGCGGCACAGTGGCCGCGGCGCGGGCCGCCGTGGAGCTGGGCATGGGCATCAACCTGGGCGGAGGCTACCACCACGCCAGGCCCGAAGGCGGCCATGGCTTCTGTGTGTACAACGACGTGGCCATGGCGGTGCACGCCCTCCGCGACGGAGGCTTCGAAGGCCGCGTCCTGGTGGTGGACACCGACGCCCACCAGGGCGACGGCAACCACGCGGCCTTCGCCGGCGATCCCAGCGTCACGACGCTGTCGCTACAGCAGGCCAAGATCTTCCCCCAGCCGCGCGTATCGGGCGACCGGGACGTGGAGCTTCCATCGGGCACCGACGACGCCCGCTATCTGGAGATCCTGGAGCCGGAGCTGGCCCGGTCCATGGCCAGCGCCGAGCCGCAGCTGGTCATCCACGTGGCAGGCTCGGACGTGCTGAACGACGATCCGCTGGCCACCCTGGCCATGACGCCGGAGGGCCTGGTGGAGCGCGACCTGCTCGTGGCCCGCGCCGCGCGCGAGGCGGGCGCCGCCTACCTGCATGTGCTGGCCGGGGGCTACGGCCCGTCCTCGGCCGAGGCACAGACCGCGTCGGTGGCGGCCTTGCTGCGCTGGGCGGCCGAGCGCTGAGCTACTCGACCGCTTCGGGCGCCGGCTCGGGCGCCGGCTCGGGCGCCGGCTCAGGGGCCGGCTCGGGCGCCGGCTCAGGGGCCGGCTCGGGGGCTGGCTCTTCGGCAGGGGCCGCTGCATCGACGCGAGAGAGAGAGGCGATCTCGCGGAAGTGATCCACCGGGTTGGAGTAGACCGAACCAGCCGTGAAGCGTCCCACCAGCATGGCGTCGCGGCTGTGCAGCATGCCCGCCTGGGTGTCGAAGCTGGCGTGACCAGCCAGGTCCACCGCGATGAGCGAGGTGCCGTCGGATTCCATGGCCGAGCCGTAGGCCACCGTGCCGCGGCCCTCGGTCTCCAGGTTGGCGAGGGGGCCCTCGCGACCCTCGACCCGGTGCTTGACCACCATGGCGCCAGCGGTGCCGTAGCTGCTGCGCAGGGCCATGATCAACGGCGAGCCACCCTGCTTCCACCACTTGCCCTTGTCGTCGCCCTTGCGCGGCAGCTCCAGCTCCAGCATGGACACCGGGCGCAGCATGAGCATGCGCATGGCGTCCTGCACCTGGGCACTGCGCACGGTCTCCGCCTCGAAGGGAACCTCGAGGTCCAGGGAGCGCACGCGACCGGTGGCGCTCATCTCGAACTGCAGCACGGATCGAGAGTACAGCTGCTCGTACTCCTCGAAGATCGCCACCAGCTTCTCCTGCTCGGTCTCGAAGGCGGTGCCCGAGAGCTCCACAGCTGGAAGGCTGCACTCGATGGCCCAGCCGCTCTTGAGCTCGGCGGTGGGGGAGCAGGCCAGGTCGGCCACCAGCTCGGTCTGCCGCGCCCGGGCCTCGATGTTCTCCAGCGCCAGGTGCATGTCGCCGTCGTCGCGCTCTCGGCTGTACTCGGTGTGGAAGGTGACGGTCTCGCCCGGCTGCCAGGCCCACAACAGATCCTGAGCCTGGGCTGGAGCTGCCAGGGTGAGGGCCAGCGGAAGAAGATGCAGCATGGTGGCCTCCTGCATGAAGCAGGATGGAACTACCACGCCTTCTGCGTCACGCCCAGCCTGAAGGTGACCACGTTCAGCTGGTCGTCGTGGTCGTCGAGGGCCTGGTAGCCGGGCAGCTCGTTGCCCCGCCAGATGTCGAGCCCCGTATGCAACCAGGTGGTCTGGCCCATGGGCAAGCCGAAGCGCGCCTGCAGGCCGATGCCGCTGTGGGCGGGGGTGAGCAGCCCGGTGGGCGACGCCAGGGCGAGGTAGATGCGCCGCGGTCGCAGGCGGAGGATGTAGAACGCGGGCGCGAGGCTGATGCGCGTGAAGCTGCTGGTGGTGACGTTGGTCTGCGTGACGGTGTCGCCGAACTCCATGGTGGCGCGACCGCTGGTGTCGTGGATGGCCACCTCGATCAGGCCCGCCCACCGGCGCCACGCCAGCTGACCCTCGATGTCGAGCACCGTGGCCGCGGTGACGAAGGGAGCGTCGGCGGAGGCCTCCTGGAACGCGGTGCTGCTGATTGGCCCGGCCCCCAGCGCGAGGCCCGCCAGCACCATCAGGGGGCGGTCGTACTCGCCCTGGCTCCAGGGTTCGTCTGCGCCCATGGGGTACACATCGGCGCTCCCGCGGCCGCGCCAGGCCGCCAGGTACAGCTCTTCGTCGGGTGTGGCCTGGCCGATGACAGCCACGCGCTCCCGCACCGAGGCAGGGACAGCCTCGAGCTGGCCTCCGAGCACGCGATCGCGAGCCACCTCGTAGTCCTGCCTGGAGATCAGCCCCTCGTAGACCAGCTCGTCGCCGGGACCCAGGCGGGGCTGCTGAGGGGTGGAGATGACCCCCTGTCGGTCCAGGTGCAGCCAGTGCCGACCGGGACGCAGCTCCAGCCGGTGTAGATCCGGATCCACCGGGAGCCCGTCCACCACCAGGCGAGATCCCGGCGGCAGGGCCCCGCTCTCGATCACCGCCGGCCGGGCCCTGGACAGCTGCTTGCGCAGCCGGAGCAGCGCCTCGTAGCTGGCCTGATCGGGCAGCTCGCTGCGGGCGGGCTCTCGCTCAGGGAACAGGCCCAGCGCGTCCACCCAGGCGCCGATGGTCCGGTCGCCGCCGATGATCACCAGAAAAGGAGCGGCCTCCTCGTCGGCCTGCAGCTCCAGCGGTGGCCAGGCCTGGTGCACCGCGGCGCCCTGCAGCAGCAGGGCCTGCCACAGCAGCTCGCGATCCGGCTCCGCGCTGAGCAGGCCCACCGCCGCGATGGCCTCGGACAGCTGCCAGGCGACCCCCCGCTCCACGTCGAAGGCCAGCCAGCGCGCCTGGCACTCCCCGAGGGCCAGCCGCAGCTCAGCCAGAGCCTGGTTGGCCTGGGAGCTGGCGGCGTCTTCCACCGGCCAGGTGAGCTCGGCACGGTCCAGGTGGGTGGCGGGGCCGGTGGTGCGCTCCACCTGCAGCCGCTGCTCTTCGGGGGGCAGGGCATCTTCGAGCCACAGCACGCGGCTGGCGGCGGCGGCCGGTGAAGCCAGCAGCCCCGCCGCCAGCAGAGCGACGGCGACACGAAGCGACGGGCTGGACACACTCACCCGGTGACCTCCTGGCGGCTCCTAGAACGTGAGCCCGACGCCCACCGTGAAGCCGAACAGCGGGTTGACCGCGTAGCTCTCGCCGCTGGGGATGCTGAGGCTGGACTCGGTGGAGACGATGACACCACCGCGCAGGTCGATGTCGATCAGGGGCCGCACACGGTCGCCACCCTCGGGGATGGGGGGCTGCAAGGCCCAGCCCAGGTTGAGGGTAGGCTGCACACCGTGGGGGATGTTCTTCCAGCCCACGCGGAACCCGATGCGGGGTCCGAAGCCCAGCCCGGCGTTGCGGCCCAGGACCACCGCCGAGCCGAAGTACAGGTTGCGGTTGAGCAGGCGCTCGTTGAGGATCTCGCGCCCACAGTCGGACTCCACCAGCACGTTGCCGTCACTGTCCGTGTCGGCCTCGCCGTCGCTGTTGTTGTCGATGGTGGTGAAGGAGCAGGGCCCGTCCACCGCGCGGCCATCGTCCTTGTTCTTGCCCAGCTGGTAGTACTCCACCCAGCCGTCTTCCTCGGAGGCCATGTTGAAGGCGGGCTCGATGCCCACGTTGACCATCAGCCGGTTGTAGTGGCCGCGCAGCTCGAAGTTCATGGGCAGCTCACCCGCCGCGAACTCCGTGTCGACTCGAGACAGGAGCTCGAAGTCCCCGGACTCACCCTGGGACTCGGTGATCTCTTCGTCGAAGGTGACCACGGCGCCGTTGTAGACCAGGCCGCTGGAGAACAGCAGCGCGAAGCGCACCGGGAAGTCGTCGCCTGAGCCGCCCACCAGGGACAGCACCGCCATCTTGCGATCGTAGCGCCAGATCCAGGTCTTGTTGGCGTTCCCGAACTGGGGCACGGCGATGTAGACATCGGACTTGGCGTGCAGCTTGGCGTAGATAGCCAGGTAGTTCAGGATGTCGCCGTCGAGCTCGGGGGAGCACTCGTTGGGGTGCAGGAAGAGCTGGTCGATGAAGTCGATGCCCATGCGCTTCCGGGCGTTCTGCATCACCGGGTAGAACTTGTCGTCCAGCTTGGTGACCTCGAGGCGCTCCGACAGGCCGTGGCCGGTGTCGAGCCGCTTGAGGTAGATGTCGGTGCGACCGAGGAAGACCGGGACCTGGGCGTTCTCGTCCGGCGTGACGGGCAGGCCGTTGAAGAGCAGCTCGTAGGTCTCGGCGAAGGCCTCGCCGTCCCAGGTGTCGTCGAGCTCCAGGTCGACCTTGATGGTGGGGTAGGCCCCCTGCTGCAGCTGGCTGAGGTAGTAGTTCAGCGTGGCCAGCAGCTCCTGGTCGGTGACCTTGCCCATGAGCGCCGGCTCCTGCTGCGCCAGCACGGCGGCCAGGTACCAGTAGTAGTTGACCGGCGTGGTGCCGATCTGCTCGAAGAAGGGCGGCGTGGGAAGGTTCTGGTTCTCGGCGGCCCGGCCGATCTGCCCATAGAGGTGGAACAGGGGCTCGCGCAGCTCGAGGCGGTCCACGAACCACATCAGCTCCACCATCTGCTGGAGCTCCTGGGCCTTGAGGCCCCACTCGTGAGGAGCCAGGGAGTTGTAGGCGTAGCCGGAGACCTCTTCGATGGCCTGCAGCACGATCTCGATGTTGCCGTCGGGCACCACCGCGGGCTGCATGGCGGGCACCACGGTCTTGTCCTTGAGCTTGCGCCCGTTCTGGTAGAGGTCCACCTCGGGGAAGAACAGGGCATCGGAGCGATCGATGCGGCTGCGGACCACGCGGCGGATGGTGTCGTCGGCGTAGTCGGTCTCGGTGTCGGGCCAGCGCAGCACGATGACGCGCGCCAGCTTGTCCTTCTTCTTGCGCTCTTCTTCAGCCAGCTTCTCGGCTTCTTCGGCGGTCATCTCGCCGCCGCCTTCGTCGTCGGACTTCTTCTGGGCCACGCCGGAGTCGGACCAGGCGGGCGAGTCGGCGGGGCCAGCCCAGGCAGGCAGGGCGAAGCAGAGCAAGGCGAACAGGAAGAGGATTCTCTTCAGCATCGGTGGACTCCGTGCGGGACGGCTACAGGGAGCAGGTTGGAAAGGATCTGGACAGGGGTGGAGCTACTTGCAGACGGCGGTGCTACCCATGATGGCGCAGGACAGCGACTGACCGCCGCGGACTGGTGAGAAGCGGGCGGGGACGCCGCCCTTGAAGTGCAGCGAGCAGTTCTCCTGGGGGACGTCGGGGACCGAGGCGCTCCCGCCGGTGGTGATGCCCACCCGGTCGCGGAAGCCGCTGGGGCAGTTGACCTCCACCGCCGTGAGGTGGGTCTGGTCGGTCATCTTGACCACCAGGGCGGCGGGGCCGCTGGGAGCCTTGGGAGCAGCGGCTGCCGTGGAGGTGCTCCGCGTGGAGGTGCTCCTGGTGCGGGTGGGAGGCGGATCGGGCTCGGGCGGCGCGGTATCCTCGCGCTTGGCGCGCGCGGGCTCGGGATCGGCGTCGGCCACGGTGGTGGTGTGCGTGGGCGTGGGCGTGGGCGTGGGCGTGTCACCCTCGCCACCCCCGAGCCAGACGGCGAGCACCACCGCGGAGCAGCCCAGCACGAACACGGCCAGGATGATGGCGTAGACCCTGTAGGAAGCCACCCGCTTCTGCTGGCGCGGGGCAGCCGGAGGGGGCTGGGCAGCGTGGAAGGGTGTGCCGCCAGCGCCGCCCACCGTGGGGCCCTGGATGGCGGCGGGGGGAGCACCGGGCGACGGGCCCTGGATGCCCGCTGCCCTGGGTGGCGCGGCCGGGCCCGCGCTGGCCCTGGGTGGCGCGGCGGGGGCGGCGGGCGGGGGGGGGGGCGGCCCTGGGGGGGGGCGGGGGGGGCGGGGGGGGGGGGGGGAGGCGCGGGCTTGCTGGCCTCGGCCTTGGGGGCCGGGATGGCGAAGAAGGCCGTGGCAGAGGGATCGTCGCCCCCGTCGTCACCGCCGCCCTGCTCGCTCAGGGGCACCATCTCGAGCATGCCGGTCTCGTCGGGGCTGCGGGCGCCCACCATCTTGGGAGCCGACTTTCGCGACGACGAAGGCGCTGTGGGCCCTGGCGTGGGTCGCGCAGGCGCAGGCCGCGCAGGAGTGAAGGGCCGCGCTCGCTGGCCGCCACCGGCGCGCGAGGGGGTGGGGCGCGAGGGCGCGGCGGGGGGGGGAGTGGGGGCACGCGGAGTGCTGCGAGCCGCGTTCGAGTCGCGCTCCATGGACTGCTTGAGGCGCTCCTCGATGCTCATCCGGCGCCGGCGCTGACCACCACCGGCGGAGGGCGCCGACTGCACCGTCTCCACCTTGGGCAGGGGCTCGTGCTCGTAGATGGAGCCGAAGAAGAACTCGCAGAATTCCTCAAGGTAGGCGCCCCGGTCGCGGTACAGCTGCCGGCGCAGATCCACCAGCAGCTCCTGGCCGTTCTGGTAGCGGCTCTGGGGACGGGCCTGCAGGCAGCGGGCGATGATGGGCCCCATGCCCGGGATCTTGGTCTCCAGCTCGGCCACGCAGTCGTGCAGCGCCGCGCGCTCGATGGCATCGTAGACCTCGGCCACCGGATCGGAGGAGTCCTCGGGCACGCGATAGGCCGCCCGGTTCATGAGCAGCTCGTAGGTGATCAGGCCGAGCGCGAACAGGTCGGTGCGGTGGTCCACCGCTTCGCAGCGGGCCTGCTCCGGCGCCATGTACAGGGGCGTGCCCCGCAGGCGGTTCGGGTCTTCGCGGGTGAACTCTTCGTTGTCGACCCTCGCCAGACCGAAGTCGAGGATCTTCACCTCGCCCTGGGGGGTCAGCATGATGTTCTCGGGCTTCAGGTCGCGGTGCACCAGGCGCAGCGGCTCGCCGTTGTCGCCCGGGGTGGTGTAGGCCTGGTACAGGGCATCAGCGATCTCGCAGGCGATCTCGATGACGGCTTCGGTGAACACCTGCTCGTGCGCCTTGTCGCATTCCTCGAGCACGGTGCGCAGGTTCACGCCGTCGACGGCCTCCATGACCACGGCGTGCTCTTCCTCGATGTACTCGAAGACGCGCACGATGCCGCGGTGCTTGACCTGGTCGAGCAGGGAGAATTCCTGCATGAGCAGCTTGGCGGCTTCGGGGTTGCTCTTGTCGCGGAGCTTCTTGACCGCCACGACGCGGCGCTTGCCACCCGAGAGGCCTCGACCTGGGGTCTCGCCGACGGAGAGAAAGACCTCACCGAACTTGCCGCCGCCCAGCTTGTTGATGACTTCGTAGTTGCGAATGAAGCGGGCCAAGACATCTCTCCGGGTGGTTCCTCGGGACCGGAACTTGGGCTCCCGAGGCGGGGACTACCGCGACCCCGAGGGCGCGCCCCGGGGATGTTACGGGAACTCTAGGTACCGGGCAACGCCCCCTGGCCGCTCGGCGGGGCAGCGGCCGTAGGGCCGGGCCCTGCCGCTGGGGGAGCGCCGGCTTCCGGGCCGGGCGCAGCGGGGGCCGCGGGCGGGCGAAGCCGACCGAAGATGATCCGCCGGGCGTTGAACCAGGCGGGCGCGACAAAGCTCAAGGCCACCAGCAGACCCAGCAGGGGCATGGTGAGGGCGGCCGCGCGCGTGAAGCTGGCGGGACGGGTCCAGCCGTTCTCTCCGCGCTCCCCGGAGGGGGCATCCAGCCAGGCCGAGGGATGGATCTGCACCGAGGCTTCCGCTTGCGCGAAGGCGCTCAGCCGCACGCGGGTCTCGAAGGAGCGACGCAGGTAGAAGGGGTCGAGGCTGTAGCGCAGCTCGAACCACTCGTACTGCTCGGCCGCGGCCGCGGTGAAGGCTTCGCCCAGCCCGTCGGTGCGCCGCTTGACGAAGGAGTCACCGCCGCCCACCTTGGCGATCCATGCCAGGGAGGCGTTGTCGATGCCCAGAGTCTCGAGCTGACCGTCGATGCGCATGTCCTTGTACTTGCCGCCACAGAGCTGGCCGGGACGCACGCTCTCGAGGTTCTCCACCTTCTCCAGGTCGAAGCGCCGGTTGAAGGGGCGACCCAGCCCCACCGTGAACACGTTGGGGCGCCCCTGGATGCCCTCGTCACCGCTGGAGAGATCCTTGAGGTGCCGCACCAGGCGCTCCAGCCGCTTGGCGTTGGTGGCACAGGTGTCGTCGTAGCGCTCGTTGTTGAAGCCGTCGGTGAGGGCGATGACGGTGGGAGCGCCGGTGGTGGTGCGCAGGAAGTCGGTGACCTCAGGCACGTCGGTGAGCAGCTCGCCCGTGCCGTAGCGGATGGCCTCGTAGAGGTTGGTGTAGCCTCCACCCGCGCGCAGGCTGTCGCGCACCAGCTGCTTGAACTCCCGGCGCTGAGTGATGACCTTCATCGCGCCGCCCACGGGCCGCACGTTGCTGCCCGAGAACTCCAGCAGCACCAGCCCGGTGGACTGGCCCTTGGGGAAGAAGGCTTCGCCCACCTCGGGCAGCAGCAGCGCCTTGCGCAGGCGCTCGATCTTGGTGTCGCCCGCCGGGCCCTCGTTCATGGAGCCGGAGCCGTCGATGAGCAGCACGAAGAGCTGATCGGTCTTCATGGGGGCGTGGGGGATCAGCTCGTAGCGCTGCTGGTTCTGACCTTCCTGGATCAGCGAGCCCTGGTGCACCACCTGCACGTGCTCCTTGTCGAGGGCCATGGCCCAGGGGTCGGTCCCCGCCAACAGCTGGAAGGCCAGGTGCACCTCGCCCGAGCCCCTGTCGATCCAGGGCAGGCAATTCTCGGGCTCGGCATCGGTGAGGTTTCCGCACTGCGACGCCTGCGTGAAGATCTTCAGATCGAGCTCGGTTCCCGGCTCCATCACGGGCTTCTCGACGCGCACCGTGCTGTTGGGCACCGCCTGGAGAGTGGTGGAGCCGCAGGCGGTCAGCGAGACCGCCAGCAGGGCGAGCGACGGGAGCAGCAGCTTCGAGCGACTCATCGCTCCTCCCGCGGCAGCATGAGGAACTCCAGCTCGGCGACGCGAGCCCCGTTGCCCAGCATGATGCGATCGCCCGAGCTCAAGCGGGTCTCCAGCGGGGCCGGGCGGCTGGGGTCGTAGCTCAGGTCGACCCGCTCCAGGAAGCGCCGCACCGTGGTGGGTGCCAGGCTCAGCCCGCGCGCGAAGTAGCGGTGCTGGTCATCCACCGCCACGGACAGGTGCATCTCCATGACCGAGGCTTCGGCGCTGAGGTAGAGATCGAGACCCCTGGGGAAGTGGCCGGTGAAGCGCTCCTTGGGTTTGCCGTCGGGGGCGTCGATGGGGATGCGGCGACCGAAGCGTTCGAAGGACAGCACGCGCAGCCAGCCGGCGTACAGCTCGTCGGGGAGCGGCCAGGCGAAGAACCCGAACACCAGCCCCCAGGTGAAGGCGCTGGCAGCCCCGGCCCAGTACAGGTCGGAGGCCACGACGGTGTTGAAGACGTGCCAGGCCGCCGCCGCCAGCAGGCCCGCCAGCAGGCCCGCCGCCAGGTGGTTGAGGATGCCGCGACCCTTGCGGGCCGCCAGGGCGCCGATGGAGGTGGCGATGCCCACGCAGACGAAGGCGCCCAGCCGATAGCGCAGGGAGACCAGGCTGGGATCGGCGATATCGGCCGAGACGGCGTCTACCAGCCCGCGCATCTGCTCGGGCGTGGCCTCGCCGGACAGCCCCACCTGGAACAGGCCGAAGCTCTCGATGCACAGCCGCACGATGGGGGCCACCACGGCAGGGGCCAGCACCGAGGACCAGATCCAGAAGCCGACGAAGGCGCAGCCAAGTGCTACGCCCGCGGCGATGAGGGTGCTGAGCAGGCGCCTCCACACCGCGGCGCGGCGCAGGCTGGTCTCCACCAGCACCGAGGCCGCGGCCACGGCTCCGCCCACCGCGGTGAGGAAGATCGCGCCGTCCATGGAGGGGCTCCAGGTGGGGCCCGAGACGACGACGAAGCAGAGCACCAGCCACCAGGCCAGCAGGCCCGCTCCAGCACAGTACAGGCCCACCACCAGGTGGCGCATGGGGTTGTACGGCACGAGGAAGATGTTCATGGCCACCTGAGCGTCGAAAGGGAACGGTCGGGCATCATATCAAGAACCGGGATCTGGGGTATCCTGCGCGCGCCATCCGGCCGGGGAGGCTCCCGCAGCTTCCGCGAGCCGGCTAAGGATGTCGAGCGTACCTCCTGGAGCTGCCATGATCGACGAGCTGGTCCTGTACCTCCGCCTCACGCCTGAATTCGGCGGCACACGCTTCGGCCCCTTCGAGGGCATCGAGGTGGTGCTGGGTTCCGATGGCTCGAGCGCAGACATCACGCTGCCCGACAGCCTGGGTGTCCTGCCCGTCCATGTCAGGGTCATGCGCCAGCAGGACAACTCCATGATCCTGGCGCCCGCGGAGCGCACGGCCACGGTCTTCCTCTACAAGCAGGGGGCGCGGGGGCCCGCCCAGATCGACACGCCCACCGCGGTGCGCTCCGGCGACTCCTTCGCTCTGGTCACCGAGTCCGGGCCGCGCTTCGTCATCGAGATCGACGAGCTGCCCCAGGAGATCAAGGACGCTCGCGACAAGAAGCCCAGCATCCGCGACAAGCGGCTCACGGGCGGCGCCATGGCCAAAGAAGCCAGGCGCCAGGCCTTCACCCGCGTCCTGGTCACCGGCCCCGGCCAGTTCGTCCAGCGGGCCTGGACCTTCGTCAAGTCCGGCGCGATCTTCCAGCCGCGCTACATCTTCCTCGCCCTCACCATGGCCGGTGGCTACGTCTGGGCCGGAGGCCTGTCCTGCAAGGGCCAGAAGACCGTCGGGCTGCTGGAGTCCCAGTCGGTCAAGCTGGAGCAGTGCAACAAGGACCTCGGCTTCACCGAGAACATGGGCGAAGCGGGCGAGAGCACCTTCCCCGAGCTGGTGGCCCAGGTGCTCCAGGAGAAGGGCGGCGTGGGCCTGGCCCTGGAGTCCGACACCGCGCTGCGCGACGAGGTCTGGATGCAGGCCAAGCTCATCCACACCCAGCTGCGCAACTACCGCTGGCTCATCGAGTCCCGCGGCTCCAAGGCCAATGTCTTCGCCGACTGGCGAGAGCGCCTGCTGGCCAACGAGAACCTGGACGCCGAGTTCGTCAAGGTCTTCCCCTACGTGGCCGCCGACGCCAGCCGCCACGACGACGAGTTCATCAAGATCGAGGACTCACAGACCGACGATGTCTGCGCCCGCGGCATCGCCCACATGACCTACCGGCAGGCCCTGCACCTGGGGCTCGACTCCCAGCTCGACGCGCTCGTCCCCGCCGCCAAGATGGCCGACTACAAGAACGACAAGCAGCTGCACGAGCAGGCATTGCGCGTCACCCTGGAGTCAGCCGGTGTGGGTGACTTCCCCGAGACCTTCGACACCACGGTGCACGAATTCACCAAGGGCCAGGGCGGCTGCGTCTACGTCACCGGCGACGACGATCGCGACCGCACCAACAAGATCACCAGCAAGCTGGTCAAGCACCTGGGCGCCGAGGCCAACCAGGTGCCCTTCCCCGAGGAATCGGAGCACGCCACCAGCGCGAGGCTGGCCAAGTACTTCGCCACCGACATCCCCGGAACCGACTACCGGCGCAGCGGCGGCGGGCCCGACTTCTCCCAGTTCCCCGCCAGCACCGTGCTGGCCGGGCTGGGCTCCAAGGGTGGCTGGGCGCTGCAGCAGACCGCCCTCACCATCGCCCGCTCCATCGTGATCCCCTGCGAGGCCACCCTGGCCTCCAAGGACATCCGCAGCGCGGCCGAGGCCACGCTGGGCGAGCTGCCGCCCGTGGTCCCCTGCCTGGTGCTCTACCGCAGGTTGCAGATCGACGAGCAGTAGAGCAGCAGGCGACAAGACCCCGAATCTACTGCGGAACACCAGATCGCTGCTGCAGCGCGCCTGGTGTACCTCGCTACGATTCGGTCGGCTGCCTCACGGCAGCCTGTTCTGTCGCCTGCTGGGTGTCAGCCCCGCCGGCGTGCCAGGCCCAGGACCATGAGCCACATGCCCGCGGCGGCCAGGCCGCCGGGAGCGGCGCTCGCGGTGCAGCCACAGCCGCCCAGTTCGCCCGAGAGGCCCGCCGCGCCCACGTAGAGGCCGGTGTCGTCCACCTCGGGGCTGTCTCCGGTCTCGGTGGGGTCGCCGGTGTCCGTGTCGGAGTCGCGGGGGGCGGGGGGGGGGGGGGGGGGGGGGGGGGGGGGGGGGGGGGGGGGGGG
>CAZEJJ010000004.1:0-105799 GCA_964512185.1 uncultured Enterobacterales bacterium | reverse complement strand
CAGGACGCCTTCATGCAGTGGTGGTACGGCCACAACGCCGTGGCGTTCTTCCTGACCACGCCATTCCTGGGCTTGATGTACTACTTCCTGCCCAAGGCCGCCCAGCGCCCGGTCTTCTCCTACAGGCTGTCCATCGTGCACTTCTGGTCCATCGTGTTCATCTACATCTGGGCCGGACCACACCACCTGCACTACACCGCCCTGCCCCAGTGGGCCTCCACCCTGGGCATGCTCTTCTCCATCATGCTCTGGATGCCCAGCTGGGGAGGCATGCTCAACGGCCTGCTCACCCTGCGGGGTGCCTGGCAGCGGGTGGCCCAGGACCCGATCCTCAAGTTCTTCGTGGTGGGTATCACCTTCTACGGCATGGCCACCTTCGAGGGTCCGCTGCTGTCGATCAAGAGCGTCAACGCCCTGTCCCACTACACCGACTGGACCATCGCCCACGTGCACGCCGGCACCCTCGGCTGGGTGGGCTTCATGACCTTCGGCATGCTCTACTGGCTGGCGCCCAGGATCTTCCAGGCCCCCACCTGGGCGCCCAGGCTGGTGAGCGCACACTTCTGGATCGGCACGCTGGGCATGCTCCTGTACATCGTGCCCATCTACGGCGCGGGCCTGGCCCAGGGGCTCATGTGGCGCGCCCTCGACGAGCACGGCGCCCTGGCCCACCCGGACTTCATCGAGACGGTGGTGGTGCTGATCCCCATGTACTGGATCCGGGTGCTGGGCGGTGCCTTGTACCTGAGCGGCGCGGTGCTGAGCGTGGTGAACGTGCTCATGACCTGGCGTGCGCGCCCCGCGGCCTACAAGCCCGCCGCGGCCCGAGCCCCGGCCCTGGCGCCCCACTACCAGGATCCACCGCCCCCCACATCGCGGCTGGCGGGGGTGGCCGACTTCGCCCACAAGCTGGACGTGTGGCTGCAGGCCCACTGGCACCGGCGCTGGGAGCGCCTGCCGCTGCGGCTCACCATCTGGGTCACCGTGGCCATCGTGGTTGCGTCGCTGGCCGAGATCATCCCCACCTTCGTGATCCGCTCCAACGTGCCCAGCATCAGCAGCGTGCAGCCCTACACTCCGCTCGAGCTTCTGGGGCGCGACATCTACCTGGCGGAGGGCTGCTACAACTGCCACTCCCAGATGGTGCGTCCGCTGCACGCCGAGACCGAGCGCTACGGCGAGTACAGCAAGGCCGGCGAATTCGTCTACGACCACCCCTTCCAGTGGGGCTCGAGGCGCATCGGCCCCGACCTGCATCGGGTGGGGGGCCGCTACTCGGGCAACTGGCACGTGCTGCACCTGCGGGACCCCGGCTCCACCAGCGAGGGCTCCATCATGCCCCACTACCCGTGGCTGCTGGACGCGCCCCTCGACTTCGCGGCGGCCGAGGCCTCGGTGGCGGCCATGATGGCCCTGGGGGTGCCCTACAGCCAGGCCGATCGAGCGCAGGCTCCCGACAGAGCTCGGCAGCAGGCCCAGGCCCACGCCGCAGCCGTGCAGGCCCAGGACGGCCCGCCCGGGCTCGCCGACAAGCAGATCATCGCCCTGGAGGCCTACCTGCAGCGGCTTGGCACCGACCTGTTCGCGGCTGAGCCGCAGGAGATGACGCCATGAGCGGCCTGGAACAGCTGCCCGCCGCCCTGGCCTGGCTGCCCCAGGCCGGGCTGGTCATCTTCCTGCTCCTGTTCGTGGCCCTGGTGTCCTGGGTGCTGCTGTCCGGTAGCCGGGCCAGCTGGAAGCAGCGGTCGCGCCTGCCGCTGGAGGATGGAACCGCTGCAGGGGAGGTGCGCGATGGCTAGCCCGCCCCAGGACCGCCTGCTGGACCACAGCTACGACGGCATCCAGGAGTACGACAATCCCCTCCCCGGCTGGTGGACCTGGACCTTCGCCGGCTGCGTGTTCTTCGCCGGCTGGTACCTGCTGTACTTCCATCTCGGCCTGGGGCCCTCCATCTACGACCGCTACGACCAGGCCGTCGCCGAGCACCTGCAACAGCAGCTCGAGGGCGTCGACGTCGCGAACATCGACGACGAGAGCATCCTCGCCCTGGTGAGGGAGGGCGACAAGGCCGCCAGCACCGCGGGCCTGTTCCAGACCCACTGCGCCAACTGCCACCGCGACGACGCCGGAGGGCTGGTGGGTCCCGACCTCACCGATGACGCCTGGCTGCACGCCACCCGGCCCCTCCAGATCTTCGAGGTCATCGACCAGGGGGTGACCAGCAAGGGCATGCCGGCCTGGGGAGATCGGCTGCGCCCGGCCCAGCTGCTGCTGCTCACCGCCTACATCGGCACCCTGCGGGGCAGCGAGCCCGAAGACCCCAGGCCGCCACAGGGCCAGCGGGCAGACCTGTGGGCAGAGCTGTGAGCGAGGACGATCCCGGGCAAGACTCCGTGCCGCCGGAGGCGCCCGGACGCGTGCTCAGCACGCTGAACCTGGACGGCAGCCGGCGCTGGATCCGCCCGCACCTCGTGCCGGGGCGCTATCGCCGCTGGCGGCGCCGCCTGGCCGTCGTTCTCACGCTGCTGTTCCTGGGCCTGCCCTGGCTGCAGAGGAGCGGCAAGCCCATGTTCCTGCTGCACCTGGGCCGGCGGGAGTTCACCCTCTTCGGGCAGCTGTTCAAGCCCCAGGACACCCTGCTGCTGGCCCTGCTGGTGGCGGGCATCTTCCTGGCCTTCTTCCTGGTCACCGCCTTGTTGGGGCGCGCCTGGTGCGGCTGGGCGTGCCCCCAGACCGTCTATCTCGACTTCGTCTTTCGCCCCATGGACCGCGCCCTGGAGCGCCTGGCGCGCCGCTGGGGCGTCAGCGCCAGGGTCCCCCTGCCCTTCCCGCTGCAGGCGCTGCGGCTGCTGCTCTACCTGCTGATCTGCCTGCTGCTCGCCAACAGCTTCCTGGCCTGGTTCGTCGGCTGGGACGCGCTGCTGGGCTGGCTGACCAGCTCTCCAGCCCTGCGGCTGGGCCCCTTCCTGCTGGTGGTGGCCCTCACGGGGCTGGCGGCCTTCGACTTCCTCTACTTCCGCGAGCAGATGTGCCACCTGGCCTGTCCCTATGGGCGCATCCAGGCGGCCCTGCTGGACCCGGACACCCTGATCGTGGCCTACGACGAGGCCCGCGGCGAACCCCGGGGAGAGCCGCGCGACACGGCACGCGGTGACTGCGTGGACTGCGGGGCCTGCGCGCGAGCCTGCCCCATGGGCATCGACATCCGCGCTGGACTGCAGATGGAGTGCATCACCTGCGCCTGCTGTGTGGACGCCTGCGCGCCCATCATGCGACGCCTCGGTCGCGCTCCTGGGCTGGTGCGATACAGCTCCATGGCGGCCCTCGAGGGGCGCCCCTGGCGCCTGCTGCGACCCAGGCTGGCGCTGTACGCTGCGGCCCTGGTCCTGGTCTGGGGCGCCCTGCTCTTCCTGCTGGTGGGCGGTGCCAGCGCCGAGGTGGTGTTGCTGCGGGTACAGAACGTCCCCTACACCCGCCTGGAGAGCGGAGAGATCTCCTCGCGCCTGCGGGTGCAGGTGCGAAACCGCTCCGCTGATCCGCGCAGCTACCACATCGACATCCCCGCCCTGGGCCAGGGCAGCCTTATGATCCCCGGGAACCCGCTGGAGGTCCAGCCAGGCGCAGAGCAGAGCGTCACGGTGTTCGTCACGGTGCCGGCTGCCAGCTTCCAGCAGGGCGAGCTTCCCGTGCGGCTGCGGGTATGCGACGGGCAGGACTTCGACGAGAGCTACGAGCTCCGCCTGCTGGGTCCCTGGGGCAGCGAGCGATGATCCCCGCGCTGGGCATCCTGGGCGCCACCCTGGCCGCGAGCCTGCTGGGCTCGCTGCACTGTGCGGGGATGTGCGGTGGGCTGGTGGCCTTCGCTGTGGGCGCCGCACCTCGTCGCCGCCTGCTGTCACCCCAGCTGGCCTACCACGGTGCGCGAGCTGCCTGCTACCTGCTGCTGGGGGCCTGCAGCGGCGCCCTGGGGGCCGCCCTGGACCTGGGTGGCGCGAGCCTGGGCCTGGGGCGCCTGGCGGCGCTGCTCGCAGGGCTGGCCATGCTGGGCCTCGGGGTCGCCGCCCTGCTGCGGGCGCGCGGATCCATCCCCGGCGCTGCCTCCTCCGCCACGGGTCCCCTCTCCCGGCTCTTCCAGCGAGGCCACGCGGCCGCTGGGCGGTGCGGTCCCCTGCAGCGTGCCCTGCTGGTGGGCGCGCTCTCCGGGCTCATCCCCTGCGGCTGGCTCTACGCCTTTGTCCTGGTGGCAGCCGGCATGGGCAGCGCGCTGGGAGGCGCCGCGGTCATGGCCGCCTTCTGGCTGGGCACCTTGCCGGCGCTGCTGGCTGTGGGTGTGGCCAGCCAGCTGCTGGCGGGGAGCCTGCGCCGACGCCTGCCGGTGCTCACCGCCCTGCTGCTCATGGCGATGGGTCTGCTCGCGCTGGCTGGTCGCACCCCCCTCCACAGCGGGCTCCCCGCTGGCGCTGATCCCTCGGGCGACTGCCATGTCGAGCCCTGAGGCCAGCGCCAGGCCACCCCTGGCCTGCGCCCACTGCGGCCTTCCGGTGGCGGCCACCCCACCGCGCGGGGGCGACGCGTTGGTCTTCTGCTGCCGAGGCTGCAGGCTGGTGCACGGCGCCATCACGGCCGCGGGGGCGGATCGCTTCTACCGCCTGCGCCCCGCAGAGTCGGGCCGCCCGGCAAAGCCCAGCGAGCGCGGCTACCAGGAGATGGACCACCCCGGCTTCCAGCGCCTCCAGGTGCGGGCGCAGCCCGACGGCCTGCTGGCCACAGAGCTGTACCTGCCCCAGGTGCACTGCGCCGCCTGCGTGTGGCTGCTGGAGCGCCTGCCCTTCATGGAGCCGGCGGTCGCAGAGGCGCGGCTCGATCTGCGCCGGGGCCTGCTGGCCCTGCGCTGGGATCCCGTGCAGGCTACCCTCTCCTCCCTGGCGCGCCGGCTGGACAGCCTGGGCTATCCCCCACACCCCGCCAGCGCCGCCAGGCAGCGGGTGCAGCGCCGCACCGAGGACCGCAGGCAGCTGCTGCGCATCGCCCTGGCCGGTGCCCTGGCGGGCAACGTCATGCTCTTCGCCTTTGCGCTGTATGGCGGCGCCTTCGCCGGCATCGCCAGGGAGCACCGCCTGCTGTTCCGCTGGGGCTCCATGCTGCTGGCGCTGGCGGCCCTGTTCGGTCCGGGGCGCCTGTTCCTGCGGGGTGCCGTGGCTGGGCTGCGCGCCCGCCGCGCCCACATGGACCTGCCGGTGACCCTGGGCCTGTGCGCGGCGGCCGGATGGAGCGCGCTCAACACCGTCCGGGACAGCGGCGAGGTCTACTTCGACACGGTGGCGCTGCTCATCTTCCTGCTGCTGCTGGGCCGCTGGCTGCAGCATCGCCAGCGCCGCCGCGCCCAGGACGCCATCGAGCAGATCTTCTCCCTGACCCCGGCCCACGCTCACCGCGTGGTGGACGGCGGTGTCCGCGATGTCCCCCTGGAGAGCCTGGAGCCCGGGGACAGCCTGCGGGTGCTGGCGGGTGAGACCATCCCCGCCGACGGAGAGCTGCTCGAGGGGCAGACCACCCTGGACCTGGCCGTGCTCACGGGGGAGTCCCGCCCCGTGCCGGCGCGCGCACCCCAGCAGGTCCAAGCGGGCACCGTCAACCTGTCCGCCCCCATCCTGCTGCGGGTGCGAGCCGTGGGTGAGGCTACCCGCCTGGGCCGGCTCATGAGGCTGGTGGAGCGCGCCGCCGAGCGACGGGCCCCCGTCGAGCAGCTGGCGGATCGCGTGGCCGCCTGGTTCGTCATGGCGGTGCTGGCCCTGGCGCTGCTCACCGCCGGCCTGTGGCTGTGGCTCGATCCCTCCCGGGCTCTCGAGAACGCCGTGGCCATGCTGATCGTCACCTGCCCCTGCGCGCTGGGGCTGGCCACCCCGCTGGCCCTGGTGGCCGCGGTGGGACGCGCGGCGAAGCGCGGCATCCTCATCAAGGGAGGCGACACCCTCGAGTCCCTGGCCAGCCCTGGTCTCGCTTGGCTCGACAAGACGGGCACGCTCACCGAAGGCGACAGCCAGCTGCTGCGCTGGGAGGGGCCGAGCGAGCTGCTCGCCGCGGCAGCGGCGCTGGAGAGGCAGGTCCAGCACCCGGTGGCGCGCGCCGTGGTCCGAGCCGCCGCGCAGCTACCCGAGCGGGCGGCCAGCGAGGTGCAGCGCGCCCAGCGAGGCGTGTCCGGCCGGGTCGGCGAGCAGCGGATCCAGCTGGGGTCCAGGGCCTGGCTGGAGCAGCAGGGTCTGACCATCCCGCCTCTCATCGCCTCGCAGGGGGAGGCCATGGCCAGCGATGGGCTGTCGCCGGTGCTGGTGGCCCAGGATGGACTGGTCTGCGGCATTGGCGGGGTGGGCGATCCCATCCGTCCCGAGGCTCCCGCGGCCCTGTCCGCGCTGCGCTCCCTGGGCTGGCAGCCCGGCCTGCTGTCGGGGGACCACCCCCAGGTGGTGGCAGCTGTGGGCCATCAGCTGGGGCTGCCCGAGGAGCGGACCCTGGGGCAGGTCAGCCCGGAGCGGAAGCTGGCCGTGGTGGAGTCCGGTGCCCGGCTGGGCCCGGTCTTCATGGTGGGGGACGGCGTGAACGACGCGGCCGCCTTGTCCGCCGCCACCGTGGGCATCGCCGTGCGCGGAGGCGCCGAGGCCAGCCTGGCGGCCGCCGACGTCTACCTGGTGCGGCCGGGCCTGCGACCCCTGGTGGAGCTGGTCCAGGGCGCCCGGCGCACCATGGGCATCATCCGCCGCAACCTGGCGGTGTCGCTGGCCTACAACCTGGTGGGAGCCAGCCTGGCCATGGCCGGGCTCATCTCCCCCCTGGTGGCCGCGGTGCTCATGCCGCTAAGCTCGCTCACGGTGGTCACCATGAGCTATCGCTCTCGAAGCTTCCCCCGAGCCCCATGTCCATCCTCTACCTCGCCCTCCCCGTCGCCCTGATCCTGGTGACCACGGCGCTGCTGGCCTTCCGCTGGGCGCTGCGACGGGGCCAGTTCGACGACCTGGACACCCCCGCGGTGCGCATGCTGCACGATGACGAGTGACACGCTCCGTCGCGATGCTGTACACTCGCCGCCACATGCCAACCTGAGGAGCGACAATGGCAAAGGGTGAGCACATCGATCCGTCCGAGCTGCTGGTGAAGTCCAAGGTCCGCGAGCTGATCAAGGAGGCCGACATGCAGGTCTCGGCCGATGTCTACAAGGAGCTGGGCCACAAGGTCTCGGCGCGGATCAAGCGGGCCATCGCGCGCGCCCAGGCCAACGGCCGCAAGACGGTGCGCGCCTGCGACATCTAGGAGCCCTCGCGAAGCCCAGCAGGCTACTCTCGTCTCTCCGCGGCCGTGAGCACAGCCACCGAGTACAGATCCCCAGGGAGTCGGACGGGCCTGGGCGGTCCAGGCTGACCGTGGCCGAGAGGGAAGGAGACCAGCCGTGACCATCACCCTGCAGGAAGCGCTGGTGCGCGCCATCGAGGCCGAGCGCCAGGGAGCCACCTTCTACACCATGGTGGCCAACAGCACCCCCGACGAGCAAGCCCGACACTTCCTCACGGAGATGGCGCGCGAAGAGGAGGAGCACGCGGCGGCGCTGCAGGCGCTGGCCAGGGGTGAGCTCGCCACAGAGGTGGACTGGAGCATGATCCTGGATTTCCAGGCCGAGGGCGACACCGACGAGGCGGGCGATGCCGGCACCATGGAGCTGCGCGAGGCGGTGGAGCTGGCGTTGGAGGCCGAGAAGCACGCCGCCTACACCTACGCCTGCATGGGCAGCGAGACCGAGGGCGAGGTGCAGGAGCTCTTCACGCGCCTGGCCCTCACCGAGCAGAAGCACGCCGACCTGCTGACCGCCCTGCTCCAGCGACTGGACGCCGAGGCTCAGCCCTCGTAGCAGCCCATGCCCGCGGTGCGCAGGCGGGCGGGCCGCGGCTCGTCCCCCGCGATCCGCTGGAGCAGCTCGTCCACGCAGGCCAGCGTGAGACCGTTGTCCTGGGATGGGTAGCCCTGCAGCGCCTGTTCGCAGCCGTCGAGCCCCTCCAGGAAGGCCACCAGGCGGTCTGGATCCGGCTCCTGGGCCCAGCCGCCGTAGCCCAGGCGGGCCAGGTAGCGGGCGTTGAGCTGCTGCTCGAACTGGCGATGCAGTGGTACCGCGAAGAAGGGCACCTTGAGGTGCACCGCCTCGGACATCAGCGAGAAGCCTCCGCCCGCCAGCACGGCCCTGGCGGTGCGCAGATCGTCCACGAAGCCCTGCGATGAGAAGGGGCGCAGCTCCACGTTGCCCACCGAGCCCTCGCGACCGGACCCGTAGACCCGGAAGCGCCAGGGCAGGCGCTCGAGGATGGGCAGCCAGGCCTGGACGGCGGCGGGCGCCTGGTACACCAGCACGTGCTCCCCAGGCTCGCGGCGCGCCGCCAGGACCTCGGGGCGCAGGATGGGAGGCACCAGCGTGGTGCGCGGCTTGCGCACCGGGGGGAAGAAGAAGCTGGTGACCAGGTAGTGCCAGGCCCCGGGCAGCTTGACCTTCACGGCCATCCGAGCCAGCAGGAAGTCAGGATCGTCCCGGATCTCGTCCGGATGTTCGCAGCGGTTGAGCACCTGCATGTTGTCGATGCTGATCACCGGGATGAACCTGTTTCTAGCGTAGAGATAGGCCCAGGACTCGAAGTCGCTGATGACCAGGTCCGGCTCGGGGCCGGACTGCACCACGCGGGCGTAGGTCTCCAGGTTCTGCAGCAGGCCGGACGGGGCCTGCTCCAGGTTCTCCCAGAAGGTCTCGCTGCGGTCCACCTGCATGCCAGCGATGGACAGGTGCAGGCCGTGGATCTCGTGCAGCTCGACCTGCGAGCTGCCCGCATAGCGCTCTGCGAGGAAGCCCTGGGCCCGACCCGAGACCACCACCCGCAGCTGGTGTCCCGCCATCAGCAGGTGATCCATGACCACCGCGCTGCGGGTGGCGTGGCCCAAGCCCTCGCCAACGACGCCGTAGAGGATGCGCACCCTGCCTCCCTGCTCAGCCGCCCTCGGGACGGGGTGGATCCCATACCCGGTCGTGGGGGTGGGTGGCGTACCAGGCGAACCAGAACGCGGCTGCGTGCCGCAGCGAGCGCTGGTCGGAGCCCACCCACAGGGTGTCGGTGCTGGCGTGGTATTCCAGCTGGACAGCGGCAGATCCCAGGACCAGCTCCAGGGAGCCGTGCTCGTCCACCGCCTGGGCCACCAGACCATGGGGCAGCACCAGGTGCTCGCCGTCCAGCATCAGCACCGTCACCCGCTCCTTGAGCTCGGGGCCTGCCTCGGGGGGGAAGGGCTGCACCGGGAAACGCAGCTGATCCGAGCCGAAGTAGCTGCCGTAGGGGTTGCGCTTGCGGCGCTTGCGGCTGTGCTCGTCGCGGGCCAGCACGCTGGTGAGCGGGTGACGCGCCACCCAGTCCTCCCAGCTGAGCAGCTGGAAGGGGACGGCTTCGAGCTCCGTGCCCGCCAGGGGTCCGGCGACGGCTCGCCCCAGCAGCGGGCTCCACAGGCTCTCGCTCTGCCGGTCGTAGGCCAGCTGCTGGGAGGCGTAGACCAGGCCGGAGGAGCCGAAGCTGCGCAGCTCTCCCGCCACCGCGCGCCTGAAGACCGCCACGGAGTCGCACAGCGGGCTGTAGCTCAGCAGCAGGGGCTCGCCGCCAAGCTGGGTATTGACCAGCTCGTGCCACTGCAGCTGTTGCAGCGGGTAGGCCACGGAGTGTCCCTCGATGGTCACGCCCACCACGCGATCACCGGGCACCAGGAACTTGCCGGCGTGGTGCCCGCCGTGGTCCAGCGCTCTGGCCTGCTCCACCGTGATCAGCGGCGGATCCCGCAGGTCGGCCAGGCCATCGCGGGGCAGGCCGCCGGCGAGCAGCTGCGCCGCCGGCAGGCGCAGATCCCCGAGATCGAAGCCATAGCTGGCCGGTTCGCTGCCATCTCCCACGGCGCGGGAGTCCAGGTGGGGGATCACCGCCATGGCGCGCCAGGTGAGCACCGCCAGGCACAGCAGGGTGGCGGGGATCAGCACCCAGCCCCCGTGGCGGAGGAAGCTGGCCAGCTGCCGGCGCGAGGAGGAGGAGATGCCGTTCCCGAGGTGGCGAGGCTGCAGATCGTAACCCCGCCAGGCCCCGGGACGACGAGGCCGCGCCACCGCCGGCGACCCATGCTACAGCAGGGGTTGTCGAGGCAGGGATCGCGACGCCTTCGCCCACCACA
Source organism: uncultured Enterobacterales bacterium (assembly GCA_964512185.1). GTDB lineage: Bacteria > Myxococcota_A > UBA796 > UBA796 > JAFGLY01 > CAZEJJ01. The sequence goes on along the minus strand of CAZEJJ010000004.1, from coordinate 95,566 downwards.
GGAGAACCCATGCGCACGGAGATGCTGGCCCTGGCCGGCCTGCTGCTCACCGCCTGCCCCGGCCCCGGCTTCGACGCCTCTGGGCCCGTGCCCGACTTCTCCCTGGAGGACGTGAACGCCAGCTCCGCCACCTATGGCGAGCTGATCTCCCCCAGCGACTTCCTGGGCAAGGCCTCGGCCTGGTACTTCGGCCACTCCAACTGAGGCTACTGCCGTGACCAGTTCGGTCACCTGGACAGCATGCGGGAAGAGCTGGGCGATCAGAGCGCCTTCATCGGCATCGACGCCATCGGCTACGAAGAGTACAACGACAGCTTCGCCGAAGGGGTGGATCTGCCCCTGCTGCAGGACGACACCGACGCCGAGGTGTGGACCCGCTGGGGAGCCGAGTGGCGCGACGTGTGGGTGCTCGACAGCGACAGCGTGTTGGTGGAGATCTACAACCTGAACGAGCACAACCTGGCCGAAGACGCCGGGTACCAGGGCCTGGTGGATCTCATGCAGCGGGCGGCGGCCAGGTAGATCACAGCGCTCCGTGGAAGCCCACCGCGGCGCCGATCAGGGCGCTCAAGGCGAAGACCGCCCCCGCCACCTCCACCAGCTTCGAGCTCTTCTTCACCGGCCTGACCAGGAAGCCCAGCTCGGCGGCGATGAGCAGCAGCGCGGCGCCGCCCATGATCGCCAGCGGCACCAGGGAAGCGCCCACGTCCAGCAACAGCCAGGCCCAGACCCTCAGAGAGGCGAGCGCCACCACCAGGGTGGTGCCCACGGTCCTGCCGCGCCCCCAGGCCGCCGTGTAGGACTCGGCGTGGTCGTGCTCTCGATCGGGGGACCAGGTCTTGCGGCCCAGCTCGAAGGTGACCGTAGCGCCCATCATGGCCCCGGACAGGAGCATGATGCGCTGCCAGTCGGCGGCCTCGAGGTCGCCCTGGGGCAGCCAGGGGGCCACCGCGAACAGCACCATGAACACCACCAGGAGCTGGTGGCTGAGCAGGTAGAAGCCCAGGTGTCGCTTGAGCCACTTGCCGATTCCGAACTCCAGCAGCATGACCACCGTGAAGCCGGCCAGGCCCAGCCACATCATCAGGGCCTGCACTCCCAGCAGCAGCGCCAGGACGAATTCCACCGCCAGCACCACCAGGCAGAGATCCCGCAGCTCGGGCAGGGAGACCACCCCGCGGGAGAGCAGGCGATGGGGGTAGGCCACGAGATCGTCCTTGTAGTCCTTGTGCTCGTCCATCAGGCGCAGGTGCAGCAGGCTCAGGAAGAGCACCAGGAAGCCCAGCAGTGAGCTGAGCAGGACCAGGCCGTGACCGGAGTCCGGATTCGCGGGCACCAGCAAGCTCAGCGGGCCGCCCACGGGCACGGCCCCTTCCAGCGCCGCACCGAAGAAGAACGCGCAGTAGTACAGGGCAGCGGCGTACAGCAGGGTGGGCCCGGGGGGGAAGCGCTCCAGCAGGTAGAGCCAGAGCCGGTGGAGCAGGCTGCGCGGATCGGGCTCGGGCTCGGGCTCGGGCGCAGTGGCAGGCCGTGGCGCGAGGTGGGCAGGCATCCCCGGGATGTCGGGCATGCCGGGGATGTCGGGCATCCCCGGGATCTCGGGCATGCCGGGGATCCTGGGTGGTCCGTCGTCAGACTTTGGCATGGGCGTAGGTGCGTCTCGACTTGAGGTTCATGACCAGGGTGGTGGCGGCCAGGTAGCCCAGCCCCAGGGGGTAGAGGACGCGCTGGTTGCGGTCCAGCTCAGGGTTCTGGAAGAGGGGCTGGATCAGGAGCAGCCGCGGCATGCTGCAGGACTAACTTGTCAACCCGCGGCGGCGGGGGCTGGGAGCTGGAAGCGCTCGGCGGCCATACCGGCGATCTCCTGCCCGATGCTCAAGGAGGCGGTGGCTGCCGGTGAGGGGGCGTTGAGCACGTGCAGCTGCCGCTCTGCTTCGCGGACGCGGAAGTCGTCGCTCAAGGAGCCGTCGGGCTCCAGCGCCTGGGCGCGCACGCCGGCTCCGCCCCGGTGCACGTCGTCCATGCCGATCTCGGGGATCAGCCCCTGCAGGGCCCTGACAAAGGCCTTCTTGGACAGCGAGCGGTGGAACTCGCCCATGCCCATCTGCCAGTACTTGAAGGCCATGCGCCAGAAGCCGCCGTAGAAGCCGTAGCCCAGCATGTCCGGCAGCGAGATGTCGCTGTGCTTGTAGCCCTCGCGCTTGAAAGCCAGCACGGCGTTGGGGCCGGCCTCGACCCCGCCGTTCACCATGCGGGTGAAGTGCACCCCCAAAAAGGGGAAGCGGGCGTCGGGCACGGGGTAGATGAGCTGCCGGCACAGGTGGTGCTTCTCGGGCACCAGCTCGTAGTATTCACCTCGGAAGGGCACGATCTGCAGGCCGGGATCCAAGCCGCACATGCGCGCCACGCGGTCGGACTGCAGCCCGGCGCAGTTCACCAGGTTCTTTGTGTGCACCTCGCCGCTGGCGGCCTCCAGCACGATGTGATCCGACCGCTGCTGGAAGCCGAGCACCCTGGACTGCAGCCGCAGCTCGTGCCCCGCCTGCTGGATCAGCTGGCCGTAGGTCTCGGTGACCGCGCGGTAGTCGATGATGCCGGTCTGGGGCACGAACAGACCGTCCACACCCTGGACATGGGGCTCGTGCTCCTTGATCTGCTCCGGCCCCAGCCGCACCAGCCCTTCCAGGCCGTTGGCCTTGCCGCGGCGTTCGAGCTCATCCAGCGCTGGCACCTGCTCGGCGGTGGTGGCCACCACCACCTTGCCGCAGCGATCGTGGGCGATGTCGTGCTGCTCGGCGAAGCGGTACAGCGCCTCGCGCCCCTGGGCGCAGAGCCGGGCCTTCAAGGTGCCTGGCTTGTAGTACAGGCCCGAGTGCACCACGCCGCTGTTGTTGCCGGTCTGGTGGGCCGCGAGCTGAGCCTCGGCCTCCAACACCAGCAGGCGGATGCCGGGGCGCTGCGCCAGGGCCAGGGCCGTGGCGCAGCCCACGATGCCCCCGCCGATGATCACCACGTCGTACAGCTGCTGCTCGCTCATGTCTGCTCCCGCTGGGTCGGCTCGGATTCGGCTAGGTTCGGCTAACCGGTGGGGGATGGCCGCACTCCTGCGCGATGCTCACCAGCTTGTCCGCCACGTTGCGGGCCAGCGGGATGCCGTGCTCCGCGTGGCAGGCGGCACGCTCGAATTCCTTCTGGCCGTGCACCAGGATGCGCTCCTCGCCCCGCGCCAGCTGGCTGCCCTGGATGTCCGCGATGTAGGCGGCCAGGCGCTGCTCGAACTCCGCCAGGGGCAGGAAGCGCTGGATGTCCAGCGCCAGGAAGAAGTGGCCCACATCGGGTCCCGCGACCTCTCCCGGAGGCACGGGTCGCTTGAGATCGTTCACCCCTCGGCCGAAGCCCGCTCCCGAGAGCACGCCGCAGAGAATGTCCACCATGAACGCCAGGCCGTAGCCCTTGTGGCCAGAGAAGGTCTCTCCTCTGCCCCCCAGGGGCAGGATGCCGCCCCCGAGCCGCTCGGCCATGTTGCGCAACACCTGCTTGGGGTTCTGACAGTCGAAGCCTTCCTCGTCCAGGGACCAGCCCACGGGCATCTGCCTGTCATCGCGGTCGTAGACCTCCAGCTTGCCCCGCGGCACCACCGAGGTGGCCATGTCCAGCACGAAGCCGGGGTGATTCCGAGCCGGGGCTGCGAAGGCGATGGGGTTGGTGCCCAGCAGCACGTCGCGGCCGAAGGTGGGCACCACCAGCGGGGCGGCGTTGGTCATGGAGACCCCGATCATGCCGTGCTCGAGTGCCTTCATGGCGTAGTAGCCGGCGATCCCGTAGTGGTTCGAGCGTCTCACCGTGACCACCCCGACGCCCTGCTCGCGGGCCTTGTGGAGGGCCAGGTCCATGGCCTGCTCAGCGGCCACCTGCCCGATGCCGTTGCGGGCGTCCAGCACGGCGATGGCCGGCAGGGGCTCCCAGATCTCGACCTGCGCTCCCGGCACGATGAAGCCCCGCTCGATGCCCGTGAGGTAGCGCTGCAGGCGGGCGACACCGTGGGAGGGGATGCCGCGCAGGTCGGAGGCCACCAGCACGCGGGCGACGATCTCGCCTTCATGGCGCGACACGCCGTAGCGCTCCAGCACCCCCGCCACGAAGGCCTCCAGCTCGGCCTGCTCGATGACCACGTCCCGATCGCAGTGCCCGCAGGTCTCGCAGTCGGGCTCGTGCACCCACTCGGGATCCTCGCCCTGGGCGTCGAAGCTGACGGGGACGACAGGCTGCTCATCCATCATGATCCACTCCCGATGTGTCGCTGTGTCGATGTGTCACCGCGTAGCGCTCCCGGCCTGCGCGGTGCAGATCGGTTCCCTGGCTGTCTACCGCCACGATGGCGGGGAAGTCCACCACCTCCAGCGCGCGGATGGCCTCGGTGCCCAGCTCGGGCCAGGCGAGGATCTGCGCGGCCCGGACGCTGCGGGCCTGCAGCCAGGCGGCTCCACCCGTTGCGATCAGGTACACCGCCCCGTGTTCCTTCAAGGCCGCCAGCGCGGTGGGCCCCCGCTCGCCCTTGCCGATGGCGCCCACCAGCCCGGTCTCGGCCAGCAGCCGCGGCAGGTAGGGGTCCATGCGGCTGGCGGTGGTGGGGCCCGCGGGACCCAGGATCTCACCCGCCACCGGGTCCACCGGGCCTAGGTAGTAGATCAGCTCGCCGCGCAGATCAACGGGCAGCGGCTCTCCGCGGTCCAGACTGACCATCATGCGCTCGTGGGCTGCATCACGGCCGGTGAGCAGGCGGCCGCTGAGCAGCACCCTCTCTCCGGCGCGCAGATCCGCCAGGGTGTGGGTGTCCAGGGGCAGGTGCAGCCTGCGGGCCGGGCGCTCGGTCTCCACGTCCAACCCCGCCAGCCAGGACCGTGCGTCTGGCACGGGAAAGTCCGTCACTGGCCCCGAGCCGTCGAGCACAGCCTGCCAGTGGTGCATCTTGTTGCACTGGACGTTGATGGCGATGGGCAGCCCCGCGATGTGGGTGGCGGCGGTGCTCAGCTTCACGTCCAGCACCGTGGTGATGCCTCCCAGCCCCTGGGGCCCGATGCCCAGGGCGTTGATCTCGCGGAGCAGCCGGATCCTGAGCTTCTCGTGGTCCGACAGGGTCTCGGGCTCGCCCTCCTGTCGGGCCAGCAGCACGTCCATGTCGAAGGGCTGCAGCAGGGCTCGCTTGGCCATCAGCGGCGCGGTCTCGAAGTTGCCCCCCACCGCCACCGAGACGACGCCGGGCGGGCGCGCGCCCGCCCCCGCCCGGGGGATCTGCTCGCGCCCCCCCGCCCCCCGCCCCCCCCACCCCCCCCGCGGGGGGGCCCCCCCCCCCCCCCCCCGGCCCGGGAGATCTGCTCGCGCACCACCTCCACCAGCGCCTCGATCCCGGCGTTGGGCACCGGGTGCATGACCATGTGGCTCTTGTTCTCGGATCCGTAGCCCTTCTCCGCCAGCGCCAGCGTCAGGGTGCGCCCGGGGACCTGGCGCAGGTGCACGATGGCCGGCGTGTTGTCGCGGGTGTTGCTGCGATCGAAGAGCGCGTCGCGCACGATGCTCTTGCGGAAGCTGGCGTAGCCCTCGGCCACGCCGCTGTTCACCGCGTCTTCCAGGCTGCCCCCGAGAACGTGCACGTCCTGCCCCAGGTCCGCGAAGACGACGGCCTGGCCGGTGTCCTGGCAGCTGGGTCGGCCAGCCGCCGAGGCGCCAGCGGCGTTCTCCAGCAGCTGGCGATAGATGGCCCGACCCCGCTGGGAGGTCTCCATCTCCAGCCCGAAGCGCAGCGCCCGCAGGGCGTCGTCGGGCAGGTTGGTGCCAGCATGGAAGACCAGGGCCGCCACCGTGGCCTGGATGTCGGCCGCCGCCACGGGCTGGATGCCCAGCATCTGGTATGCGCGCAGCTCGCCGGGATCCAGCGCCATGGGCCAACGCTCGCGGTTGAAGGCGCACAAAAGATAGGTCCCACGGCGCCGCTGTGCGCGAGCCGCCGAGCTTCCGGTAGCGCACCTCACTCGCGCGGGTTCGCATACGGGCTCAGCCCACGGCAGCCGCCTGACCTCGACAGAGCGCCCGGTGCGCTGCCCTGTGAAGCCTCGCGGCGCCAGTGGGACAGCAGGCGACAGAGCAGGCCGCCGCATGGCGGCCGACCCGGATCGCAGCGCGGGCCAGCAGGCGCCAGGTGCAGCGTGTTCTGCGCAGCAGTGCCGGGTGGAGGCAGGTCACCGATATGTCGAAGTCGGCGCTGCGAGCAGGGCGCGCTGCGACGGCGATCTGCTGGATCGCACTGGATCCAGGGTCCTGCCGCCTGCTGTGAGCCGAGGAGCGCGGTAGCCTCGCCTACAGGCCTGTGGAAAGCGCGCTCTGCAATAGCAGAGCTGGCTTGATGCATCCGCGGGCGCGCGCATGTTTCAGCACACTGCGCTGCCTGCTGTACCTGCAGAGACAACCGGAGCACCCATGCCGCTGGAGACCATCCAGAGCTTCCATGTGCGACGCCTCGGCGTGCTCGATGAGGAAGGTCGAGTGGACCCCGATGTGGACCCTGGCCTCGACGACGCCACGCTCCTTGCGCTGGCGCGCTCCATGCTGCTGTCCCGTGCCGCCGACGAGCGCATGTTCAAGCTGCAGCGGCAGGGTCGACTGGGCACCTTTCCCCCCGGCATCGGACAAGAGGCCGCCTCTGTGGGGGCCGCGGCCGCGATGGCGGACCAGGACTGGCTCGTGCCCGCCTTCCGCGACATGGGGGCGCTCCTGGAGCGTGGCTATTCGCTGGAGAGCTACCTGCGCCTGTACAACGGCTGGGAGGAGGGAAACCTGGTCCCCGAGGGCTGCCGGATCCTGCCCTCCGCCATCGTGGTGGCGTCGAGCACCCTGCACGCGGTGGGCCTGGCCTGGGGCCTGCGCCACAAGGGCGAGAGCGACACCGCGGTGCTCAGCTTCATCGGCGACGGGGGCACCTCTGAGGGCGACTTCTACGAGGCGCTCAACTTCGCCGGGGTGTGGAACGTGCCGGTGGTCTTCGTGATCCAGAACAACCAGTGGGCCATCTCCATGCCCCGCGCTGCGCAGACAAGAGCCGCATCGCTCGCGCAGAAGGCCATCTCGGCGGGCATCCCGGGCCTGCAGGTGGACGGCAACGACGTGCTGGCGGTCTACCGAGCCACACGGCAGGCCCTGCAACGCGCCCGGGAGGGAGACGGGCCGAGCCTCATCGAGGCGGTCACCTACCGGCTGGGGGTGCACACCACCGCCGACGACCCGCGAAAGTACCGCAGCGAGGACGAAGAGCAGACCTGGTGGGCCCGCGAGCCCCTCACCCGCTTCCAGCGCTACCTGGAGAACAGGGGACTGCTGGATACCGAGGGCTGGGAGGCGCTGCAGGAAGAGGCGAGCGAGGTGGTGGCTGCGGCGGTGCGCGCGATGGAGGACACGCCGCCCTTCACAGGCGAGCTTCCTTTCGATCACGTCTTCGGAACCAGCCACACCGCGATCGAGGAGCAGCGCCAGGAGTACCTGGCCCACGCCTCCGCGGACGAGGAGGGCTGAACGATGGCGCGCATGAACATGGTGCAGGCCATCAACCTGGCGCTACGCCAGGAGATGGAGCGGGATCCCGATGTCATCGTCATGGGCGAGGACGTGGGGCGCGACGAGGGGGTCTTTCGGGTCACGGCCGGGCTGCTGGATCACTTCGGCGATCAACGGGTGCTGGACACCCCGCTGGCTGAGTCGGGCATCATCGGCACCGCGATGGGAATGGCCATCGCCGGTCTGCGTCCGGTGGCGGAGATGCAGTTCTCCGGTTTTTCGTACCTGTCGATCCCCCAGCTCGAAGGCAACGCCTCGCGCTACCGCAGCCGCACCCAGGGTCAGCGCAGCGTACCCCTGGTCATGCGCATGCCCTACGGCGGGGGAGTGCGCGCGCTGGAGCATCACTCGGAGAGCCGCGAGGCCACCTACGCGCACCTGCCAGGCCTCAAGGTGCTCATCCCCTCGGGACCGCGCAACGCGCGAGCGCTGCTGCTGTCCGCTATCCGCGATCCGGACCCGGTAGTGTTCATGGAGCCCAAGCGCTCCTACCGGGCCTTCAAGGAGGAGGTGCCCGAAGCCGAGGAGACCCTGCCCATCGGTAAGGCCCAGCTGGTGCAGACCGGCGCTGAGCTCACCCTGATCTCCTGGGGCGCCATGATGCGCACCAGCCTGGAGGCGGTGCGGCGAATCGAGCAGAGCCGCGGCGCTTCGGTGGAGATCATCGATCTGCTGAGCATCTCGCCCCTGGACGTGCAGACCATCACAGCCTCGGTGCGAAAGACCGGGCGCTGCGTGGTGGTCCAGGAAGCCCCTCGCAACCTGGGCCTGGCTTCGGAGATCATCGCCCAGCTCAACGACCGGGTGCTGCTGTGGCTCGAGGCGCCCGTGAAGCGCGTCACCGGGTTCGACGTGATCACGCCCTACTTCGCCAGGGAGCCCGCCTTCATGCCCACCCCCGAGCGGGTCTTGGCTGGCATCACCGAGACCCTGGACTTCTGATGGCGGCGCGGGAGGCAGGCATGCGGGCGTTCGAGTTCAAGCTCCCAGACCTGGGCGAGGGCATCCACGAGGGTGAGGTGCTCAAGTGGCACGTGGCCCCCGGGGACGAGATCCGGGAAGACGACCCCCTGGTGGAGATCGAGACCGACAAGGCGGCGGTCACGATTCCTTGCCCCGTGGGCGGTCTCGTGGTGAGCATTACAGGCGAGGTGGGCGGAATCGTCCACACTGGCGCAATCCTCTGTGTCATTCAGGTATCGGGGGAGCCCCGAAAGGCCGCGCCGAAAACGGCAGAAACCGAGGCAATAGCGCGATACTCGGTGGAGGCAGGGGTTGGGGCTCCCCCCTCTTCTCCACCGCGCAGCCGAGCGCCCGCCGCCCCGGCCACGCGGCGGCTCGCCAGGGAGCTCGGCGTGGACATCCAGCGAGTGCCCGGCAGTGGCCCGGCGGGGCGCGTGCTCGACGCGGACGTGCGCGCCTCCGTCGCCGGCCCGGCGGAGCCGCCTCCTGTGCCGGCCGCGGCAGCGCCACCAGCGGCCGCTCCTGTGCTGGGCATCCCCTTCCTGCAGGTGGAGCCCCTGCCCGAGTTCGTTGGCCCCGTGGAGCGGGTTCCCCTGCGCTCCATCCGCCGCAAGGTGGCGCGCAAGATGGTCACGTCCATGATCCTGGCGCCCCACGTGGCCCACATGGACGAGGCCGACGTCACCGAACTGGAGGCGCTGCGGCTGGGCCGGCGAGCCGGCATCGAAGGGCGCCACGGAGTGCGCATCAGCCTGCTGTCATTTGTCATGCGCGCCATCGCCCGCGGGCTGCGCGAGACCCCGGAGTTCAACGCCAGCCTGGACCACGTGGCCCAACAGATCGTGCTCAAGCGCTACGTGAACCTGGGCTTCGCCGCCGACACCGAGCGAGGACTGGTGGTGCCGGTGCTGCACGGCGCAGAGCACATGAGCGTGCTGGAGCTGGCCCGCGAGACGGCGACGCTGGCTTCCCAGGCCCGAGACGGCGACATCGCCGCGCACCAGCTTCGCGGAGGCACGTTCACCATCACCAACATCGGCCCGCTGGGGGGTACGGCGGTGGTGCCCACCATCAACTACCCGGAGGTGGCCATCCTGGGCATGGCCATGGTGCAGGAGAAGCCGGTGGTGCACGAGGGCGAGATCGCCATCCGCAAGATCCTGCCCCTGACCCTGAGCTTCGACCACCGCGTGGCCGACGGCGCCCAGGCGGCGCGCTTCGTCACCCGGCTCATCCAGCGCCTGGAGGACCCCGCCACCCTCCTGATCGAGACCTGACATGGTGATGGGCAGCCTGCGTCAGGAGGCGGACCTGGTGATCATCGGCGGAGGCCCCGGCGGCTACGTGGCCGCGCTGCGGGCCGCGGATCTGGGCCGTGAGGTGACCCTGATCGACGAGCGCGAGCGGCTGGGCGGGGTGTGCCTGCTGGAGGGCTGCATTCCCAGCAAGACCCTGATCAACGCGGTGGAGCTCACCACGGCGGTGCGCGATGGCCGCCGCTTCGGGGTGGGCTTCGACAACGTGCGCATCGACCCCGTGCAGCTGCGGGCCCACACCGACGAGGTGGTGGCAGGCTTGACCCGGGGAATCGACCAGCTGATCGCTGCGCGCGGCATCGACCGCGTCCAGGCTCGCGCCCGGCTCAGCGGCCCCCGCTCGCTCGCCCTGGAGGGCGGCGAGGCGTCGGAGGTCGACTTCCGCGACTGCATCATCGCCACCGGCTCTCGACCCCGCAGGCTGGCCATGGCCGAGGGCCTGCCTGTGTGGAGCTCCACCGAGGCCCTGGCCCTGCCCGATCTGCCCGAGCGCCTGGTGGTGGTGGGCGGAGGCTACATCGGGCTGGAGCTGGGCCTGGTGTACGCCGGGCTGGGGTCCTTGGTGACGGTGGTGGAGTTCGAGCCGCGCCTGCTCACGGGCGCCGACCCGGACCTGGTGCAGGTGATGGTCGAGCGCGCGCGCGGACAGCTCGACGAGATCCAGGCCGACTCCAGGGTGGTGGCCATGCGCCACAGCGGGGGAGGCTTCGTGCTGGACCTGGAGCGCCCGGGTGGCCGCGAGCAGATCGAAGCCGACCAGGTGCTCGTCTCGGTGGGCCGTGTCCCCAACACCGATGACCTGGGCCTGGAAGGGACGAGCATCCAGCTGGACGCCCAGGGCCACATCCCCGTGGACGAGCAGGGCCGCAGCTGTCAGCCCCACATCTGGGCCATCGGCGACGCCGTGCCCGGGCCAATGCTGGCCCACAAGGCCACCCGCGAGGCCAAGGTAGCCGCCGAAGCCCTGGCCGGGCAGGCCTCGGCCTTCGACAACCGGGCGATACCCGCCGTGGTGTTCACCGATCCGGAGATCGCCTGGGCAGGGATCACCGAGGCAGAGGCTCGGGAGACGGGCCTCGCCGTGGACGTGGGCCGCTTCCCCCTGCGCGCCCTGGGCCGCGCTCGCACCCTCGGCCGCAGCGAGGGCCTGGTGAAGATCATCGCGGACCCTGACACGGGCCTGGTGCTCGGTGTCGGCATGGTGGGACCCTGGGCCTCGGAGCTGATCGCCGAGGGCGTGCTCGCCATCGAGATGGGCGCCACCCTGGAAGACCTGATGGTGACCATCCACCCACACCCCACGCTGTCTGAGGCCATCATGGAGGCCGCCGAGGTGGCCGCGGGTGTCCAGGTGCACCTGCCCCGCTGAGGGCATAGGGCTGCCGCGATGCCCTTCCCCCCCTACGCCCCCGACGAGCCGCTGATCTGCGCTGTGCGCGCCGACGGCCTGCCCCGCCTGGAGCTCAGGCAGGTGGCCGAGCCCTGCGCGGTGCTGGGTCGATCGTCCGAGGCTTCGCGCGAGCTCCACCTGGAGCGCTGCCGGGCCGATGACCTGCCTGTCCTGCGCCGCCGCGGCGGGGGCTGCACCGTGATCCTGGATCCAGGCAACCTGGTGCTCTCCGCCGTGCTGCCTGTGCCCGGCTTCGGGCAGATCCCCAAGCTGTGGCGCCAGCTCAACGCCTGGCTGCTGGCCAGCCTGGAGCGCGCCGGGGTGGGGGGCCTGCGCTGCGCCGGCATCAGCGACCTGGCCCTGGGCGACCGCAAGCTGGGCGGCGCCAGCATGCACCGCGCCCGCGACCTGGTGTACTACACCACCACCCTGCTCGTGGACCCGCGCATCGAGCTGATGGAGCGCTACCTGCCCCATCCTCCCCGGGAACCCGACTACCGCCGCGGCCGCACCCACCGCGACTTCGTGGGCAGCCTGGCCGAGCTGGCAGACATCGAGAGTCCCGCCGCCCTGAGACAAGCCCTGCTGCCCCACCTGAGCCCGCCGCGACAGCTTCAAAGCGCCACCACCACCCGCTCGGGGTAGCGCCATACCAGCGCGCGGCCGCGCCGCTCCACTTTGACGATCCCCTTGTGGATCGACCGCAGGTGGCAGCCCCTGCAGACGGTGACGCCGCTTTCGTCGACATCGCCAGAGCCCCCCTGGTTGCGGAGCACGATGTGATGCGCCTCGAGCGCCCCGCGCCCGTTCCAGGTTCGCCACCAACATCAGTGGCGCGAGGCAACGACCTCCAGCGAGGTCACCCGGCAGCCCCCAGCTCCGCCGCCTGCCGCATCCGGGGTTGCGGCAGGTTCGATCATCCTGGTGGCTGTCGAGCGGCCCTGGCAGGCGCTTGCCCGCCAGCACCGAGCGTGCGATGAGAGCTCATGACCGAGCCATACACCTTTCCCTGCCTCCGCTGCCGCCACACCGCGGTCGAGATCGGCCCCGTACTGGAAGACAGCGTCACCTGCTCCCGCTGCGGCTGCCACCAGCCCGGCGAAGACTACGCCACGGTGCACGCTCTACTGTCGCGCTTCCGCGACGAGAACCGGGCCGACCTGGACCTGCCTTGCCAGGACTGCGGTGCTTTCGGAGTGCCCTACACCGAGGGCACCGATCCCATGGAAGACCTGCCCTGCCCGGCCTGCGAGAGGCCCCAGTTCCTGGATGACTACCGGGCAGAAATCCAGGCCATGAGCGCCTGGCATGCCTGGGTGCGGGCCAACAAGACCCAGGCCCTGGTGGAGCGCTTTGAGCTGGGCGTGCTCTGCCCCAGCTGCAAGAACCGGCTGTACCCCGACACAGGGCACGCCGCAGCCGGGGTGCCCTGCGGCGAGTGTGGCACCTTCACCCCCCTCACATACTGGTTGAACAACGAGGTATTGCCCGACCCACAGCCGGACGAAGAGCCCGTCGAGGAGCAGACCAGGAGCAACAAGACCAAGCTCATCATCGGCTGCGGCTGCGCCGCGGCGCTGGGCCTGGGGCTGCTGGCCACCGCCATCGTGCTGGTGATAGCGCTGGGCTGAATCCGCAGCGCTCCGAGCAACTCGAGGTGTAGCCAGCGCCCCTTCGACTCCATCCAGAGCTCCAGCGAGCGCCGGCGGTGCGGGCCCAGCGTCCGCCAGCACCGGCGGCTGGAGCGGGTGACGCTGGGGCCGCCATCGACGCCGGCATCGGCGATCCCGACGTGGACGGCTGGCCCGAACTCGTCCTGCCCCGCTGCTGCGACACCGACGACTCCACGAGCTCGCTGATCCCGTGGGGCTCCGACGACGAACTGTCCACAGACTCCTCCGACGACCACACCACCCTGCCGGGCTACGGCGGCTTCGGTGCAGTGCTCGAGACGGCTACCTCGACATCGTGGCGACCTGCTACTATGACGGCGCCAGCTACGACATCGACGGCTACGAGCGCATCCGGCTGGCGGTCTACAGCGACGAGCGCGCCTACTACAGCGACGACAGCTTCGAGGCCGAGGCCGACTGCATGCGCGCCTGGATCGCAGCCCGCCCCGAGGCCATCAGGGCCATGATCCCCGAGTGATCAGTCCCGCTGCTTGGTGCTCACCAGCCAGGCGATGAAGATGCCGATGCCGTAGAGCAGGATGAGCGGCACGGCCATGAGGGACTGGGTGAGGATGTCGGGCGGGGTGATGACCGCCGCCACCACGAAGATGACCACCACCGCGATCTTGAAGCCGCGCAGCATGTCCTTGGCGTCGATCATGCCGATGCGCGCCAGGAAGAAGGTGACCACCGGCAGCTGGAAGGAGAGCCCGAAGGCCGCCAGCAGGCGCGTGGCGGTCTTGAGGTAGGCCTCCATGGACATGACGGCTTCGGCCGTACCTGCGGTGACGGACAGGAAGAAGGCGAAGGCGTACTTGAAGATGACGAAGTAGCCGAAGGCAGCTCCCCCCGCGAAGAGCGAGGTGGAGGCGATGACCATTGGGAGGATCATCGTCTTTTCCTTGGCGTACAGGCCGGGACCCACGAAGGACCAGATCTGCCAGGCGATGACGGGCAAGGCCAGGAAGACCCCGGAGACCACCGCCACCTTGAGGTAGGTGACCACGCCCTCGAGGGGGGCCAGGATGGCCATGGTGCCGGCGTTGTTGGCCACCAGCGCGTCGTTCATGGGCGCCACCAGCACCTTCCAGATGTCGGGGGCGAAGAAGAAGCAGGCCACCACGCCCACCCCGATGGCCACCATGCTGGTGATCAGGCGCTTGCGCAGCTCGCGCAGGTGCGACATCAGGGGCATGGCGCTGGATTCGAAACCCATGCGCTGGTCCGCGTCCAGAGAAGGCTCCACGGCTAGCTCGCTCCTTCTTCAGGCTCGGCGGGATCCGGCTCGGCGGTGGCGACCGGGGCTTCAGCCGGCTCGACATCTTCGGTGCTGGCCTCGGCATCCGGATCTGGCTCGTCTTGTTCGCTGCCCTCGGCCTCGGCCTGCTGCTGCTGCAGCACAGACTTCTGGCGAGCCTTGCGCGCCGGGACCTTCTTGCGCAGGGGGGGGCGCAGCGGGCGCTCGTCCAGGCCCAGCTCGGCCAGATCGGCCTCGTCCATGAAGGCGTGCTGCAGCTCGTTGGCCGCTCTGCGCAGCTTGGCGTAGTTCATGCCCACCCAGCGCAGCACCCTGGGGAGCTTCTCAGGACCCACCACCACCAGGAGCAGGGCTCCGATGAGGAGGATCTCGCTGAGACCGATGTTCAGCATGTGCGCGGGCTCCCAGCGGGCGCGTGGAGCCTCCTATCTAGCTCTGAAACCCACCATGGGCCAACGCAAGCTGCCCCCGGTGGGGCGGCGAGCTATGGCTAGTTGATCGCGCCGCCCGTGATCCACTCCTCGATCAGGCTCAGGTCGCTCTCGGACAGCGGTGACAGGCCGCGCGGCATCTGCACGCCCGTGCCCCCAGCGTCCTCCTGGGTGCCGTTGAGCTTGTGCCACAGGTAGCTCGCGTCGGCGTCGCCGGGTTCCACCAGGTCCAGGTCCGCCTGGCCCGAGCCCACGTTGATGAGGCTGTCGTAGGCGGAGCCGCTCAGGTCGAGCCCGGCGGAGGGGTGGCCCGATCCATGGCAGCCGGTGCAGTCGTCATCCCAGAGGGGCTGGATGTCCTGGTCGTGCTGCGGCGGCCCGGTGTCCGTGTCGGCGTCCGTGTCGGCGTCGGCATCGGCGTCGGTGTCGGCGTCGGAGTCAGCGTCGGTGTCGGAGTCCGCGTCGCTGTCGCTGTCGGTGTCGGTGTCGGTGTCGGTGTCTCCCTCGGGGGCGCTGTCCTTGGGCTCATCTTCGCCGCAGCCGATGGCGAGGGACAGCGAGAGGGCGAGGGCGAGGCTGAGAGCTGTGCGGGTCATGGCGTCTCCTGAGCGCGCGGGACCGCCGGATATCCGGCAGAGAGTCCATGGACGGTATCGCACCCTGCCGCCGCCAGAGGATCCCGGCGCCGGCGTTCCGGTCTTTCTGTGGACCCGGCTACCGCCTGGCCTGCGCCAGCCGCTGCTGGAGCCAGCCCATCCACTGGTCCATGGCGCTGCCCTCCTGGGCGCTCAGCTCCAGGCGCGGCAGGCGGGGATTCACCCTGGCCATGTTGGCGCGCAGCGCCTCCAGGTCGAAGCGCAGGTAGGGCACCAGGTCCAGCTTGGTGACCAGCGCCAGGTCGGAGACCTGGAAGGCCAGCGGGTACTTGAGGGGCTTGTCCTCGCCCTCGGTGACCGACAGCAGCGCCACCTTGGCCAGCTCGCCCAGATCGAACTCCGCCGGGCAGACCAGGTTGCCGATGTTCTCCACGAACAACAGGTCGATGCCCTCCAGCTCCAGCTGGTCCATGGCCATGCGGATGGTGCTGGCTTCGAGGTGGCAGGAGCCGCCGAAGGACTCGGTGGTGATCTGCACCACGGGCACCTCGTGCACGGCCAGGCGATCCGCGTCGCGGGTGGTGGCGATGTCGCCCACGATGACCGCGGCCTTGATCCCCAGCTCCGCCAGCCGGGGCAGGCTGTGCTCCAGCAGGGTGGTCTTGCCCGCACCGGGGCTGGAGATCAGGTTGATAACGCACAGGCCCCGCTGGGCGAAGGCGCGCCGGTTTTCGTCGGCCACGCGATCGTTGGCGGCCAGGATGTTGGTCACGACGCCCACGCGCCGCGTGCTTTCAGTCGTCATCATCCACCTCGAGGGAGTCGATGAGCAGCTCCCTTCCCTGGGTGATCTCCACCTGGAAGGAGCCGCATGATGGGCAGAGGAAACCGATGTCCGAGAACTCGCTGCTCTGGCCGCAGCCCTTGCACTGCCCCGCCACGGGCACGTGTTCCCAGGCCAGCTCCACGCCGGCCAGGGGGCCCTCGCTGCTCAGGGCCTGGAAGCAGAAGGACAGGTAGTCGGGGACCGTGGCCGTGAGCTTGCCGACGCGCAGGTTGATGCGCACCAGGCGCCCCGACCAGGCGCCCTCGTCCCGCAGACGTAGCACCTCGTCGATGATGCCCTGGGCGATGGCGGCCTCGTGCACGGGGGCTCCTACGAGCCTGTAGGGCGTAGGTGGCACGGGCCGTGCGAACGCAGGGATCCGTGCCGCCGGTGCCGAATCGTAGCGAGGGCCGCGAGGCGCGCCTCAGGGGGCGCCCTGCGTGGTGCTGCTGGGAGAAGGCATGTTTTCAACATGTTGATGTCAGCGGCGCCGCGAAGGGCGCGTCAAGAGGTGTGGATCGTGGGCCGCAGTAGATTCGGTACGCCTTACAGGCTCCTAGCAGATGCGGGGCAGCTGAGCGCCCTCGAGGGACACCAGGGGTCGGCGGCCTCCCATGGCGGTGTGCAGGCTGAGGCGACCAGAACCGGTCACCACCTGGCCCACCACGGCCGCACCCTGGCCGCGGGGGTGGGCCCGCACGCAGTCCAGGGCGGCCTGGGCCTGGTGGCCCGGGACCACCGCCAGCAGACGGCCTTCGCAGGCCACGAACAGGGGATCCAGCCCCAGCAGATCCGTGGCGGCGCGCACCTGGCGCCGGACGGGGATGTTGGCCTCGTCCAGCTGGATGTCCACCCCGGACGCCTCGCAGATCTCGATGAGGGCGGTGGCCATACCGCCGCGGGTTGGATCCCGCATGCAGCGCAGCCCGGGGGCCGCCTGCAGCAGCTCGGCAGCCAGGTCGGCCAGGGGCTGGCAGTCGGAGAGCAGCTCGCCCTCGATCCCGAAGCCTTCGCGGGCCACCATGACCGCGGTGCCGTGATCCCCGATGGGACCCGAGACCAGCACCGCGTCGCCCGGCTGGCAGGCCCCCGCCGAGAGCGCCCGGCCGGGGGGCAGGAAGCCCACGCCGCTGGTGTTGACGAAGACCCCATCCAGCTCACCGCGGCCCACCACCTTGGTGTCGCCCGCCACCACCGTGACGCCGGCCTCGGCGGCGGTCGCGGCCATGGAGCTGACCAGGCGCTCCAGGTCTTCGAGGGGCAGGCCCTCTTCGAGGATGAAGCCAGCGGTGAGGTAGCGGGGCGTGGCGCCCATGACCGCCAGGTCGTTGACCGTGCCGCACACCGCCAGCTTGCCCAGATCACCCCCGGGGAAGAAGCGGGGGCGCACCACGAAGCTGTCGGTGGTGATGGCCAGGCGACCGGCGCCCTCGACGCAGGCGGCGTCCTCGAGCACCTCGGGGCTGCCCAGCCTGGAGAGGAAGACCTGGCTGACCAGGCGGGCCGAGGCGGCGCCGCCTTCGCCATGGTCGAGCTGGATGCGGGTGGACATCAGGCACCTCCGTACTTGAACCAGGCGGCGCAGGCGCCTTCGCTGGACACCATGCAGGGGCCGATTGCGCGAGCCGGCGTGCAGCCCTCGCCGAAGAGAGGACACTCGGGCGGGATCATCAGCCCCTGCATCACCGCGCCGCAGGAGCAGCCGGCGGGCAGGTCGGGGGCGTCGGGGATCTCCACCGGGACCCGCAGCCGGGCGTCGAGCCCCGAGAAGTCCGGAGCGGGCTCGAGCCCGGTGCCCGGGATGACCCCGATGCCGCGCCACTCGGCGTCGCAGGGCTGCAGCACACGGTAGACCAGCTCCATGGCGGCAGGGTTTCCAGCCGGCGGCACCGCCCGGTGGTACTGGTTCTCCACCTCGGCCCGGCCCTGCTGCACCTGCTCAGCCAGCATGGCCACGCCTTCGAGGATGTCCAGCGCCTCGAAGCCGGTGATGGCGCAGGGCACACCGTGCTCGCTGGCCAGGAAGCCGTAGGGCTCCAGGCCGATGATGGCGCTGACGTGCCCGGGGCAGATGAAGCCGTCGATCTTCGCGGCACCCCCGGTGACCAGGGCCCCCATGGCAGCCGGCACCACCTTGAAGCTCGGCAAGACACAGAAGTTCTGCACCCCCTGCAGCTTCGCCCGCAGCATGGTGGCCGCGATGGTGGGTATGGTGGTCTCGAAGCCGATGCCCGCGAAGACCCAGGTGGTGGCGGGATCGGCCCGGGCCGCTTCCAGGGCGTCCATGGCGGAGTAGACCACCTTGACCCGAGCGCCGTGGCTGCGCGCCTGGGCCAGGCTCTCTTGCGAGCCGGGGACCTTGAGCAGATCGCCGAAGGTGGCCAGCACCACACCGGGCTCCTGGGCCATGGCGATGGCGCGGTCCACGTCGGCGCCGGGGGTGACGCACACCGGGCAGCCGGGGCCCGAGATGAGGCGCAGCTCCGCGGGCATGCGCGTGCGCAGCCCGTGGCGGCCGATGGCCATGGTGTGGGTACCGCAGACCTCCATGAGCGCGAGAGGTCGCTCGCAGGCGGCCTCGATGCGGGTGTACAGGGCCTCGGCCCGGGCACGTTGTTCAGCTGGGGTCGGCATCGTCGCCTCCATCAGCTTCGGCCTTGGGGGTGGGCCCCAGGACGTTCTCGGCCTCGAACTCGGCCCACTCCTGCAGCAGGGCCAGGGTCTCCCGGGCCTCCTGCTCGTCCAGCTGCTGGATGGCGAAGCCGGCGTGGGCCAGCACCCAGTCACCCAGCTGCGCATCGGGCAGCAGGTCCATGTAGATCTGGCGCTGCACGCCGCCGAAGTCGACGCGGGCCAGGGCTCCTTCGAGCTCCACCAGTTTTCCAGGGACTGCCAGGCACATGTCTCACTCCCATGTCACGGTTGCGGGTTCACCAGCGAGGCGGGCTGCGGCGATGAGCACCTGGCCCAGGGACAGGCCCCCGTCGCCCACGGGGAAGCTGCCCGGAGGCAGGGGCTCGAGGCCGGCCTCCAGCAGGCCATCGATGCAGGCCCGCGCGAGTATCCTGTTGTGGAAAACACCCCCACAAAGCGCCACGTGGCGAGGGCCACCTTGGGCATGGATCCTGACCGCGCTCAGCACCAGGGCGCGCGCGAGGGCTTCGTGGAAGGCCAGGGCCAGGTCTTCGCGGGGCAGGCCCAGGTGCATGCAGGCCGCGAGTCCGCGCAGCAGCGGGCGAGGATCCAGCACCAGCCGCCCCGCCTCTTCGCGCAGGTCGAGCTTGAGCACCGCGCGACCGGGATCGCCAGCCAGGGCCAGCTGCTCCAGCTCCATGGCGGCCTGGCCCTCGTAGGACACCTGGTCGCGCACCCCCAGCAGGGCAGCCACAGCGTCGAACAGGCGCCCGGCGCTGGAGGTGGGCGGGCTGTTGAAGCCCCGGTCCACCATGCGTCGCACCACGTCGAGCTCCCCGGGTTCGGCGCGCTCCCAGAGCTGCAGGGGCAGCTCGGCGGACTCGGGCACCAGGGCGTGCAGCCAGGCCAGGGCGACGCGCAGGGGACGACGCACCGCCGCTTCGCCCCCGGGCAGCGGCAGGGACCGCAGCTGACCCGCCCGCTGGGCGCCGCCCGCTCCACCCACCAGGATCTCGCCACCCCAGATGCTGCCATCGGGCCCGAAGCCCGTGCCGTCCAGCACCAGGCCGGTGGTGGGCTCGCTGCGCCCAGCGGCCGCCATGGCGGTGACCAGGTGGGCGTGGTGGTGCTGCACGGCCACCCGCTGCACCTGGGGGCCCCACTGGGCGGCCAGCCGCCGCGCCAGGTGGGTGGTGAACATGTCGGGGTGCAGGTCGTGGGCGATGACCCGGGGCTGCAGCCCCAGCCAGCGCTGCAGGCCCGCCACGGCCTCTTCGAGGAACTCCAGCACGTCCTGGTCGTCGGTGTCCCCCACGTGCTGGGAGGCGAAGGCCTGGCGGCCCTCGGCCAGGGTGAAGGCGTTGTTGAGCATGGCCCCCAGCGCCAGGGTGGGTGGCACCTCCGCGGGCAGCTCCACCGGCAGCGGGACCCAGCCCCGGGAGCGCCTGATGAGCACGGTGCGCTCGCCTTCCACGAAGCCCACCGAGTCGTCGCAGCGGTTGGCGATGGGCCGATCGTGCACCAGGAAGGCGTCGGCGATGCCCGCCAGCACCCGGCGCGCCTCGAGATCGTCGGACACCATGGGGCCGCCGGAGCGGTTGCCCGAGGTCATGACCAGCAGGGAGAGGGCATCGGGCTGCAGCAGCAGGTGGTGCAGCGGGGTGTAGGGCAGCATCACGCCCAGGCTGTCGTGGCCAGGCGCCACCTCGGCCGGCAGCCGCGCGGCCTGGGGGGCGTCGAAGGCGCGCCGGCGCAGGAGCAGGATGGGACGCCGCGCACCCTCAAGTTCTGCCGCCTCGGCCTGGGAGACCCGACAGTAGCTGCGCACCACGTCGAGATCGCGGGCCATGACCGCCAGCGGCTTGTGGGGCCGGTGCTTGCGCTCCCGCAGTCTGGACAGGGCCTGGGGATCGGTGGCCAGGCATGCCAGGTGGTAGCCCCCGAGCCCCTTCACCGCCAGGACGCGGCCCTGCAGCAGGAGATCCTGGGCGGCCCGCAGCGGATCGTCCACTCGCTGCGGCCTGCCCTCGGCATCGAGCAGGCCCAGCTGTGGGCCACAGCGCGGGCAGGCGTTGGGCTCGGCGTGGAAGCGCCGATCCATGGGGTCGGTGTACTCGCGCTGGCAGTCAGGACAGAGCGGGAATGCCCGCATGGTGGTCAGGGGCCGGTCGTAGGGCACAGACTCCACGATGGTGAAGCGGGGGCCGCAGTCGGTGCAGTTGGTGAAGGCGTAGCCATGCCTTCGGTCAGCTGTGTCAGCGAGCTCCGCCAGGCAGGCGGGACAGGTGGCCACGTCGGGGCTCACCAACGCGGCCCCTCCGGCGCGCTGTTCGCTGGGGACGATGGTGAAGCCGCTGGCTCCACTGGGCTCCGCAGGTTCCACCTGCAGCTCGTCCACCCGGGCCAGCGGCGGCAGCTCGTGCCGCAGGGCGTGCAGCATGGCGTCCACGGCCTGGTGGGAGCCCTCCACCTGGATCTCCACCCCCGCGGAGCTGTTGCGAACCAGGCCCGCCAGCCCGTTCTGCATGGCGAGGCGGTAGACGAAGGGTCGGAAGCCCACCCCCTGCACGAGCCCGCGGAGTCGAATGAGGATCCGGCGGGGGGGAGCTGCGTCGGCCATGGTGGGCTCCGCGAGGGCTTGACCTGCCGCCTCGAAGCGGGCTTTGAACATACTTGATACCCCGGTGATCCGCCTGGTACCAGCCTGATCGCCGAGCTCCTGCCCGCCGTCAGTCCCAGGGCTGAAACACCAGCGTGCAAGGAGAGATTCGCGTCAGCGACGTGTCGCTTCGACCTGGCGATGGAGACTCGCTGGTTCCGGCGAGCGCCTGCAGCAGCCGCGTGTTCGACAGGCTCGACCTGGAAGGTCCGCGCCCTGGTGGTGCTGATCACTCTGGCTGAGCTGGGGGCGCTGCGGGAACCTGGATCAGGCTGGGATCCAGCTCCTGCAGTGCGTCCACCAGGCCCAGCGCCAGCAGGTAGTGCCCCGCAGCCGCCGGGTGCACGTTGTCCTCGAAGCAGCCCAGGTTGGCGCCCGCCTGGCGGAAGATCAGCGGGCCGTCTACCAGCGGCGCCTCCTGCTCCGCGGCCACCTGCCGCAGCGCCTCCCGGTAGACCTGGATGGTCTCGGGGGGGGAGCCCTGTTCGAGGTCCACCGGTGCGGGCAGCATGACGTAGACCACCTGCACCTGCCGCTGTCGAGCCCAGGCGGCCATGGCCTCCAGGTTGGCGGCGTAGCTCGCCACGGGGACCCGGCTGTTCCTCTCTGCCTCCAGCTGATCCATGCTGCGCAGGTAGCGCACGTGGCGCGAGCGCAGCAGGGGTGAGAGCAGGCGGCGCAGCAGCCGATAGCTGGCCAACCGGCGCAGGGGCCCCCGGGCTTCTTCCAGCGCCGCCACCGCAGCCACCGCGTCGGGTCCCCGGGGGTACAGGTCGCTCCACAGGCAGGCCACCACGATGACGTCGGGATCGATCCTGTCGCCCAGCTGCTGCAGCAGCGCCAGGGCCTGGCCCGAGTCGTAGCCCGGGACGCCTCCGTTCACGCCGGTGACCGGCACCACCAGGGATTGCGCCAGCGTGGCCGCCGCCAGCTGGGAGAAGACCTCGTCTTCCAGCACCCCGAAGCCGTACACCGACGAGTCCCCCAGGGAGAGCAGGCGCAGCTCACCCGCCTGCCTGGGGGGCAGCTCTGCGCCGCGCAGCCCCAGGGAGTTGGTGCGCTCGCGGGGGCCGTTCCAGCTGTCGCGCTGTCCCGGGGGCAGCCGCCAGCGCAGCGCACCCGGCGCCTCCACCAGTCGCACCTCTCCCGACCAGGGCTGCTGTGCCATACCGTGAGCCCGGGCGCTCAGCTCACGGACCTGCTGCTCCTCGAGGGGGCTGGGATCGGGGTAGAGCCGCTCCGGTGTGACCGCCAGCTCGACCCCCCAGGCCGCCGCCTCCAGCAGCAGGAGCACCGCCACCACGGTGGCGGTGGTGAACAGGAGGCGTCGGCGTCGAGGCGAAGGCGGCATGGGTGTTCTCAGAACACGGGCTAGCCTACCAGCTCGCTCCTCAGCTCCAGCAGACGCAGCGGATGTGGCGCCGGTTCACTGCTCTCCTCGCCCCGGCGGCTGACGTCGATCGGACCCCCGCCCTGCTCCATTTCGCCCCCAGACAGGGTTTTTCCGCCTGGCGCCGCCTGCCGCCCAGGATCTACATCCCGGGCTCGCACGCGGCGAGGTAGATTGCTCCTCTGTGCGCGCGGATTCGGGCGGACCTCGCCCGCGCTCCGCTACCCCTCCCTCCACCGGAGGCTCCATGATCTCCAGGCCGTCGTGCACCGCCTTCGCTGCGCTCCTCCTGGTCGCCTGCGAGGCGAACTACAACCCGCTGCCCTCGGCACCCCTGGTGGAGGTGGATCCCTTCTACCCCACCACCGCCGACGACCTGGTGAGCACGATCGCGATCCCTTCGGAGGACGCGGACTTCGACCAGATCACCTACCGCTACCAGTGGTATGTGAACGACAACGTGCGCGCCGATCTCCAGGGCACCTGGGTCTCCTGGGTGGAGACCACGCGCGGCGACACCTGGAAGGTGAGCGTTGTGCCCTGGGACGGCGAAGGCGAAGGCGCCACCTACGAGACCGCGGTCACGGTGGTCAACGCCCCGCCGGTGGCCGAGGTGGGCATCAGCCCCGCCGAGCCCCTGGTCACCGACGACCTCTCGCCGGTGCCCTCGGTCTACGATCTCGACGGCGACCCGGTGGAGCTGTCCTACAGCTGGGCCCTCGAAGGCAGCGACACCACCCATGATGGAGAGCTGCTGCCCGCCGACATGACCTCCCGGGGCGACCGCTGGGTGGTCACCGCCATCCCCAACGACGGCTTCGACGACGGCGAGCCGGCCACGGCATCGGTGGACGTGGCCAACCAGGCGCCCGTGGTCTCGCTGGTGGAGCTGGGTCCGGATCCGGCCACCCGCCACGACACCCTGAGCGCCACAGTCTACGCCAGCGACAACGACGACGACGAGCTGACCCTGAGCTACTCCTGGTCGGTGGACGACGCCGTGGTGCAGGAGAGTGAGGACGCCACCCTGGCGTCCACGCTGTTCTCCCGCGGCGAGCGGGTGGTGGTCGAGGTCACCGCCAACGACGGCTTCGTGGACAGCACTCCCATGGCCTCCAACCAGCTCACCATCTCCAACGCCGCTCCCACCATCAAGGAAGCCAGCCTCGATCCCAGCGAGATCTACGAGGCCACCACCGTCAGCTGCGTGGTCACCGGCTGGGCCGACGCCGACAACGACGCCGAGCAGCACCTGTACAGCTGGACCGTCGCTGGCGCGGTGGTGGCCGCCACCGGCGGGAGCATCGACGGCGGCAGCTTCAACCGCGGCGAAGAGATCGCCTGCACCGCCACCCCCTGGGACGGCTACGACCAGGGCGAGCCGGTGGAGTCCGGCAGCGCCGAGGTGCTCAACACCGCGCCGGAGGTCACCGCCCTGGTGCTCTCCACCACCTCTCCCGCCACCGACGACACCATCTCCCTGGCGCTGGGCACCAACGACGACGACGGCGACGCGGTCACTGTGAGCTACGCCTGGTACGTGGAGGGCTCGGCCGTGGGCGCCGACGCCAGCCTCTCCGGCGACAGCTTCTCCAAGGGCGAGTCCATCTACGTGGTGGTCACCCCCGCCGACGACGCCGACACCGGCGCCTCTGCCACCAGCGAGACGGCCACCGCCGTGAACACCGCCCCCATCATCAGCGGCGTCTCGCTCTCCCCCGGCGATCCCCTCACCGACGATGTCATCAGCGTCGCAGTGGTCTCCAGCGACGTGGACGACGACAGCGTCAGCTACAGCTATGACTGGACGGTGGACGGGGTGCTGGTGTCCGAGACCGGCGCCAGCCTCGACGGCGACAGCTTCTTCTCCAAGCACGAGTCCGTGGCCGTCACCGTCACCCCCAACGATGGCGATGACGACGGCAGCGCCGTGCTCTCCAGCAGCCTCGAGGTGCTGAACACCACCCCCGAGGCCCCCGAGGTGGCCATCAGCCCCGCCGATCCCGCCGAGAGCGACGACCTGCTCTGCTCGGTGGAGATCGCCGCGGCCGACACGGATCTCGACAGCATCGATCACAGCTTCGACTGGACCGTGGACGGCGCGGAGTTCTCCAGCACCACCACCACCGCGCTCAGCGGCGACACCGTCCTGGCCGACCACACCAGCTCCAGCGAGATCTGGCAGTGCACCGTCACCCCCAACGACGGCGAGGTGGACGGCCCCAGCCACGCTGACTCGGTCACCATCTGCCCGCCCGGCACCGAGCGCGACTGCCCGGCCGATTCCTGCGCCGCGGTCATCGACGTGCTGCCCACCGCTGGCGACGGCCTGTACTGGCTCGATCCCGAGGGAGGCTCCCCCTACCAGGCCTCCTGCGAGATGAGCACCGATGGGGGCGGCTGGACCCTGGTGGCGGTGGTCTCCGACGACGGCCAGGACAGCTGGACCTGGTACGACCGCCACTACTGGGACAGCGACGAGACCAGCTTCGGCGACGTGGAAGAGCTGGAGAGCGACTTCAAGTCCCCTGCCCTGCACCAGGTGCCCTGCAGCGACCTGCTCTTCCTGCACGAGCCCTCCGGGGACTGGGCCCAGTACGACGGCGTGGGCGATGGCACCGAAGACCTGGGCAGCATCGTGGGCTGGTACGGCTCCTCCTACTGCTGGGCCGCCGACTCGGGCTTCGAGTTGACCGACGGCAGCATCGGGGCCTTCCACGACCTGTGCGAGACCCGCCTGTACTTCAACGCCGCCGACCACGACGGCACCACCACCTGCTCCTGCACCGACTGCAACGACCACAGCCACGGCCCCGCCTGGAGCACCATCGGCAACTCCGGCTGCCCCTTCGACGACCCGGCCAGCTCCGGCGGCATGGGGCCACAGGCCACCGATGACCGTGTCGAGTCCGACTCGGTGGGCTTCGGCGAGGCCCTGCAGTTGAACACCGGCAGCGCGGGCAGCGGCGAGAACCGCATGCTCGTCTACGCGCGTTGATTCGGGAGGCCACCATGCGCACCATGCTCACCCTGCTCCCCGCCCTGGCCCTGCTGCTCGGCTCCGGCTGCGACATACTCTTCCCGGAGCCGCTGGCAGACGACGACAAGGACGGCTTCACCGAAGACATCGACTGCGACGACGCCGACGATGCAGTCAACCCCGCCATCGCCGAGATCTGCGATGGCATCGACAACGACTGCGACGGCGAGGTGGACGAGCCCGGCTCCCTGGACGCCGGCACCTGGTACTACGACGCCGACGGCGACGACTACGGCGACCCCGCCGTGGCCACGGTCACCTGCGAAGCCCCGGAGGCCCACGTCTCCGACGAGGCGGGTCTGGACTGCGACGACACCGACGCCAGCATCCACCCCATGGCCGAGGAGTCCTGCAACGGCCTGGACGACGACTGCGACGGCAGCGTCGACGAAGACGCCGCCGACGCCGACACCTGGTACCTGGACTCCGACGGCGACGGCTACGGCGCCGACGACGTGTGGGTGGTCCGCTGCGAGGAGGTCTCGGGCTACATCCTGCAGCCGGGAGACTGCGACGACGGCTGGGTGGAGGTCAACCCCGACGCCGAGGAGAGCTGCAACGGCCTGGACGACGACTGCGACGGCCTCACCGACGAGGACGACGCCCTGGACGCCTCCACCTGGTACCTGGACGCCGATGGCGACGGCTACGGGCTCGAAGACGACACCACCACCGCCTGCTGGCAGCCCTCGGCCTACGCCGCCGAGTACGGCGACTGCGACGACGACTCGGCCAGCGTCTCCCCCGGCGCCACGGAGATCTGCAACGGCGTGGACGACGACTGCGACGACGAGATCGACGAGGACGACGCCGCCGACGCCACCACCTGGTACCTGGACGCCGACGGCGACGGCTATGTCACCGACGACACCTCGATCACCACCTGCGACCAGCCCAGCGGCTACGCAGACCAGGGCGAGGACTGCGACGACACCCGCGCCGACGTCAACCCCGATGGCGCCGAGGTCTGCGACGACGACGACGCCGACGAAGACTGCGACGGTATGGTGGACGACCTGGACAGCTCGCTGGACAGCGGCTCTCTGCTCAGCTTCTACCGCGACGACGACGGCGACGGCTACGGTGGCAGCGACCGCGTCATCCAGCTCTGCGACGCCCCCTCGGGCTACATCGCCTCCAGCGCCGGCGAAGACTGCGACGATGACGACAGCCACGTCAACCCCGGCGCCACCGAGGTCTGCGACACCTCCAACACCGACGAGGACTGCGACGGGCTGGTCAACACCGATGACCCTTCGGTAGACGCCGACACCTTCGTCAGCTGGTACGCCGACCTCGACGAAGACGGCTACGGCGACCACGACAACAGCCAGGAGTCCTGCGACGCCCCCAGCGGCTACCTGGCCGATGACACAGACTGCGACGACAGCGACGCCACCATCAACCCCGCCGGCCAGGAGATCTGCGACGACGACGACGACGACGAAGACTGCGACGGCCGCAGCGACGAAGCAGACCGCTCCACCTCCACCGACACCATCAGCACCTGGTACTCCGACGCCGACGGCGACGGCTATGGAGACCTGGCCAGCCCCACCAGTGTCTGCGATCAACCCTCGGGAACCGTCGAGGACGCCACCGACTGCGACGACGGCGACGCCACCATCAACCCCGCCGGGCAGGAGATCTGCGACGACGACGACGTGGACGAGGACTGCGACGGCCGCAGCGACGATGGTGACCGCTCCACCTCCACCGACACCATGCTCAGCTACTACGAGGACGTAGACGGCGACGGCTACGGCGACGCAGCCAGCAGCCTCGATCGCTGCGACGCACCCAGCGGCTACGTGGCTGCGGGCACCGACTGCGACGACGACGACGCGGCCAGCAACCCCGCGGCCAGCGAGGTCTGCGACGACGACGACGACGACGAAGACTGCGACGGGCTGGCTGATGACGACGACTCCAGCGCCGACAGCAGCACCATGACCACCTGGTACGCCGACCTGGACGGCGACGGCTTCGGCGACCTCGGCTCGCCCGCGGGTGCCTGCGACGCCCCCGAGAGCTACGTGGCCGACGACAGCGACTGCGACGACAGCGCCTCCACCAGCTACCCGGGGGCCACCGAGGTCTGCAACTACACCGACGACGACTGCGACGGCGACACGGACGAGGCCGTCACCGTCACCTACTGGCAGGACGTGGACCTCGACGGCGAAGGCGGCGCCGCCCTGAGCGACGAGTTCTGCGAGGACGAGCCCTCCAGCGGCTGGTCCGCCGAGAACACCGACTGCGACGACTACGACGCCTTCGTGCACAGCGGCGCGGTGGAGCTCTGTGACGGGCAGCAGAACGACTGCGACGACAGCTCCTGGAGCAGCACCGACGAAGAGGAGACCATCAGCCACGAGTCCAGCAGCGGCCTGTGGTCGGATCTCACCGACGACTGGGGGGACGGCTCGCCCAGCTCACCCGTCGCGGTCACCCTCCCCAACGAGGGCAGCGTGCACGTCTGCCCTGGCAACTGGTACGTGCTGGTCACCGCGGCCAGCGGCAGCGAGGTGTCGGTGGTGGGGCGCTACGGCTACGCCGACACCGCCCTCAACGGCTCATCGGGGGGCTCCGTGCTCAGCCTGGAGGACGCCACCGTGAGCGTCAGCCTGCAGGAGCTCACCATCGAAGAGGGCCAGGCGGCCCAGGGCGCCGGCGTCAACAGCTCGGGGGGCACGGTCACCGTGGCCGACTGCCTGTTCCGCTACAACTACCTCGACTCCTCGGGCTCCGCCTACGGCGCGGGCATCTACGCCGAGGCGGGCTCGGTGCAGCTGAGCGGCACCACCTTCCGCAGCAACGGTGTGTACAGCGCCGGCTCCAGCTACGGTGGCGCCATCGCCACCAGCAACGCCGATCTCACCCTCGACGACTGCTCCCTCGAGAACAACGAGGCCGACAACGGCGGCGGCGTGCGCTGGACCGCCAGCGGCAGCGCGTCGCTGAGCATCACCGACACCAGCTTCGACGGCAACGAGACCTCCGACGAAGATGGCGGTGCCCTGCACATCTCCACCACTGGCAGCGGAGACATCTCCATCAGCGACAGCAGCTTCGAGGACAACGCCGCGGATGGCGACGGCGGAGCCATCTTCTTCGAGAGCGAGGGCAGCGCCAGCCTCGGCCTCAGCGACAGCAGCTTCGAGTACAACCGGGCCGACGAGGACGGCGGCGCGCTGTACCTGTCCGCCCTGGCGGGCGGCGGCAGCCTCAGCGGCCTGGAGGTCACCGGCAACGAGGCCACCCGGGGAGGCGGCCTGTGCACCCACGAGGGCGTGGTGCTCGATGACAGCACCTTCGCCGACAACAGCTCCGACAGCGGCGCCGCGCTGGCGGGTCTGGGGGGCGATCTCGAGCTCAGCTCGGTGAGCATCACGGGCAACGAGGCCCAGCTGCTGGGCGGCGGCGTCCTGGTACAAGGAGCAGATCTCTACTGCACCGCCTGCTCCATCGACGACAACGAGGTCCCCGCCTCGGCAGGCAACTGCTACGGCGGCACCTACGACGATCCCTACTGCGCTGGTGCCGGCATCTACGCCTCCGACGCCGACATCTGGCTCGAGGGGAGCTCGGTCACCGGCAACCTGCAGCACACCAGCCAGGACACCTTCGGCGGCGGGATCTACCTGGACGGCGGCGAGCTGGTGATCACGGGTGCCAGCGAGATCTCCGGCAACGAGGCGGAGTACGGCGCTGGAGTGCTGGCCTACGGGGCCAGCAGCAGCACCTCTGTGTCGTTGGATGGCGACTCGGAGATCACCGGCAACGTGGGCGACTACTATGCGGGTGTCTTCCTGGACACCGCCACCCTGAGCTGCACGGGCTCGGCCTCGGACGACACGGGCATCACCGCCCACAGCGACGGCGGCGGCCTGTACGTGCACTACGAGCACGGGCCGTCCATCATCGTCGAAGCCGAGTACTGCGACTTCGGCTCCTCCGGCGGCTTCAGCGACAACTTCGACGACGGCAACGCCGACCGCGACGTCTACCTGGCAGGCGTGGGTTGGACCGCCTACGGCGATGACGCCAGCTTCTTGTGCGACGAGACGGGCTGCTACTGATCGGTACCTGCGTCAGCGCAGATCGTAGGGCAGGCTGCGGGTGAACAGGGCGGTGGCCTCGCCGCCCAGCTGCTCGAGGCGGGTCAGCCGCAGCTGGAGCTCGCCTAGGGGACTGCTGATGGGAGCGAGCAGCTTGAAGAAGGCGAAAGAAGGCCCGAACTCGGCCATGCCGGCCCGCGTGACATGCTGCCCGGAGGCCGTGACCGCCACTCCGTCTACCAGCAGCTCGGCCTGCAGCCAGTAGTCCCCACCGGTGGCCGCGGCGCGCGAGCGCCCCAGCAGCACCGGGAGCTCCACCACCAGCGCGGCCCGCTCGATGGCCACGAGGCGGGGCGCATAGTTGTCTGCCAGGGGCTGCTTGCCCACCACCCCGAGGCGCATGCCCAGGGGCGCGCCCGTGACCTCCATGGTCTCGGCCATGGCCATGTCGTCGGTGCCCAGAAGCTCGGGCAGCCCCGCCAGGGGATCGTCCTCCAGGTCTTCGAAGGGCTCGAAGTCGGGATCCTCCAGATCATCGGCAGGCTCGTCCTCGAAGTCCAGGAAGGGGTCGTCCAGGTCAACGCCTTCAAGGTCCTCGAAGTCCTCGAGGCCCCAGTCCAGCTCCTCGTCCTGCAGCTCGAAGTCCAGGTCCAGCTCGCCGGCGGCGGCCATGGGAGCGAGGGCGAGGGAGCTGATGCAGAGCAGGGCGAGTGCGGTGAGCACGGAGGGCATGGGGCGCATTGGGGGCTCCTGGGACAGGCACGGGGCGACGAGCTGCCAAGCATGTGCCACATTTACAGGCCGCCGATCGCAAGAATCGGCGAGCATGACGAGATGTGACATTCACCCTGGTCGACCCCGGCGCCGACAAAATCGTTCCGGCCGGGGTCCGCCGGGCTGTTCCCAAGGATAGCGCCAAGAACCGCCACACGCAGGGCTCAGTCTTCTGGCTCCAGCTCCAGCAGGCGCCGAACCAGCTGGATGGCCTCGGGCAGGGCCGCCTCCACTGCCGGCGTCATCTGCTCGTCGAAGGTGATGGCGTCCTGCACCTCGATGGCCACCACGTCGATGTGAGCGGGCACATGCCAGCCCAGCCGGCGCGCCAGCTCCAGGCTGGTGGGAAGATCGGCATCGTGGGCCGAGCGCAGCGAGGGATTCTGGCCCGTGGGTCCCAGCACCATGTGGCGCACGGTGCCCGGGGGCACAGCGCCGCTCTGGTCGGCGTCCACGATCAAGCCGCGATCGAAGCCCTCGAAGACTTCGACCAGCCCCATGCCCCCGATGGCGGCCTCCCGCACCACGACGCCTTCGGGCACCCCCCCCAGTCCTCGCACGACCGCCAGGCCGATGCGGTCGTCGCGGAGGATGTCGTTGCCCAGTCCCAGGACGAGACACCGGCCACGCTCAGCGCTCGCGTCGGCCGGCATGCCTCACCTCCAGGTTCAGCGCTTGATCTCGCTGAGGATCGTTCCGTTTCTGGTGCGCAGGCGCACGTGCAGCGGCGCCTGGCCGGGCAGGAAGTGCGTGGCGCAGGAGAAGCAGGGATCGTAGGCCCTGAACGCCATCTCCACCATGTTCAGGTGGGCCTGGTTGAGCTCGACGTCCTTGTTGATGACGCCGCGGGCGGCCTTGCCGATGGACATGGAGATGGCCGCGTTGTTGTTGGTGGTGCCCACCACGATGTTGACGTCGGTGACCAGCGCGTTCTCGTCGGTCTTGTAGTGGTGGGTGAGGGTGCCGCGGGGCGCCTCGACGCAGCCCACACCTTCGCCCGCCACGTTCCGCAGCTCGGGGCGCACGTCCTGGTCCATGATCTCAGGATCCCCGGCCAGCTCCACCCAGCGCTCGGCCGCGTAGAGCAGCTCCACCAGCCGCGCCCAGTGGGTGGCCAGGGTGGCGTGCACCGGCTTGCCGCCCAGGGTGGCGTACATCTCTTCATAGGCCGCCTGGGCGCCAGAGGTGGCCATGCCCTCGGAGCAGTTGAGCCGCGACAGGGGAGTGGCCCGGTAGACACCGGTGTCGATGCCCTCGACGTATCCGCTCCAGCCCTTGGCCAGCAGGTAGGGGAACTTGAGGTAGCTCCAGGTCTCCACCCGCTCGCCGATGTGCTTGAAGTAGTCGTCGGCGTGGTAGAAGTCGACTTCCTCGCCGTCGGTGCCCGTGACGCGCACCATGCCGTCGTAGAAGTTGACCTTCTTGTCGGCGTCCACCAGGCCCATGTCGTTGACGATCAGGGCGTAGGGATCGGACAGCACCAGGTTGACGTAGTCGGTGTTGCCCAGCACCACGTCCCTGAACAGCTGCAGGCTGAACTGCGCGAAGTCCACGCAGGACAGCCCCATGGTGAGCACCTCGGCGTGCTCTTCCTTGCTGAGGGGCTTGGACACACCGCCGGGGAGCGTCCAGACCGGGTCGGGGCCCGAGCCGCCGATGAGGGTCTGGGCGTGCTGTCCGAAGCGGCGGTGCTTGAGCACCTCGCCGCCGATCTCCAGCCCAACCTTGCCCACCACGCCGAGCACGTTGCGCACGGCCGGGTCGGCGTCGGGACCCATGACGAAGTCGGGGGCGGCCAGGGCGTAGAAGTGCGCGATGTGGCTGTGCACATAGTGCGCCATGTAGTACATCTCGCGCAGCTTCTTTACCGAGCTCTTGGGCTCGATGCCGAACACGCCGTCGACGGCCTTGCCCGAGGCCAGGTGGTGGGCCTGGGGACAGACACCGCAGATCTTGGAGACGATGCGGGGGAGCTCTTCTACCGGACGGCCCACGCAGAAGCGCTCGAAGCCTCGCAGCTCCGGCACCTGGAAGCAGACATCCTGCACCTCGCCGTCATCGTCGAGGAAGATGTCGATCTTTCCGTGACCTTCGAGCCGGGAGATGGGATCGATGGTGACTTGCCTCATGACTGCTTGGCCCTCCAGATGGTGCCACTGGGCAGGGAGTAGCGGTAGAAGGTCCCCAGGGGGTCGGGGATGGTCTGCAGCACCTGCTCCACCTCTTCGGGGGTGGAGGCCTTCATCTGCGTGGCCACCGCCGAGAGGAAGGTGGCGCCCTGGTCGGTGACGCCCGCCAGCGGACCGTAGCAGCCGCGGCAGGGGATCTGGGCGTCGATGCAGCGTCGATCGCAGCCCTCGCGGGTGACCGGACCCAGGCAGACGAAGCCCTGCTCCATCAGGCAGACCTCGGGGTCGGGGCGCTTCTCGTGGGGCCGGTAGAAGCGGTCCAGCTCCAGGCCCTCGGTCTTGGTGCGCGTGCAGGCGTCACACTGGCTCTTCTCGCCAGCGCCGATGACCGCACCCGGAGGAGGCAGCTCGGCCTGGCCAGCCAGCACCTGGCCCACCAGCCCCACCACGTCCCAGAGGCGCTCGGGGTTGGGTGCGCAGCCGGGCATGAAGTAGTCCACGTCCACCACGGCAGCCAGAGGCAGCACACCCTTGTAGAAGGCGGGCAGGGTGATGGCCCGGCCGGCGCGATCCGTGTGGGTCTGGGGCAGGGTGCCTTCTGGATTGTCGATGGAGGGGTTGTTCTTGTAGACCAGATCGAAGATCTCCTGCTTGCTGGCCTGGTTGGCCAGCCCGGGGATCCCACCGAAGCAGGCGCAGGAGCCGTAGGCCACGAAGATCTTGGACTTGCGCCGCAGCAGCTCGGCGATGTGCCGACCTTCCGAGTTGCGGATGCCACCGTTGAACAGGCAGAGGAAGATCTCGCCGTCCTCCATGGCCTCCAGATCGGCGTACTTGCCGTCCACCGCCACAGGCCAGAAGGGGATGTCGAAGATGGCGGCCACGTCCAGGATCCGCTCGTGCAGATCCAGGATGGAGACATCGCAGCCGCCGCAGCTGGAGGCCCAGTAGGCGGCGAGCTTGAGCTTGTCAGACATGGGCGACCTCCTCGACCACCGACTCGGGTGACAGATCCAGCTCCAGGGGCCCGAGCCCACGGAGCGTCTCGGTCATCTGCTCGGCGATCTGCGCCAGCTCCTTGCCCTCGGAGGCGGAGATCCACTCGAAGCGCAGCCGCTCCTTCTCGATGCCCAGCTGCTGGAGCATGACCGCCAGCAGGGGCAGCCGCCGCGCGGTGCGGTGGTTGCCGCTGATGTAGTGGCAGTCGCCCGGATGGCAGCCCGCCACCAGCACCCCGTCGGCCCCGGTCTTGAAGGCCTCGAGGATGTGGGCGGGCTCGACCCGACCGGAGCACATCACCCGGACGATGCGCAGGTTGGGGGCGATCTTCATCCGCGCCGTGCCGGCGTAGTCGGCGCCCGAGTAGGAGCACCAGTTGCAGAAGATGCCCAGGATTCTGGGTTCATAGGCCATGGCCTCGCCTCCTCTCCTGTTGTTCCTTAGATCAGAACGCCGCAGATCTCTGCGGAGAGCTGTTCCGTCGTGAAGTGATGAGCCACGATGGCCCCGCTGGGACACATGGCCGCACATGAACCGCAGCCCTTGCACAGGGCGGGGTTCACCCAGGCCCGCCCGCCCTCGTCTTCGGCCATCATGGTGATGGCCGTGTAGGGGCAGGCGGAGATGCAGAGCTTGCAGGCGGAGCACGCGTCTTCGGTGATCTTGGAGATGGCCGCGTCCACCTCGACCAGACCCTTGGACAGCAGCGACAGCACCGCGGATGACGCCGCCGAGGCCTGGGCCACGGTGTCGGGGATGTCCTTGGGGCCCTGGCAGCAGCCGGCGATGAACACACCGTCGGTGGCGGTGGCCACGGGGCCCAGCTTGGGGTGCCGCTCCAGGAAGAAGCCGTCGGCGCCGCGGGAGATGCGCAGCTTCTGGCCCAGCTCGTGGGCGTCGGGGCGCGGCACCAGGCCCTGGCCCAGGATGACCATGTCTACAGGCACGCGCATGTTCTTGCCCAGCGTGGTCTCTTCGGCCACCACCACCAGCTTGCCCTCTTCTTCGTCGCTGATGGGTACGTCGGTGACGCGCCCAGGCTTGGCGCGCAGGAAGCGCACACCCTCGTCGAGGCAGCGGTGGTAGAACTCCTCGTAGCCCTTCCCGAAGCAGCGCATGTCGATGTAGAACTCGAACACTGTAGCGTCGGTCTTCTCGCGCAGCAGGTGGGCAAACTTGAGGGAGTACATGCAGCAGACCCGGGAGCAGTACTCGTGGTGGTTCACGTCGCGGCTGCCCACGCAGTGGACGATGGCCACAGACTCGGGGACGCTGCCGTCGGCCAGCTGGATGCTGCCTTCGGTGGGCCCGGCGGCGTTCACCATGCGCTCGAACTCCAGGCCGTCGAGCACGTTGTCGTAGACCCCGTGGCCCAGCTGGCGCATGGCGTCGGTGTCGAAGCCTTCGTAGCCGGTGGCCACGATGACATTGCCCACCGGGAACTCCAGCAGCTCGTCCTCGGCCCCGAAGGTGACGGCGCCCACCTCGCAGAAGCGCTCGCAGATGCGGCACTTCCCGTTCTTGTGGTAGATGCAGTTGTCGATGTCGATGACCGGCTTGTTGGGCACGGCCTGGGGGAAGTCCACGTAGATGGCCTTGCGCTTGGCGACGCCGCGGTCGAAGGTGGACAGCACCTTTTTGGGGCACTTCTCGATGCAGATCCCGCAGCCTGTGCAGAGGCTCGAGTCCACCCCGGTGGCCCTGCGGCGCACCTTGACCGTGAACTGCCCGATGGAGCCGCTCACCTGTTCGAGCTCGCTGTAGTTGAGCAGGGTGATGTTGGGGTGCTTGCCCGCGCTCACCATCTTGGGGGTGAGGATGCAGGCGGAGCAGTCCAGGGTGGGGAAGGTCTTGTCGAGCTGGGCCATGTGGCCGCCGATGCTCTGCTCCCGCTCCACCAGGTAGACCTGCTTGCCCGCCTCGGCCAGCTCCAGCGAGGCCTGGATGCCGGCGATGCCCCCGCCGATGATCAGCACGTCGTGGTTCAGCTCCACAGCTCGGTTCTGCAGCGAGTTCAGCAGCGCCGCCTTGCGCACCGCCGCTCGCGTCAGGGCCGTGGCCTTGACGGTGGCCTCTTCCGGGTCTTCGGTGACCCACGAGCAGTGCTCGCGGATGTTGGCCATCTGCATGAGAAAGGGGTTGAGGCCGGCCGCCTGGCAGGCATCTCTGAAGGTGGCCTCGTGCATGCGCGGCGAGCAGGCCGCCACCACCACCCGATCGAGCGTGTGATCGCGGATGGCGTCCTGGACCAGGGCCTGGCCCGGATCCGAGCACATGAACTTGTAGGTCTGTGAGAGGACTACGCCGGGTTCTTCGGCGGCGGCCGCAGCCACGCGCTCCACATCCACCTTGCCGGCGATGTTGGACCCGCAGTGGCAGACGAAGACGCCGATCCGTCGTTCAGCCTGTGTTCCGTTCATCGTGTTCTCCTGGTCACCTGGACCTGCGCGACCGGTGATGGGCTCTCCTGGATGTTCAAGCGATAGACCGAGCCAGCAGCTCGATGACGTCGAAGACCTGGTGGCTCTCTTCACGCCCAGAGGCGATGCGGCCGTCTTCGAGCATGGACAGGCAGTAGGGGCAGGCCGTGCACATGACGCTGGCCTCGGCCCGCTCGGCCTGCTCCCAGCGCAGCACGCCGAAGCGTTCGTCTACGGCCACCTCGGACCACAGCCCGCCGCCGCCACCGCCGCAGCAGAGGGCGAACTCGCGGTGGTCCTCCATCTCCACCAGCTCCAGGCCGGGGATGGCCTGGAGCACGGCGCGCGGATCGTCGTAGATGCCGTTGTGCCGGCCCATGTAGCAGGGATCGTGGTAGGTGACGCGCTGTCGCACCGGCAGGCTGGGCACCAGCTTGCCCGCGTCGATGAGCTCGCGCAGCAGGGTGAGCACGTGGATCACCTGCACCTGCTCGCCCAGGCCGTAGTCCTTGCGGAAGGTGTCGAGGCAGTGGGGCGAGGCCACCACGATGCGCTCAGGCGCGGCGGCGGCGATCTGCTCGCTGTTGTGCTCGCGCAGGCTCTCGAAGAGCTCGGCGTCGCCGCACTTGCCCAGAGCCTCTCCGCAGCAGCGCTCTTCGGCCACCACCCCGAAGCTCACGCCGGCCTTGCGGAACAGCTCCAGCATGGCCTGGCCCACCTTGCCTCCGCGGGGGTCATAGGCGGGGGTGCAGCACTGGTAGAGCAGGAAGTCCATGCCCGGCTCGTAGGCGGGCAGTGGGCTCTCCTTCGCCCAGTTGCAGCGTTCTTCGGCGGGTCCCGACCAGGGGTTGCCGTTGCTGTGGGTGCTCCCCAGGGCGCTCTTGACCAGGGGTGGGGCCGAGCCCATCTCGTTCATGATGCCGCGCACCACCTTGAGCAGCTCGGTGACCTCCACACCCTGGGGGCAGAGGTCCACGCATTGGTTGCAGGAGACGCAGCGCCAGAGCTGGTCCTCCTCGTAGCCTTCGAGCCCGAACTGGATGAGCCGTATCGTCTCCCGAATCCGGAAGGCGTCGCTGACGCGGCCCCAAGGGCAGGCGCCGCTGCAGGTGGAGCACTGGAAGCACTTGCGGTTGGTCTCACCGCCCACCTCCTCGATCATGCCCACCATGTCCATGAACGGAGTTGCAACAGTCATGGCGTTCCTCCGGCGTTACCTGGCTGCCTTTGGCAGCGGGGAGAGCTCGCGGTGGATCCTGGCGGCCGGGCGGGGGCGCGACTTCCTGGAACCTGCGTGGAAAAGATGGCAACACATAGTACGTGGGATTCGCGGGGGGCAAGGCACCGGATGGCTGAACAGACCTTGTCGTGTGGTTCGCTCTTTTGCACCTTGGTTCCTGCCTTATTCTGAGTCTCATTGTAGCTTCCGTGGCTGCGCCTGCGACACATTGTTCCAAGCACAGCTTGAAAACCTCACCGGGATCATCCATCACCATGGTCGACCCTCATCTGGATCAGCTTTCGGCGCGGCCACTGAGAGCGGGTGTCAGTGGGCCTGAAAGCGGGGTGCGAGCGCAGCTCCGCCGGCCCTAGCTGCGACTGATACATCTTGACAGGACTCACGTCATCAGGCACGCCTGACTCGTGTCATCAGCGTATCAGTCCCACCCTGACCGATGGCAGGGATCAGCGCGATGGGGGCTGCCCTGGCTACTGGACGATGAGGCCCAGGCCGGAGGTGAGGCGCAGCCGGGTGTGGCGCAGGCGCTGTTTTACCAGGATGACCAGGGAGGTCATGAAGCGGAAGCCCAGCACCGGGTCGTCTTCCATGGCCTTGCGCAGCACGTCGCCCTTGATGGCGAGCACGCGGCAGGGGGTCATGCAGCGGGCGGTGAGCGTGTAGGTGAAGGGGGGGACCAGCGAGGACCAGCCCAGGGAGTCACCCTGGGTGATCACGTCCACCGCGGTGGGGATGACGGGCCGGCCGGGCACCGGCCGCAGGGCCATGTCCAGGGTGGCCTTGCCTTCGACCAGCAGGAAGAACTCGTCGGCTGGTTCGCCCTCGGTGAAGATGGCGCCTCCCAGCTTGACGATCCTGCTGCGACAGTGAGCAGCGATCTTCTCCAGCTCCTTGTCCGACAGGTCATGGAACATGTCCGAGGTCTTCAAGGTATCCACGATGGTCATTCGGTTCTCCTTGTCGTTGGGGCGCAGGGGTGAGCCGGCAAAGGTCCGGGTCCCTGTCTAGCCGGAGACACGGATTCCATAACGGGTCTTCGCATGGTTCACTGATCGACGCCAGGGAATGGCGACGCAGAGCCCCAAGTTGTTACATCGCGTGTCAGCACAGCGGCGCTCAGCCCCTCGACCGCCGGCGCCTGCCGCGGGAGGCCACCGGGTTGGCGGTGGGCTCCTCTTCGTCGTCCTCGGAGCGCAGGATGACCACCATGCAGGAGCTATCTCCCGGACAGGGATCCATGGACTGCAGGTCCAGCGAGATGCGGTCGCGGTCGAGCACGACGCTCAGGGCGTTGCAGTTGCCCGGGTGCGGCTCGTCCCAGCACCTCCAGGTGTACAT
Source organism: uncultured Enterobacterales bacterium (assembly GCA_964512185.1). GTDB lineage: Bacteria > Myxococcota_A > UBA796 > UBA796 > JAFGLY01 > CAZEJJ01. The sequence continues at coordinate 56,824 of CAZEJJ010000004.1, read as the reverse complement.
GGGAGCCCAGGTGCCGGTGTTGACGAAGTAGGCGTCGTCGGTGAGCTGCAGCAGGCCGGCCTTGTGGGTGTGTCCCATGACCACCACGGGGACGGCCAGCAGCTCGGCGATCTCACGGGAATAGCCCTTGATCTCCTCGTCCACCGTGAAGACACCGTCGGAGGCCACCAGCTTCTCGTAGAGCGTTACCAGCAGGGCGCCGCCCAGGGTGGGCAGCAGCAGCTTGAAGAGCAGAGGCGCTGAGCTGAGCAGGAGCACGAGCGCCGCCACCGTCAGCGTCAAGGCCAGCAGCACACGGTCGAGCCAGTACTCGCGCAGGATGCGGAAGGCGCTGTAGTAGATGGGGCGCGGCTTGAGATCGTCCAGAGCCCGCAGCACGCCCACCGGCAGGTCGTAGCGCCGAGCGGTCTGCTCGAGGCGCCGGGCATGCCCCGCGGCCTGGCTGCCCAGCTGGCGGCGGAGCCCGAACACCCTGGCGAGCACCATGCCGCTGCCGGCGATCCAGCCGCGCAGGATGCCGCGGCCGCTCCCGGCGTAGAACCGACGCCAGTGGGCGAAGTAGCCGATGGCATTGCAGATGTAGTCGGAGCTGCGCGGGTTGAAGTAGCCCAGCACGCTCACCAGGTAGCGGTTGGAGAAGCCGCCCAGGGGCAGGCTGAGGATCTCCTCGGAGCCCACACGAGCCACCGGATCGAGCAGGTAGGGGAAGGACGAGTAGATGTCGTACTGGCTGCCGTGCTCCACGTACAGGCCGTCCGGATCGTAGTAGAACCAGGGCTCGAAGCGGATGGGATCCCGGCGGCACTCGAGGCCCAGATCGGCCGCCCTGGCGCGGATGGCGTCCAGCAGCGCCCGGCGCACACCCTCGAAGTGGAGCTCGCGATCGTGGTTGCCCAGGACGTAGACCATGGCGTGCCCGCGCCCCAGGTAGTCGGCCAGGGCGGTGACCAGGTGGGGGTGGTGATCCAGCACGCGCTGGATCTTCCACACGGCCTTCGCCTCGCTGGGCTCCAGCCCACGGGTCCATTCCCTGGCGCTCATGGGCCAGGGAGGAGCCTCCGGAACACAGGTGGTGACGTCGAAGTCGAAGATGTCACCCGCCAGGATCAGCAGCAGCTGCTCGCCGTCGCGCTGCTGGTCCATGAAGCCGCGCAGCAGATCGTGCAGCCGGCTGTCCACCAGGTGGGCTGTGCTCTTGTAGCGCTTCCAGCCGTCGTCGTGGTCCTCCACGTCGGAGATGTGGGTGTCCGAGATGACGAGACAGCGCTTGGTGGGCACGATGGCGACGCTCCGGCACAGGCCTGGACGAGACCCGGCCAGCTATCTCCCCCCAAGCGTCTGTCAAGCAATTGCCGACGGCGGAATATCCATCGATGAGACAGGAGCAAACTGACACATCGAGCTTCGGCGCCCCCCCTGCTTCAGCTCAGCGCTTCTTGCCGCGGTGAGGTCGCCGCATCATGGGTCCCGATCCTCCCTTTGGCACTCGGGAATCCTGCGCCGGCCGCGCCGGTCGCTCGGGGGCCCCGGGGGGCCTGGAACCGGGGATGCCCTGGGGCCTCGCCTGGAAGATCCGCACCTCCTTGCCCCGCAGGTTCAGCCGCGACACACGGCGAAGCAGCGCGTCCATGCTGCTCTGTGCCATGCCCACGAAGCTCTTGCGCGGCGTGATGGTGATCTTGCCGATGTCGCGGCCGCTCAGGCCACCCTCGTTGGTGAGGGCCCCCACGATGTCGGCGGGCGCCAGGTTCTGCTTGCGGCCGATGGGGATGAACAGCTCCGCCTCGTTGGTGCGCTCGAAGTCGCGCTGTTTCTTCCGCTTGGGCTGTGCCCACTCGGGCAGGCCCTCGTCGGGCAGCTCCCCCAGCGGCACCCCATCGCGCCGCGCCAGCAAGCTGAGGGCGGCCTCGGCCACCTGGCGCTCCGTCCACTCGTGGATCTCCAGCAGCTCATCCAGAGCCTCGCTGGAAGAGTCCCCGTCTTCCATGGCCTCGCGCAGCTCTTCCACGAAGCGCCGGCGGGCCGCGTAGGCGATGTCTGCGTCGGAGGGCACGGCGCGCTGGATGATCTCCGAGCCCGTGGCCTTCTGGATCCGGCGCAGCCGGACCAGCTCCCGGTGGGTGCAGAAGGAGATGGCCGTGCCTCGGCGGGTGGCGCGGCTCGTCCGCCCGATGCGGTGCACGTAGCTCTCCACCTCGGGGGGTAGATCGTAGTTCACGATGTGGGTGATGTGGTTCACGTCGATGCCGCGGGAGGCCACGTCGGTGGCGATGACGATGGACAGCTGCCGGGCGCGCAGCCGCTCCAGCACCCGCTCCCGCGCCGCCTGGTTCAGATCTCCGTGCAGGGCGTCCACCGCCAGCCCCCGCCTGGCCAGGGCGTCGGCGGTCTCGGCGCAGGACTGGCGTGTGCGCGCGAAGACCAGCGTGGTCCCGGCACCCACCGCGCCCAACACGCGCACCAGCGCGTCCAGCTTGTGGCGCTCGGGGACCTTGATCCAGTACTGGTCGATGTGGCCCACGGACAGGGCCCGGTCCTCCACCTGGATCTCAACGGGCTCGGACAGGGCCATGGCCACCCGCCGGATGGGCTCGGGCATGGTGGCCGAGAACAGCGCCACCTGCCGCTCGGCGGGCGTGGCCTCCAGCAGCCGCTGCACGTCGTCGATGAACCCCATGCGCAGCATCTCATCGGCTTCGTCCAGCACGAAGGTCTGCACAGCGCTCAGATCCAGGTTGCCGCGGTCCAGGTGGTCGAGCAGTCGTCCCGGCGTGCCCACCACCACGCTCGCTCCGCCCCTCAGGGCCTTGATCTGCGGGGGGTAGGGCGCGCCGCCGTACACCGTCGCGAAGCGCACCCGCAGCTTGCTCGCGAAGCTCTGCAGGGCCGTGGAGACCTGCAGGGCCAGCTCGCGGGTGGGGCAGACCACCAGCGCCTTCACACCCCTGGCGTCCGCGCCGAGGGCCTGCAGCAGCGGCAAGCCGTAGGCCGCCGTCTTTCCGGATCCGGTGCGGGCCCGGCCGATGACGTCCTTGCCTTCCAGCAGGTGCTGGATCACCGCCGCCTGGATGGGCGTGGGGGTGTGGAACTCCAGGATCTCGAGGGCCTGCAACAGGCGCTCGTCGATCCCGAGATCCGCGAAGCTGCTGATCTCGCCGGGAGGGGGCGCCATGGGCTGCTCGGGTCGAAGACGGCGGGCTCATAGGCTGCCGGGCCCGATGTGGCCACCCCGGGCTCTCAGCCCGGCGCCGGCCCGCGCTTCTTCCAGGCCCCCTTCGGCGCCTCGCGACAGATAGGGTAGTGCAGCAGGCGGCAGTCGATGGCCCCATTCCGCAAGGGGATACGAGCCGCAGGCCGCAGACCGATGCGCTTGGCCAGAGCTGGCGCGCCGGTGAACACCCAGCAGTCCCAACCCAACAGGCGCCGGCGCAGCACGTCTCCAAGGGTGCGGTAGAGATCGACGAGCTCGGCTTCTTCGCCCAGGCGCTGGCCGTAGGGCGGGTTGCTGATCAGCGTGCCCACGCCGTCCACGGGCACGCGAAGATCGGCCAGCTCGGCGCGCTCGAGCCGCACCGCCCCCGTGAGCCCCGCGCGCCCCAGGTTCGAGCGGGCGTGGGCGAGCGCCCCAGGATCGCGGTCACTGCCGAAGATGAGTGGCGCAGCGGGTGGCCTGCGTTCCGTCTGCCGGGCCTGTTCCAAGAGCCCCTTCCAGGCGGCGGGCTGGTGGCCCTTCCAGCCGTTGAAGCCCCAGCGCTGACGCCGCAGCCCCGGCGCGCGCTGGCAGGCCCAGCCCGCCGCCTCCACCAGCAGCGTGCCCGCGCCGCACATGGGATCCAGCAGCGGGCCCATTGTCTTTGGCCAGCCGGCCAGCCACAGCAGCGTGGCCGCCAGCGTCTCGCGCAGGGGGGCTTCGCCCGCTACCCGCCCCCCACCGCGCAGGTGCAGGGCGTCACCCGACAGGTCCAGGGAGAGGCTGGCCCGGTCTCCGCGCAGGTGCAGGTTGATCCGCAGATCGGGCTGGCGCAGATCCACGCTCGGTCTCCGGCCGCGGTCCTTGCGCAGCCGGTCCACCACGGCGTCCTTGGTCTTCATGGCCCCGAAGCGCCCGTCGCGGATCACGCTGTTGCGGCCCACAAAGTCCACCGCCAGGGTCTTGCCGGGATCCAGGTGCTGCGACCAGGGGATGCGGGTGACGCAGCGGTAGAGCTGGTCCGCGGACCGCAGCGGGAAGTCGTCCAGCACCAGCAACACGCGGCTGGCCAGGCGGGACCACAGGCAGGCGCGATAGCCGGCCTCCAGGGGGCCCTGGAAGCCCACCGCGCCGCGTTGCGCGCGCACCTGCCGCAGCCCCAGGGAGGAGAGCTCCTCGGCCAGCGCCTGTTCCATGCCCCGCAGGGCCGTGGCGGTGAAGTGCAGGTGGTCCATGGGGCCCTATAGCTCCCAGGCTGCAAAGCGGGTCCCGTAGAGGCTACGGTACAAGAAGACTCGACGCGCTCCTCCCCACCCCTGCCCGGCACACGCACGCTTCCGGCGTCCCCCCTCTGGCTGCGACAATGCTGCTCCTAGCCTCGCTCTGTGGCGTCCTCGCGGCGGCCGAACCCCCCTGGCTCCAGCCCGAGCAGGGGCCCATGCCCATCGGCCAGGTCTTCGAGGTGCTGGCGGGCCGGCGGCCCGCCTTCCATCCCGGTGTGCTCACGCCGCCCCCCCAGCTCAGCGGGCGTCCATCGCAGCCCCCCGTTCCGGGCGGGAAGCAGCTCTACGGCGAGCGCATGGACAACCACGTGGACTCGACCAACTTCACCATCGCCTGGAGCAGCGGCGACGCGACCCAGGCGGAGGCACAGGCCGCCGCCGAGGCCATGGAAGAGGCCTGGCAGGTGTTGGTGGAGGAGCAGGGCTGGCAGCCCCCGGTCTCCAGCGATCTCTACCTGCTGTGGGTCATCCTGGTGCCGGGCATCGACCACCCCAGGATCTCCAGGACCGGGGCTACCTGCGCGCCCGAGGGAAGATCATGGATGTCTACAGTGACTCAGCGGAGCTGCTGGGCACCAGGCTCGGAGCGCTGCTCGATCAGCTCGAGGGCGGGCAGGATCGCCCCCGGATGGTGGTCCTGGCGGGGCTCAACGGCATCTCCATCGGCGAGCACGAGGGCACGCTGCAGGACTCCACGGCTTTCGCCTGGTGGGACCTGCTGGTGAACCGCACGGTGCACGTGCCCCTCGCGTTCATCGCGGAGGGTGGCGGAGAGACCCGCACCTTGCAGCAACCCGTGGAGCTGGTGGACATCCTGCCCAGCCTGCTGGCGGCGGCCCAGGCCACCTCCCCCCACGATCTGCCCGGCCAGGACCTGCTCTCGTCATCCTTTCAGCAGGATCTGTCGGGGGAGTCCGCCTACGTCGAGTACGGCGACATGCTGGCCCTGCGCCACGGCGATCACCTGCTCAGCCTGCGGGCCATGATCCACAACAGCTCGTCTCTGGACCCCTACCTCACCGAGGTGCTACAGTGCCCTGGCTTCACCGAGGGTTACCGCCTGCACGATGTGGTCGAGGATCCCGTCCAGGCCAGGGATTTGCTCGAAGAAGAGCCCGCGCTGGCGACGGAGCTCAAGGACCTGCTGCTCGAGCGTAGGTTGGGGCCGGGCGCACCGCCGGCGTCGCTGTACGAGGACGATCGCCTGCTGCAGCTCCGGCTCACCGCGGCGGAGGGGTACTGGTAGGGGGGGCGTAGTGGTCATGCCTCGAATTCTGAGACAGCCAAGGGGGTCATGCCCCCAAAACTGAGACAGATCCGTCGGATGCCGGGGTAGCCACCCGCGAAAACTGTATTTGCTCCGTTGGCGTTGGTCGCAAGAGGGCTGGATTGTCTCAGAATTCGGGGCATGACCCCGGGAGGTGTTGCAGAATCGGGGGCATGACCCCTCGGGCCCTCACTCCCCCAAATACCCCAACGCCCGCAGCGCCTGCACCGTCTCCTGGTCTTCCCTGTCCACCTCCACCGCCGGCCCGACGTGCTCCACTGGCCGCCCGCTCTCCGCCAGCGCCCGCAGCCTCTCCAGCAAGTCCGCAGGAGCGTCCTGCAGCGGGCTCAGCTCGCCGGGGTCCTGGGAGAGATCATAGAGCTCCTCGCGCCCCTCGGAGTCGATGATCAGCTTGTGGCGGCCGTCCAGGCCCACCGCGAAGGACCTGCGGTGCGCGTCCAACCCCGCGCTGCGCCGCAGCGCCGCCGGGAAGGTGCCCAGCACCTGGTCGGGGTAGGCGTAGCTGGCCGCCAGACCGCGCTCCTGGGGCAGCTCGCCGCGCATGTCGATCCCGCCCTGGTGGGGAGGCACGACCCCGGCGCTCATCAGCAGGGTCGGGAACAGGTCCACCAGCTGCACGACCCCGGGCTCGGAGACGCCCCGTGCGAAGCCTGGTCCCCGCGCCACCATGGCCACCCGCAGCAGGTTGTCGTAGACGGAGAAGGCGTGGCCAACGTGCCCGTGGTCCCCGAAGCTCTCACCGTGGTCGGTGGTGACCACCAGCGTGGTGTCGGCAGGGTCCGCGTGGCGGTCCACGTGGGCGACGATGCGCTCCACCGCGGCGTCAACCTGGCGGATCTCCGCGTCGTATAGATCCCGGGCGCCCTCGATGACCCCGGCGTCCAGCGGCTGGCCACCCGCGTACCAGCTGCGCACCAGCCCCAGCTCGTCCACGCTCTGGTAGCGCTCCCTGGCCTGGCCTACCTGCAGCGGCCCCCCCAGCAGGGGCCAGGAGTGCTTCCAGTCGGGCTCGTAGGGCCCGTGGGCCTCCATCAGGTTCACGAACAGAAAGAAGGGCCGCTCGCGGTCCCAGTCCTGCTCCAGCCAGCTGGCCACCGCCGCCGAGGTCGGGTCTCCCAGCAGCGGGTCGGGCCGCTGCCGCTTGCGCCACAGCTCGCCATAGTGATCGAAGCCTGCGGCCAGCCCGGTCTTGTCGGAGACCCAGGGGTTGTTGCTGAAGCCGGCGGTGTGGTAGCCGCCCCGGGCCAGCAGCTGCGCCAGCTGAACGGGCTGCCCCACCAGGGACAGGTGGGACTGGCTGGCCCCGTGGTCGCGGGGCAGCAGCCCGGTGAACATGGAGGCGTGCGCCGGCAGGGTCCAGCTGGAGGATGACCAGGCCCGGTCGAAGCGGGTGCCCTGCTCGCACAGCCGCTCCAGGAAGGGGCTCGTGCCCCGCTCGTAGCCGTAGGCCGACAGGTGATCGGCGCGCACCGTGTCCATGACGATCAGCGCGATGTTGGCCTGCTGGGAGCGCTCCGGCGTGGCGCAGGCCAGCGCCGCAAGCGCCAGCACACCCGCGCAGGATCCGCGCCTCAAGCCCCCTCTCCTTCGTCTGCGCGCAGCAGCAGCAGGTACATGGGCACCAGCACCAGCCCCAGGGGCAGCAGCAGCCGCAGCTCGCGGATGCGCCCGAAGGCCAGCTGCAGCCCGAGGTAGGGCACGAGCACCAGCGCCAGCCGCCGCAGCTCGGGCGGGAAGCGGCGCCAGCCCAGCACGGGCACCGCCCAGAGCAGCCCCCAGAAGCTGGCGGCGTACAGCAGCCAGGCCGGGTGGTTGAAGTTGGCCTGCAGCATGCCCAGGGGCGTTGAGCCGTGGGCCCAGGACACCTCTCCCGTCCACAGGCGCAGCAGGGCCACGGGCAGCGCCCACACCACGGTCAGGGCCGCCAGGCGCAGCCCCAGGCGCCGCCAGGGTTCCCGCCCCCACTGCAGGCCACCGTGCAACAGCACGATGAAGACGGAGGTCTCGCGGTTCAGCGCCCCCAGCAGCAGCAGGGGGAACAGCCAGGCGTGCCGGCCCCTGAGGGTCAGCACCAGGGCCGCCGTCCACAGCAGCAGATCGAGGGCCGAGGCCGGCTGGAACCAGTAGTGCAGGTAGGAGGGCGCGTGCAGCGCCGCCAGCAGCAGGGTGCCCAGCAGCGGGTACGGAGGCTCCAGCCAGTGGGCCAGGAAGCGATGGAAGAGCAGGAACAGGCCCAGGGTGAACAGCCAGCGCCACACCAGGTAGGCGCTCTCCACCGCTCGGCGGTGGGGCAGCCCGGCGGCCTCGAACACCGGGCTGAGCAGCTCGGCGGCCCAGGGCACGGCCAGCCTGAAGGTCCAGGGGGCCTCGCCGCGGCGCACCAGGATCTGCTCGTGCCGCTGGAAGCGCTTCTGGGACCTGGGACCGAAGTTCACCAGCTCGGCGTGGAACTGCACCAGCAGCAGGCTCAGCCCCAGGTAGAGCCCACCGTACAGCCACCAGCTCCTGCGACGTTCCCTGGCCAACGAGCGCTCCCGATGTTCTTCTGGGTGAGTGCCCACCTCGTACCTGGGCACGCACCGGTACGGCAAGCAGCTTTCTCCATCGGCTCGCAGCGCGGAGCCCACCCATGCCCCGAGACCTCACCATCCGGCCCGGGCTGGTCATCCCCGCAGCGGACCTGGAGCTGCGCGCCAGCCGCTCGGGCGGGCCCGGAGGGCAGCACGCCAACAAGGCGGACACCCGGATGCAGCTGTTCTTCGATCTCGAGGGCACGTCAGCGTTGGATGCGGGGACCAAGGGGCGCCTGCGCCAGAGCTGCGCCGGGCGGATCACCCGCGATGGGCGCCTGGTGCTGGCCTGCTCCCGGCATCGCGAGAGGAGCCGCAACCAGGCCGAGCTGTTCCAGCGCCTGGCCGCGCTGGTCCAGGCCGCGCTGCGGGTGCCCACACCGCGCCGCCCCACCCGGCCCAGCCGCGCGGCGCGCCTCCGGCGCCGAGAGAACAAGCGCCGCCGCGGGCGCACCAAGCGGCTGCGCGGACGGGTCAGGGGGGAGGACTAGTGCCGGCCCCAGGCGCTTCGGACGGGGAGGGTTCGCGTCGCTCCGGCTCCGGCCGCTCGTAGCCCATGTCGCGGGCGCGGTCCTCGGAGGCGGCGTCGAAGCGACCACCGCCCCCCTCCCCCACCATGCGGGAGAATTCCACCAGGGCTACCAGGCGCCGCTCCATCTCCACGGCCAGATCGGCGCGCACCGGCGAGAGGTCGAGGGTCTCACCCGGATCCTCCACCAGGTCGAACAGCTCGAACAAGCCAGGGTCGTGCAGGTTCTCAGCGCCATGCCGCAGGAGCTTGAAGCCGCCGTAGCGCAGCGACCGCTGAGGGTCGGCACCGTGCATGGCTTCGGAGAGCGCGGCGCGGTCGAGCTCCATCCAGCTCCGCTCCCCCGCCAGCGGATCGTGCAGAGGGTGGGGATCCACACCTGCGCCCAGCGTCCAGAGGGGCTCATCCAGCAGGTCCTGTCCTTGCCACGCGTCCGGCAGCGAGGCGCCCAGCTCGTGGGCGATGGTGGTGGGGACGTCCAGCAGCCGCACCTGCCACGGAACCACGGTCCCGGCCAGCTCGCACCGCGGGAGCCTGAGGATGAGAGGCACCCGGATGAGCTCGTCGTGCAGGCCGCTGCCGGCGCCCCAGCCGCCGCGCTCGCCCAGCTCCGTTCCCCGCTCAGCGGTGAGCACCACCAGGGTTCCATCGGCCAGGCCCTGCTCGTCCAGCCAGGCCATGAACTCACCGAGCTGCTGGTCGAGCATCAGCAGCTCCTGGGTGTAGGCCTGCTGGATGCGCAGACCCTGCTGCTCTTCGGTGGGGGGCAGGCCGTCCCAGGCCAGCTCGGGGCTGTCCTCCCCGTAGTCGAACAGGGGGGCGTGCAGCTCCATCAGGTGCAGCACCAGGAACCAGCGCCGATCCCTGTTCATGCCGATGAAGTCGGTGGCGCGCTCGAATACCGCGGCGGCGGGTTGGTAGTGCTCGTCCACCCTGGGCTCGTAGAGCAGCTGGCTGCGAGCCAGCCCGCGCAGCGCCTTGAAGCCGGCCAGCTTGCTGGCGCTCTGGCTGGCCAGCAGCGGGTAGCGAGGGCTCATGAGGCTGTACCAGTCGAAGCCCTGCTGCAGGCCAGCACCCCTGGCCAGGTGATCGTGGTTGGGCAGCGCACCGGTGATCATGCCCTCCTCCCAGAGCACCTCGGACAGGGTGGTGCTCTCGGCCGCCAGCACGGTTCGATGGTCGATGACGCCGTGGGCCGAGGGGGTCTGGGAGGTGAGCAGCGAGGCGAAGGAGGCGCGCATGTCGCTGGAGGAGGCCACCGCCTGCTCGAACAGCACTCCCTCCGCGGCCAGCTCATCGAGCGCGGGGGTGGCCTGCGCCTCAGGCGTGTACGACCCCACGTGGTCGGCCCGTAGCGAGTCCACCACGATCACGAGCACGTTTGGGCGGTCCAGCAGGTGGAGCGGTGTGGGCCGATCGGGGGCGATCCAGCCGTCGGCGTGGCCGCCGGAGACGGGAGACAAGCTGAACACGACGGCCAGCAGCAGCAGCGCGCCGTACAGGGCCGCCGTGCCCCTCAGGCGGATCACGATCTTGAAGGGCGTGCGCGTGAGCAGGATGGGACCGATCCACAGGCCCGCCAGGAAGAGCAGGGCGAAGCCCGCCAGGATCATCGCCTCCGCGCCGCCGGGCAGCCCCAGCCCCTTGAAGTAGAGCCGGTTCACCTCGTAGCGGGTGAGCGCGATGCCCATGCAGCTGGCCACCAGCAGGAAGGAGATGGTGTAGGTGGTGGACAGGCGCCGCGGCTGGGTGGAGAGCGCGCCCAGCAGGAGCAGCAGGGCTCCCACCACCAGGCCCAGGGCCCCGCCGCAGATGGCATACAGCACCGTGGCGTAGAGCAGGGCGAGGTAGTCGGAGGGCGGACCAGAGGTGAGCACGTACAGCGCCTCCAGCTGCCCCACCATGGGGCCTGCGACGATGCCAGCGGCCATTCCTGTCAGGACCCTTCGCAAGGCTCGGACTCCTGCGTGTGGGGGCAGCGCGTCCGGGGGGACGCACCCGGCCCACCGGGCGAATGGTAGTGGGCGCCGCCGCACGCGGTCAAGGGCCCCAGCAGGTGAGGACAGCGACGAGGGCGGTCGCCTGCAGCGATCGCGGGGGCGAGGTTAGCCTGTGCAGACCATGAGCCCCCTCTTCCTGCTCTTCTCCACGGCGCTGGCCGGCCCCTACGACGACCTCCGGGCCAGGGCGGCGACCGAAGGTCATCTCGCCGCCGGCGACACCGCCGTGCTGGTGGGTCTCGCTGGCGAGCTGGGCTGCGTGGCTGCCCAGGATCCCATGGACTGCCAGGCCCTGCGGGAGCTGCCCCCCAGCGACACCCCGCTGCTGGAGCTGGTGCCCGTCCCCGCCCTGCTGCTCCCCGCGGTGGGCGAGGAAGCCAGCAGCCTGCTGCTGCCGCGCTTCCCCTACGGGCTCGGGGAGCCCGTCGTACCCACGCTGGGTCCCCACAGGGTCCACCAGCCGCTGCAGGCCTGGGTGCGCGTGCCCCTGCAGCTGGAACCCCCCGTCCCCCTGCCGACCCGCCTCGCGCCGGCACAGGCCCTGCTGCTGGTGCGACCCGGCGCCATCGGTCCCGAGGTGCTCTCCTACGCTGAGCCCGACACCTACCCTACCGTGGTGCCTCTGCTGCCCGACGGGGGCTCCGCCGCGGAGATCTGGCGGGAGACCCTCGGAGGCTACCGACGCCTGATCGTGGCCCTGCCCCTGGAGATCGCCGCAGTGAGCTACCTGCCAGAGGAGGGTCCGCCGCTGCAGCTCAGCTGGTCCGAGGCCGCTCCCCTGCCGGTGGGCTGGCGCGTCCTGGACCCCCAGCAGGCGGAGCGCTGGCGCGGGGCGCTGGCGGCGGCCACCGCCCTCTGCTGGCGAGCCCACGCACCCCGCCCCAGGAGCCGCAGCCGCCATCTGGCCGCGATCCCTCCCATCCCCCCCGACCTGCGCCTGTTGGTGCAGACCGATGAAGCGGGGCAGATCCAGCACGCCCTCAGCTCCAGCCGCGCCGGCGTCTCCCAGGACCTGTCCACCTGCCTGGCGGGCAACGCGCGCCTGCTGCCCGCCGGCGAGCCGACGCCGACCCTCGGCGTCCTCCAGCTGGGCCCCAGTGCCGCTAGGGCTCCTGCCGAGCCCTGAGCTGCTGTGAGCCCACGGGGCCCAGCTGCCAGGACAGGAGCAGGCGCTGCCGCCAGTCGTCCACGCCAGGCTTGAAATCCACCCCCTGCACCCTGGCCAAGGTCCAGGACAGGCTGAGCTGGCCCCCCTGGTCCAGCCCACGCCAGAGCCGCAGGCCGCCGCCGCGGGTCAGCTCGTCGGTGGCCAGGGCGAACAGGTTCTGCTCCAGCGACTCCACGATGCCGATGCGCAGCACCCGCTCGTACCAGGCCTCGACCCCCCAGGGCAGCTGGGTCCAGCCCAGGCGCAGCCAGGTGGCCTCGGCGTCGCCGCCGATGTGGTGCCCCAGCACGCGACCGTCCTGCGTGAAGCCGTCGTGGTAGACCCGGTGGCCGGTGTACCAGCGGAAGTAGTCGTCGAAGATGCGGGCGCCCTCGTAGCTGACGGTCCACGGCCCAGACACCGCCTCGAGGCCGTAGAGGTTGGCCACCCCCGCCAGCGATGGGTAGGGCACGCCCAGGGTCTCGCGGGCGATGATGTCCTCCGCGCCGTACTGCCACCAGCCCTCCACCCAGTCCACCGGCCCGCCCCACCAGCGGGCCAGGGGCAGGGTGAGGCGCAGATCCAGAGACGCCATCTCGTTCTGGTCGGCCTCGTCTTTTTCGGGATCACCCTCCACGTGCGGATCGAGCGGGACCATGAGCTCGAAGAAGCCGGGCATGGTGCGATCCTCACCGCCGAAGATGGTGAGGCGGGTGGCCCCCAGCTCCAGCCAGGGCACCGGCAGCCAGCGCGCCTCCATCAGCATGAGCCCTGGATGGTCCACGTCGCTGCGCTCCCGCTGGAACCAGCCCAGGGAGTGCTCGAAGCGCCAGCGCCCCAGCTTGTCCAGCTTGCCCGGCAGCCTGCCCTGGGCGGCGAAGGTGCCCAGCGGAACGGGGCGGGCGTTGTCGGACAGCATCAGGGCGCCGCGCCTGCCAGGCCCCAGCCAGCGGTCGCGCAGCCCGAAGCCCAGCAGCAGGTTCCGGCTGCGCCAGGCTGCCCAGGCCTGGTCCAACGTGGCGCTGGCGCCGACGGGGCCCAGCTCCATGCCCAGCCCGGGCTCCAGCAACAGCTCGAAGCCCCTGGCGGTGGCCGACAGCTCGCCCAGCGCGCGCGCGGAGAGCATGCCAGGTTCCTCGTCGCCGCCGTGGTTCCCGGGCACCAGCGTCCCCAGGGCGAGCGCGGCCCCCGGGCGGGCCACCAGCTGCCAGTCGCTGCGCCCTTCGCCCACCGCCGTCAGCTCTGGCGCCAGGGCCAGGCGCAGCCAGGGAGGGACGTAGCCGGGTCGGGGAGGGAGCCCTTCACCCTGGGGTACCGACAGGGGCCGCAGGCGCCAGGCCTGGGCCAGGCTGCCCCACTCGCCATCGCCGAGGAAGCTGTCGAGACCCTCGAGGCGCACCACCCGCTGCACCAGCCAGGCGCTGGGCTGTTCTTCGGGAGAGGCCTGCGCCGGAGCCGCCAGCCACGCAGCTGTGGCCAGCGCGAGACCGAAGACAGCGGGGGCGGGCTCTGCAGACAAGACGAGCCCGCCTAACACGGTGTAGGCTGCACTCGATGGTCACCTGCCTGCTGCTGGTCGCGGGCCTGCTGGCGGCGAGCCCCGCCTGGTACGAGCTTCCCACGGCCCGACAGCTGCACCCGGTGCGGTACAACGCGTGGGGTCGCTTCGCGCAGCTACACCATGAGCGCACCTCTGGCCTGGGCGCCTCCCCCATCTTCCGCGCGCCCAACAGCCAGGCCCAGGTCTACTACGCCCTGTGGGACGCCACCCTCGCCCCGCCCCTGTTGGAGGACAGCACCGCCGAGGAGTGGCGCGACATGGCCTTGGCTGGCGCCAGCGTGGCGGGGGAGGCCCTGCTGTGGGAGACCCTGGAGCGCTCGGAGCAGCTCTGGACCGTGGTGCGCTTCGCGCGCACCTTCGTGGCGCCCAACCTGGAGCTGGAGCGCAGCCGGGATGGCTGGACCGCCAAGGCCAATGATCCCTACCTGCGCACGCGCATGCGCCTGGAGAGAGCGGAGCTGGCGGCGGGCATCCTCCGGCCACCGCCTCGGCGCCCCGCCCTGCGCTTCGGCACCGGGCTCGACCTGCCTGATGTGGACGAGCTGAACGAGAGCGAGCAGGTGGTGGACGTGGCCGCCTGGCTGCGGCTGCAGCGGCTGGGCATCGACCAGCTGGACCTGCGCGCCAGGCTGGTGACCCGCAGCTGGGAATTCTCGGCGCGGCAGAAGGTCCATCCGGGCATCGCCGGCGCGCTCTCCCTGGCCAGCGAGTCCGACGGTGCGCTGGTCCCTCGCTCCTGGGCAACGGGCCTGAACTTCAACCCGCGCCGCCTGGGCCACTGGTCGCTGGTCACCCGCTACCGGCGCAAGCTGAACCTGCTGAACGAGCAACCCCAGGAGTGGACCATCAGCGTGACGCTGCGCTACCTGGCGCCCACACCCGCGCCCGCCGGACCCGACCGCTGGCCCCTGGGGCAGCGGCTGGACGCCCCGGGACCCACGCGGCCATCCCCGCCCAGGGGAGCGGCCATCAGCACGAGCCTGCCGGTGCGTAACCCCGCGATCGCGGACTCAGCGGATCTTGCGGAGGGCGACGTTGACGTTGTAGACGACGTAGGGGTCGGAGGTGTCCTCGCGCAGCCGTGAGAGCAGGGGCAGCGCGCGCCTGTCCCCGATGTTGCCCAGCGCCCAGATCACGTTCAGGGGGGCGCTGTCGGAGGGGAAGTTCTCGAGGATGATCAGCAGCGGAGCCACCGCGGCGGGATCCTTGACCCGGCCGAGGGCCTCGACCGCCGCCGCCCGCACATCGGGGGAGGGATCGTTGGCCATGACCGCCACCAGCTCGGGGGTGGCCGCAGCGTGTCCGAGCTCGCCCAGGCTCTCGATGGCCATCAGCCGGATGGAAGCCGATGGGTCTTCCAGGGTCTGCATCAAGGCATCGACCACCTTGGGCTCGTCGAACTTGCGGGCGAACTCCGCCATGTCTTCTCGCACAGCGGGGTTTTCGGACTGCAGGCCGGTGACCACCTGGTCTGCGCTGGGACCGCAGGCGCAGAGCAGAGCGAGCGCCAGTCCGGGCAGCAGGGGGCGGGGGCTCACGCCGCACCTCCGCCGCGACCGGCCACCTTGGGGCCGCTGTCGTCCGGGTCACGCTTGGAGCGCTTGACCTTGCGAGGCTTGCCGTCCTCGTCCATTTCGGCGTGGTAATAGTTGCGGTAGTACCTGTAATACCCGCCGTAGGTGGAGCCAGAGGTGTCGAGCTTGTTGAACACCAGCCCCAGGGGCACCATGCCCGCCCCTTCCATGCGGGAGCGCACATCGCGCAGGATCTTGCGCGACGCCCGCCCGGCTTCGACCACCAGGATGAACTGGTCTACCTGGCGCCCCAGCACCACGGCGTCGTTCACCACCATGACCGGTGGAGTGTCCACGATCACCAGGTCGCAGTTGCGGGAGATGTCCATGAGGAGCTGACGCATCTTCAAGGACTCCACCAGGCTGCCGGGATCGCGAGGGAGCGTGCCCGCGGCCAGCAGCTTGAGGCCCGCCACGGGCAGGTCCTGGAAGGCGTCCTCGAGCTTGGCTTCGCCCAGCAGCACGTTGGTGACACCCACGTGGTTGTTGGTGCTCTTGAAGAAGCGGTGCTGGGTCGGACGCCGCAGGTCGGCGTCCACCAGGACCACGCTCTTGCCGTCGCGGGCCATGGAGATGGCCAGGTTCATGGAGACGGTGGACTTGCCCTCTTCGGGGATGCCGGAGCTGATGGCGATGTAGCGCGGAGGCTTGTCCAGCGTGGCGTAGGCGATGCTGTTGCGCACCGTTCGGAAGGCTTCGGACACCGGCGCATGGGCCGGCAGATCCGTGATCAGGCGGCTGCTGTCCTTCTTGCCGTAGTGGGGGATGCTGCCCAGCTGCTGCAGATCCCAGACCTCGCGCAGCTCATCGGGGGTCTTGATGCTGTCGTCGAGGTATTCGAAAGCGAAGACCAGGGCGACGCCGCACATGAGGCCCAGCAGCAGACCCGCCACCAGGTTGACCACCAGGCGAGGCTTGCTGGGGCGCACCGGCTCGAGGGCGGGCTCCACGAACTGCAGGTCGCTCATGGTGAGCGCCTCGGCGATGGCGATCTGGAACTGCTGCTGCTGCAGCGCCGTGAAGAGCTGCTCGGTGGCGTCGGCGGCCAGCTCGAGCTGGGCCAGCCTGCGCATCTTGTCGGGGTATTGCCCGAATTCCTGGGTGATGCGCTCGATGCCCTGTTGCAGCTCGCGACCCTTGCCCTGCTCCATGACCAGCTGGCTTCTGAGCTGCGCCACGCTGGGAGAGAGCTCGTGCTGTTCCCTGAGGGCCAGCTCCAGCTCGGTGGTGGTGGCCTCGATCTGCTTGTCGATCAACACCACGTCGGGGTGCTGATCGGTCTTGTCGAGGAGCTCGGCTTCGCGCAGCTGCCGTAGCTCCGCCAGGCCGTCGCGCAGGCTGCGCACCTGGCTGTTGCTGGCGATGGAGGCGGGGCTGACCAGGTCGATGCCCTCGCGGGACTGGTTGCGCTGCTCTTCGGCGATCTGGCTTCGCAGGCCCACGATGGTGGCCGAGCTCTGCTCCAGAGCCAGCATCATGTCGGAGACCCGGATGACGGCGGCCTTGACCTCCGAGTCCAGGTCGAGGATCTCCTCGGAGCGCTGGACCTCGGCGATGGACGCCAGGGCTTCGTCGAGCTCGGCCTCCACCACGCCGACCTGGTCGGTGACGAAGCGGCGCGCTTCGCGCACGTCGCTGCGGGCGCGCTCTTCGGACTGGGTGATGTAGGCCTGGGACAGGGTGTCGGCCATGAGCCGGGAGAGCTCTGGATCGTCGGAGCTGGCGCTGACCAGCAGGATGTCGGTGCCCTGGGCCTGCAGCACCTTGACCTGGGGGGCCCCCATGAGGGTGTCCACGGTGCCGGCCACGATGAGCTTCTCGGGCATGAGCAGGCGCCCGTTGTCGTCGCGGAGCTGCAGCTTCCAGCAGACCTCCTCGAGCACCGGGCGCATGGTGGCCAGGGCGATCTTGTTCTGCAGGTCGTCGCTGCCGCTGGTGAGCGAGATGGCCACCTCTTCCAGGCCCAGCTCGGACAGGATGGAGTTGGTGGTGTCGGAGCTCTCGACGATGAGCTTGGCCGTGGCCTGGTACTGCTTGGGCAACACCATGGTGATGGCCACGGCAGCGGCCACGAAGAAGACCACGGCTTGCAGCACCAGCCACTTGCGGCGCATCAAGGCGTTGTAGAGGTGGAGGATCTCCATGATGGATCAGCTGCTCGCTTGGGCTTGGGCTGCCAATGTCATCTCGGCGCTCAGGCAGTGATTGGCGGCACCATAGCCTCACTATGCAGGCGGTGCCATAGGAAATCCGCGCCCCTCGGGGCTTGACGAAGCGGCGTGATTCCGGCTACCAAGCCAGCACCGCCGGCCATGCCGTTCCCGCGTGCAGCCGCTGCTGCCGCTTGGCCGGCCCTGGAGGAGCCCGTGCGCCTCGCACTCATCGCGGCTTGCCTATTGTCAGCCTGTGCCACCACGGCGCGAGCGCCCAACATCAGCACCTCGGACGACGCCGTGGCCCTGCGGGCCCCGACACCGGCCGAGTTCGTCTTCGGCCCTGGCGACCGGCTCTCCATCAAGGTGTGGCGCCACGAAGAGCTGGACATGCTGGTCACCGTGGCCCCCGATGGTGGCATCACCTTCCCACTCGCTGGCCGCATCCAGGCCTCGGGCATGAGCTATCCCGAGCTGGTGGCCGAGCTCGAAGAGGGCCTCGGCGCCTACTACACAGACGTGTCGGTGGCCGTGAACGTCGAAGAGGTCTCCAACCAGAAGGTGTTCGTCCTCGGCGAGGTGAAGACCCCGGCGGTGCTGCAGATCGAGAACGACCTGTCCATCCTCGAAGCCCTCACCCGCACCGGTGGCATCGACCCCGACGCGCGCACCGACAACGTGCTGCTCATCAGGGGAGGCATCGAGCAGCCGGAGCTGTTCAGCATCGACGTGGCCGCCATCTACGGGCAGGGCGACATCTCGCAGCTGGTCTACCTGCAGCGCGGCGACATCGTGGTCGTGCCCACCAAGACCATCGCCAACGTGGAGCGTTTCTTCAAGCGAATCCAGGGTGTGCTCTCACCCTTCGTCGGCGGCTCCGCCATCTACCGCAACGCCGTCTCCGGCGGCGCCCAGGGAACCTCCTCCGCCCTCGGCGACTGAGCCGGGCACCACAGGTAGCAACGTGAACCGCCCCTGGCTGCACTCCCTGATGCTGGCGGTGCTCGACCTCGCCACCCTGCTCTTCTCGGCGTGGGCCAGCTACTCCTTCTGGCTCTGGCACAACCCGGGCCTCGAGTACGTCGTACAGGTGCAGCTGGCTGAGCTGTTCCTCCCCAACCCCTGGATCCCGCCGCTGCTGGTCCTGATGCCGGCTTGGTTGCTGGCCAACAACCTGCTCGGTCTGCACAATCCAGCCAAGCTGGTCAGCTCGGCTCGCATCGCCCACCACACCACGCGCTCGGCGGTGTACCTGCTGGTCCTGCTGGTGGTGCTGCAGTTCCTCTTCACGCAGCGCACCTACAGCCGGCTGCTGATGCTGCTGTTCATCAGCAGCGGCTTCTTCAGCATGACCCTGGCCCGGCTGGCCTTCCACCAGGTGCAGCTGCGCCTCCCCAGCCCCATCGCGGCGCAATTCGTGGCCATCTTCGGGGGCGGCTCCGAGGCCCTGTCCATGACCCAGCGGCTCGAGCAGTACGGGCGCCATGCCTACCGGCTGGGGGGCTACATCGTGCCCAGCGGCGAGCAGGCCCTGGTGGTGCCCGCCGACCAGGTGCTGGGCAGCCTCGACGATCTGCCCAACATCGTCAACGAGAAGAACCTCCAGATCGTCATCATCGCCACCCGCCAGGTGCACCGGCGCGATGCCTTCCGGCTGGCGCGCCTCTGCGACCAGATGGGCCTGCGCGTGCTCCAGATGCCGTTCACCTGGGGCTTCGCCAGCCCGCGACTGAGCTTCGCCTCCCTCGGTGGCCTGCAGCTCATCGACCTGCAGTACCTGAGCTACCCCACCTTCGCCGAGAACCTGAAGCGCGCCTTCGACATCCTGGCCGTGGTCAGCGGCGGGTTCGTCCTGCTGCCCTTCCTGGTGGCGGTGAGCGCGGCGATCCGCCTCGACTCCACGGGCCCGGTCTTCTACACCAGCCCGCGGGTCGGCAAGGGCGGCCGGCACTTCCCCTTCTTCAAGTTCCGCTCCATGGTGGTCAACGCCAACGAGCTGAAAGAGAGGCTCAGGGAACAGAACGAGTCGGACGGCCGGCTGTTCAAGATGAGGCACGATCCACGCATCACCAAGTTCGGCAGGTTCATCCGCAAGTTCTCGGTGGACGAGCTCCCGCAGCTGTGGAACGTGCTCCGCGGCGACATGAACCTGGTGGGTCCCCGGCCGCTGCCCGAAGAGGATCTGCGCGACATGGAGCGCGACCCCGAAGCCCTCTACTGGTTCGAGCTGCGCAGCAAGGTCAAGCCGGGCATCACCGGGCTCTGGCAGGTCTCGGGCCGCAGCTCCCTCACCTTCGCAGACATGGTGGCGCTGGACATCCAGTACGTGCAGAACTGGTCCCCGTGGCTCGACCTGCAGATCCTCGTCAAGACCATCCCGGCGGTGCTCAGGGGCTCCGGCGCGCATTAGCGCGGGGATCACTTGCGACGAGCACAGCGGACGTCTATCTAGAGAGCTGGAGGCATAGATGCACCTGTCGCGGCGACCCGGCGCGTTCCCCGCACTGCTGGCCCTGCTGGTCCCGCTGACCTCCTGCAATTTCGGGCTCGAGCCGCTGAACATCGGCACCGACTCCCAGGGCAACCCCATCTTCGACACCGAGGCCGACACCGACGCCGACGCCGACGCCGACGGCGACAGCGACGCCGACGGTGACACCGACAGCGACACGGACGTGGACGGCAACGTGGCGGTCACCGGGGTGGAGCCCTACTACGGCACCACCGCGGGCGGGCAGGCCGTCACCATCACCGGCGGCCCCTTCGACAGCAGCGCCACAGTGCGCTTCGGCGCCAACTCCGCCACCGTGCAGTCGGTGAACAGCTCGAGCTTAAGCGTCAGCACTCCCTCGGCCACCGACGAGGGCTCAGTGGACGTGATCGTGGCCACCGACGCGGGCTCCGGCTCCTTCGAAGACGCCTTCTTCTACTTCGAGGACGGCCAGGGCGAGGCCGGAGCCATCGGCGTCATCGGCTGGTACGAGCTGCTGGGCAACTTCTGGAAGGACCCCACCCCCTACGGCGTGGCCTGGACCACATTCATCGTCCCGCAGGACTTCCACATCTGGGACTGGTACGCCCCGGGCAGCGACAACTGCGTCGACGACAGCTGGAGCCCCACCGGCGAGGTCTACGTCTACGACATGGACGTCAGCACCATCACCATCCGCCCCTCCTCGGGCAGCCCGGCCACTCTGAGCTGGGACAACGGCCTGCTGGAGTACATCAACGAGGACCTGAGCACCAGCCAGTTCCAGGCCAACTCCACCTACTCCCTGGACGAGATCACCAGCAGCTCCTTCCCTGCCTTCAGCATGTCCGACCTGGCCCGCACCCCCTCGTCGTTCAGCATCACCTACCCCGCCATGACCGGCACCCAGCCGGCCCGCGTCAACCGCAACAGCTTCGAGCTGCGCTGGTCGGGCAGCGGCGGCGACAAGGTGATCATCATGGCCTTCCTGTACAACTCCGCGGGCAGCGCCATCGACCAGGAGGTGTACTGCGTGGTGGAGGACGACGGCTCCTTCACCATCCCCTCCTCGGCCTGGAGCGGCTTCGACTCCAACCGCTACATCCAGGTCATCGTCATGCGCATGCTGGAGTCCGGCGGCACCATCGACTACAACCTCTCCGAGAGCCGGGTGGTGGGCGCCCACGCCAACATCGGCCTCGTCATGTCGCAGTGAGCGCCGACCACGCCCACACGGACCGCGTCACCATCCTCGGCGTCCCCGTCCACTCGGTGGACCGCGCGGGTCTGCTGGACACCGTGGCGGCCTACGTGGCCGAGGAGGCGAGGCGCACGGTGGCCTATGTCAACGTGCACGTGCTCGACCAGTGCGGGCGCATCCCCGACCTGCTGCGCTTCCTCCAGGGAGTGGATCTCTGCTACTGCGACGGCTCCGGCGTGGTCCTGGCCGCGCGCATCCTCGGAGAGCGCCTGCCCGAGCGCATGACCGGCGCCGACTGGATCTGGGACCTGGCAGCCCGGGCCGAAGGTCGCTGGCGCATCTGCTGGATCGGGGGCGAGCCCGGCTCCACCGCCGACGCCGCCCGGGTATTGCGGCAGCGCCACCCCGGCCTGGACATCGTGTCCCACCACGGCTTCCACGCCAAGAACGGCCCCGAGAACGAGTCCTTCCTGGAGCAGGTCAACGCGGCCGAGGCCCAGATCGTGCTCGTGGGCATGGGCACGCCCGTGCAGGAGCGCTGGGTGGCCGCCAACCGCGCGGCCCTGGACGCGCCCGTGGTGTGGTGCCTGGGGGCCACCGCGGACTTCATCTCCGGGCGGGTCTCCCGCGGCCCCCAGTGGCTGTACGAGAGGCAGGAGTGGCTGGCCCGCCTGTTCGTCGATCCGCGGCGCCTCTGGCGGCGCTACCTGCTGGGAAACGCCAGGGTCATGGCCCGGGTGTCCTGGGACGCCAGACGGCGAATACTCCCTGGTCGCTGAGCACCCACACCCGCTGGTCGTCCAGGGCCTCGATGGCCAGCACGGTGGGGGGCTCCACCGAGGTGAGGTCGAACACGGACGCTCCCCCCAGCAGGCCCGTGTCCAGGTGCAGCACCTGGCCGGCGTCGGTGCCCGCCCAGCAGCCCCCCTGCCCGTCCGCCGCCACAGCGGGCACGGCCACCTTGCGGTCCGCGGTGCGCAGCAGGTCCATCACCTCGCCGCTCTGGGCGTGGATCATGTCGATGCCGTTGTCGGTGCCCACCCAGATGATGCCTCCAGCGGGCGCCAGGTCCAGCGGGCGGTGGGTTCCGATGTAGGGGCGCAGGCTGAAGTCCCGCTCCACGTGCAGCACCACGTCCGAGGCGATGGCCCACACGGAGCCGCCCTCACCCGCGCGCAGGGCGCTCACCGGGCCCACGCCGGCCACGCGCTGGAACTGCCGCTCGCTGGGATCGTAGCGAAACAGCCCCTGCTCACCACCCACCCAGGGCACCCCGTTCACCAGCACCGCGGCGCGCAGCGGCCCGGGCACGTGGTGGTGCCGATCCCGGCCCACCAGCGGGAGCTGCTCGACCCGGTCTTCCCGCAGCACCCACCAGGTGGACCCCTGGCGCAGCACCTCCCGGGCCTCGGTGCCGATGCGCTCCACCCGCTGTCCGTCTCGAGGCAGCTCCGGACCGAGGAAGGCCAGGCCCTGGGGCCCGACGAGGTGCCGGCGCGATCCACGGCGCGAGACATGGGTCCAGCTCACCCCGGCGGGCAGGCGAGAGCTGGGGGCCACGCGCTGCTGCTCGAGCACCGGGTCGAGCCAGGCCAGCCCCGCCTCGGTGCCCAGCCAGGCAGCCCGCGCGTTGACGGCCATGCGGGCAGCCGGATCTTCGGTCCACGGCAGGTCGGGAACCACCTCGTTGACCACGGTTGAAGGCAGGCCATCTTCGAGGCCCCACCGTCGGAGCACGCCGTGGCTCGGCGCGAGGCTGACCATGCCCGCCGAAGCCCCCGCCGCCAGGTAGAAGCCGGAGACGCGAGCCAGGGCATAGGCGCCCTCGCTGGCGCTGCCCCTCCACACCGGGCGCGTCTCTCCCTCGGAGAGCAGCACGACTCCCTGCTGCAGGGTGGCCAGCAGGGTGCCGGTGCGGGGCAACGGCTCCACGTCGTAGACATCGAGCTCCGTGTCGATGCCCTCGATGGGCTCGGCCTCGGGCAGGCCCAGCAGGCCCTCGTAGCCCACCCAGATGCGCTCGTCGGAGCCGCGCACCAGGGAGAAGACGGACCAGGGCTGCAGCACGGTGTCCAGGCCGCCGTGATCCAGGCGGGCGAGGCCGCGGTAGGTGCCCACCCACACGATCCCCGGCTCTGTGGCCAGGGCCTGCACGTAGGCATCGGGCAGCCCTTCGGGCACTCCGATGACATCGCTGACCTGGAAGGCCATGGAGCGGCGATCCTGGACATCCACGCCCACGTGCACAAGCCCCGCTGCCGTGCCCACCCAGGCACCGCTGTCGGTGGGTGCCACCGCCACCACCCGCTCGGAGGGCAGCCCCTCGGAGAGTCCCAGGTTCAGGCTCTGCAGCCCGTCCCGCTCCACCCTGGCCACACCGCCCCCCAGGCTGGCGGTCCAGGGGTTTGCGGAGCCGTCCAGGCCGATGTCGACGACCTGGGCCCCCAGCAAGGCACCCGGCTCACCGGCCAGGCGGGCGATGCTCAGGGGGCTGACCACTGTGTCGGCCGTCAGGGGCTCGGAGCTGGCGCCTTCGGGACCCACCAGCCGCAGCTCGGTGCCGCGGGCCAGGCGCTGGGAGGTCCAGCCCGAGCCCGCGCCGGTGCTGATGGTCTGCCAGCCGTCTTCCGTGAGGCGCTGCACATCGTAGCTGGCGCCTCCGTTCCAGAACAGCCGCAGCTCCCTGCGCGCCGCGAACACCTTGGACCAGCGATCCGGTGGGTTCTCCACTGCCCGCAGGTGCGCGGGCGGGAACTGGTCGGCAGGGACCAGCTGCAGCTCTGCCGCCCCGGCCGCCGGGGGCGCCAGCGCGCCCGCCAGGAGCAGCAGGGCCGCGCCGCCGCTAGAGCTCCTTGATGGCCGGGCCATAACGTTCCACCTGCCGGCTGAGGTGCCGTCGCTCGCCGTCGAGCTGGATCGCATCGCGCGGGCACACGAACCAGCAGTAGAGACACTGGATGCAGTCGGGCAGTTCGGTGTCCTGGCCGATGCGCTCCAGCGCCAGATCGGTGGGGCAGAAGTCTGCGCAGCGCGTGCAGTCTGCGCAGCTCCCGGCCTGCCGCCCCACCACGCGCAGGGTGTCGTCGCGGCTGTCGTAGACGTCCTGGATGATGCGGGCGCGATACGCCGCCCGGGCCACCGCCGGCCGGTTCACCAGGGGCCTCACCAGCAGCTTGAGCCACAGCAGACCCCGATGCTCCGACAGCACCGCCAGCCGGCTGCGCGGGGGCGGCCGCTTGATGGGCCGCAGCAGCGGCACCTCTTCGAGCAGGCGCTCTTCCAGCTGGGCGCTGATCCGCCCGAGCCGGCCCGCCTCGGCCAGGTAGGGCACCTCGCGCCAGGGCATGTCCACCAGGCGGCAGACCACCAGGTCGGTGAGCAGCGTGTCGTCACCGTCCAGGAGCAAGCCCAGCCGGAAGGGCTCTCCATCGCCAGGCCCGTTGCCCTCCATGCCCACCAAGCCGTCCACCAGCACCAGGTCGGGCCGGACCGCCTCGTTCAGCGCGTAGATGTTGCGCCCCAGGTCGTAGTGCACGTGGCGCTTGTCCTGGCCCACGCAGATGCCCACCCAGTTCTTCATGGCGCAGGTGAGCTGCATCTCGGCGTGGGTCTTGATCTTGGGTATGGAGATCAAGAAGTCCTGCTCGAGCACCGTGCGCGCGACGCGGGGCCAGCCGCCCCTGTGCAGCACCACCCGGTCCCCATCGTCGGCGTTCAGGTCCACCAGGCGCACACCCAGCCACTGGCAGAACTTGTCGACGCGCAGCCGCTTGAAGCCGTCCAGGCCCCGGCGCGCCATGCCCACGTTGGCGCCATCGGCCACCGTGAGATCGGTGTAGCCGCGGCGCTGCAGGCCGCGCACCAGGGCGCTCAGCACGCGCAGGTCCACGCAGTTGCCGGTGAGCGCCACCAGGTCGTTGTTCAGGTTGGGCTTGATGACGATGCGGGCGCTCTTCGCAGAGGGCAGCAAGCCTTCGCGGGCCACCAGCACGTCCTCCACCGCGGCGGTCACCTCGCCGCCGGTCCAGGCCCGCTGGAGCCGCACGCGGCCGCTGGAGTGCACGAAGGGCTTCACGGGCTCACCAGGGAGGCCAGCAGGGATTCGTAGCGCTGCCACACCCTGGACCAGTCGTAACGCCCGTGCACGAAGTCGTGGCCTTCCTGGCCCAGGCGTCGCCCGAGCTTCGGGTCATCCACCAGGCGCAGGATGGCGCCGCGCAAGGAGGGCACGTCGCCCTGCTGGAAGGGCAACCCGATGCCGCCGGTGGCCTCGCGCACGGGGGGCTGATCGCTCCAGATGACCGGGCGGGCGCAGGCCATGCCTTCTACCGCGGTGAAGCCGAAGCCTTCGCGCATCAGGGTGGGGAAGAGCACGGCGTCACAGCGCTGGTACCAGGGCACGATCTCGGGAACGTCCAGATGGAATTCCACCGGCAGTCCCCTGGCCTGGGAGCGCAGCCGTTCCAGGTAGCCATGGTCGGCCACCGTGCCGACGATGCGCAGCAACACGCGCTCCTGCTGGTCGGCGGGCATGCGGGCCACGGCGTCGATGGCCACGTGCTGCCCCTTGCCGGGCAGGATGCGCGAGGGGTAGGCCAGCACGAAGCGCTCGTCACCGGTGTCCTCGGTCTCGGGTGCGGTGAAGCGCGACAGGTCCACGCCGTTGCGGATGGCCACGGTGCGCTCTGCAGGCATGCCCGCTCTCACCAGGGTGCTCCGGCTGGCCTCGCTGACGGTGACCACCCGCGCCAGGCGGCGGGCCTTGAGGCGGTAGTAGAGCCTGCGCGCCTGGATGCCCAGGCCGTGGTCGCTCTCCGGGCGGCCGAAGTTCAGATCGTGCACGATGGTGGCCACCGGCGCCGAGAGCACCGGGGCCTCGATGGAGTTGGACAGCACAGCATCCGGGCGGAAGCGGCGCAGCTCGCGGGCGGCGGCCCACCACAGGGCGCCGTAGCCGCGCAGGCGCCCGCCGCGGCTCAGGTCCACGGCCACCGCCTCGGGCGGCACCAGCTCGCGGCCACGGCGGAAGCCCACCACCAGCCGCACATCGTTGCGCTCGCGGGCCTGCAGGTACAGGTTCTCGAAGACCGTCTCGGTGCCCGAGCGGACATCGGGTGGGTAGCGGCGCGCGATGAACACTAGCTTCATGGGGGCGCAGGATAGCCCGGCGCGGAGGCTTCCGGAAGCCAGGGCCTGTCGGTGTGGTGCGCCGCCTGCTCTCAGAGCAGGCCCAGCAGCCCGCGGGCCGCCTCGAGGGCGCTGTCTACGAAGGGCCGGGGGTAGACCCCCATGCCCACCACGCCGATCACGGCGGCCAGCAACGCGAGGCGTGCGGGCAGCGCCATGGGCTCGCCCTGCTGGGCGCCCTCGGCGGGGGGCTCGATGTACATGGCCCGGGCCACGCGCAGGTAGTAGAACAGGCCCAGCACGGCCATGGAGGCGCCCAGAATCACCAGCAACCACTGCCCCTGCTGCCAGGCCGCCACGAACACGTAGAGCTTGGCCCAGAAGCCGGCTACGAACGGGATGCCACCCAGGGAGAGCAGGAAGATCAGCATGGCCAGCGCCAGGCCCGGAGCTCGCTGCGCCAGCCCGCGGTACATGTCGATGTCATCGCTGCCGTAGCGGTCGCCCAGCACGGTCTGCACCGCGAAGGCGCCCATATTGGTGAACACATAGGCCGCCAGGTAGAACAGCAGCATGGCCAGACCCTCGGCGGTGCCGATGGCGAAGCTCAGCATCATGATGCCCATGTGCCCGATGCCGGAGCCCGCCAGCAGGCGCTTGACGTTGTTCTGCGGCACCGCGATCAGGTTGCCCAGGATCATGGTGACGCCGGCCAGCACCAGCAGCAAGGTGCCCCAGCTGCCGTGGAAACCCAGCAGGCCGCCCATGAACAGGCGGATGAAGGCCGCGAAGCCCGCCGCCTTGGGCGCCACCGACAGAAAGCCCACAAACGGCGTGGGGGCGCCTTCGTAGGTGTCGGGCACCCACATGTGGAAGGGCACGATGCCCAGCTTGAAGGCCCAGCCGGCCATGGTGGCCACCATGCCCAGCCGCAGCAGCGGGGTGGACTCGGCCGCAGCGATGGCCGCGATCTGCGTGGTGCCCGTGGCGCCGTAGATGAAGCTCAGGCCCCAGAGCCCGATCACGGTTGACGTGGCGCCCACCAGGAAGAGCTTGAGGGCCGCCTCGGTGTTCTTCCCATCGGGATTCTTGGCCATGGCCGCCAGCACGTAGAGCGGGATGCCCATGAGCTCGAAGCTCACCGCCAGCAGGATCAGCTCGCGCGCGCCCGACAGCAGGCACATGCCCAGCAGCGAGAAGAGCATGAGCAGGTAGTACTCGCCCTGGCGGGTGGGGTAGCGCTTGTCGCTGTGATCGATGGACAGCAGCAGGCCCAGCAGGCCCGCCGCCAGGAAGATGCGCTTGAGGTACAGCCCCACGGCGTCGAGCACGAAGGCACCGCCGAAGGCCTCGCCGCCCGGCTGCACCAGGAAGGTGGCGCCCAGCACCACGGCCACACCCACGGCGGCCAGCGCGCCCAGCCCGCGCTTCTCGTCGGCGGGCAGGATCAGGTCGGTGACGAAGACCAGCAGGATGACCGCGGCCAGCAGCAGGTCGATGGTGAGGGGGACGAGGTTGCTCATGGGGACACCCCCACCACGACGCTATCTACGATGCGCTCCAGGTACACCACCGTGGTGGCGTCGATGTTGTCGAGCACCAGGCCGGGGTAGCAGCCGAAGAGCACCAGGCAGATGCCCAGCCCCACCAGGGCCACCCACTCGGGCCCCCCCGCGTCGGTGAGATCGGCGTAGCGCTCCACAGGACCGGGCCCCCAGAAGATGGCCCGCGTGGCCCGCAGCACGTACACCGCGGTGATCCAGGCACCCAGGATACCGAACACGGCCCACCAGGGATGGGCCTGGAAGGCACCCAGGAACACCAGGAACTCGGCCACGAAGCCGGCCGTGCCGGGCATGCCCAGGGACGACAGGCAGGCCAGGGTGAAGAACACCGCCACACCGGGCATCACCCTGCCGAAGCCGCCCATCTGGAAGATCTCGCGGTTGTGCGCCTTCTCGTAGACCAGGCCCACGAGAGCAAAGAACAGGCCCGTCATGATGCCGTGGGCGAACATCTGGTACACAGCTCCGTTCCAGCCGTCCACCGTCAGCGTGGCCGCTCCCAGCATGACGATGCCCATGTGGCTCACCGAGGAGTAGGCCACGATGTACTTGAGGTCGGTCTGGCTCATGGCCGACAGCGCCCCGTAGAACACGTTGATCACGGCCACGCAGCCCACGATGAAGGCCCAGTCCTGGGCTCCCTCGGGCAGCAACACCATGCCCACGCGGATGACACCGTAGGCGCCGAGCTTCATGAGCACGCCGGCGTGCAGCATGGAGGTGGCGGTGGGCGCCGAGGCGTGGCCATCGGGTGACCAGGTGTGGAAGGGGAAGACACCGCCCAGGGTGCCGAAGCCCAGCCACAGCGCGGGGAAGATCCACCACTGCACGCTGGGATCCAGGTCGACCCGGCCCAGGTCTTCCATGCTGAAGCTGGTGCCGCCTCCGGCCCAGTACAGGGTGAGCACTCCAGCCAGGATGAAGGCCGAGCCCAGCAGCAGCATGAGCGTGAGCTTCATGGCCGCGTATTCCTTGCCGCCCACGCCCAGCATGCGGTAGGCGAAGGCGAAGGGCCCCTTGTCGGCGATCTTCTTGGTGCTTCCCCAGATGCCGATGAGCAGGTACATGGGCAGCACGGCCAGCTCGTAGAACAGGAAAAACACGAACAGGTCGATGCTGGCGAAGACCCCGAACACGCCGGTGACCAGGGCCAGCAGGAGCACGTAGTACTCCTTGTGGCGGTGCTTGAGGGACCAGGTGGCCCAGCAGCCGGCGAAGATGATGATGCCGGTGAGCAGCAGCAGGCTCACACCCCAGCCATCGACGCCCAGGTTGTAGTTGATGCCCATGGAGGGCACCACGGGCACGAACTCCCTGAACTGGAAGCCGCCTACGTCGCGATCGTAGCCCACGGCCACCAGGATGGAGCCCAGCAGCGAGATCCCAGCGCCCGTGACCGACACGAGCCGCACGGCGTTTCCGCTGCGCTGGGGGAGCACCAGCAGCACCAGCGCCGTGAAGAAAGGCGCCCACACCACCAGGGACAGGATGGGTACGTTGCTCATGGAGCACCTCCTGCCAGCGCGCTCACCGCTGCGAGGAGAACGAACCCCAGGACCACGGCGAAGACGTAGTCGGGCACCCGGCCGGTCTGCAGCTTGCGGGCCCGCTCGGCGGCGCCCAGCACGCCGACACCCACCAGGTTGATGAGCCCGTCCACGATGTAGCGATCGATCCAGCCGGCGGTGCCGGCCACCACCAGCAGGCCCTTGCGCCAGCCGGTGTCGTAGAGCTTGTCGATGGGGCCGCTGCGGATGAGGTCACCCAGGGGAACCAGGAAGGCGAAGGCCTGCTCACCCAGCATGCCGCTGGAGTAGCGCGCCCAGGCCAGGGTGAGCCCGCCGACGCCCAGCACCATGCCCCCGATGCCCAGGGCCGCCAGGTGGAAGTGGTACTCGACGCCATACATCTCGGCCAGGTGCGAGCCGCCGAAGCCGCCCACGGCGGCCAGGAAGGCCAGCACCACCATGGGCAGCAGCATCACCGTGGGGGTGTCGTAGTGGCCACCGGCCTTGGCAGGCTCTCCGAAGAAGGCGATGAAGATCACCCGCCCCATGTAGAAGGCGGTGAGACCCACCGACACGAAGCACAGGACCAGGGGGCCCCACATGTGCCCGTGCTGCAGGGCCTCCAGGATCAGGTCCTTGGAGAAGAAGCCCGAGAACACCGGGATGCCCACCAGGGCCAAGGTGCCGATGATGAACAGCAGGGCCGTGCCGCGCATGTGCTTCCACAGGCCACCCATGTCGTGGATGCTGTTGGAGTGCACCGCGTGGATGGCCGCGCCCGCGCCCAGGAAGAGCAGGGCCTTGAAGAAGGCGTGGGTGGTGAGGTGGAAGTAGCCGGCCATCATGGAGCCAGCGCCCAGCCCGGCCACCATGTAGCCGAGCTGGGAGCAGGTGGAGTAGGCCAGCACCTTCTTGATGTCGTCCTGCACCAGGGCCATGCAGGCCGCGGTGAAGGCGGTGATGCCGCCCACCCAGCACATGACCGTGAGCATCCAACCCGAGAGCTCGAACAAGGGCCAGGCCCGCACCACCAGGAAGACACCCGCCGCCACCATGGTGGCCGCGTGCAGCAGCGCGCTGACCGGAGTCGGGCCCTCCATGGCGTCAGGCAGCCACACGTGGAGGGGGAACTGGGCCGACTTACCCATGACGCCGATGAAGATGAACAGGGCGACGATGGCGATCCATGGGCCGGGCTGCAGGCCCTCCCAGGAGAAGCTGCCCAGCTTGAGGCGCATCAGCACCACGCCCATCAGCAGGCCCATGTCGGCGAACTTGGTGACCCAGAAGGCCTTGACCGCCGCCTTGGCCGCGCTGGGCTTCTGGTAGTAGAAGCCGATGAGCAGGTAGCTGCAGAGGCCCACCAGCTCCCACCCCAGGAAGGCCTGGAGCATGTTGGGCGCCAGCACCAGGCTGAGCATGG
Source organism: uncultured Enterobacterales bacterium (assembly GCA_964512185.1). Classification (GTDB taxonomy): domain Bacteria; phylum Myxococcota_A; class UBA796; order UBA796; family JAFGLY01; genus CAZEJJ01. The sequence continues at coordinate 26,235 of CAZEJJ010000004.1, read as the reverse complement.
CGAACAGGAACAGGCTCTGCCAGGCGAAGTAGCGCCCGATGGCGGGCCTGGGCTCGTGGGCCATGTAGCCCAGGGAGTAGACCTGCACGCAGGTGGCCACCAGGGCCACCACCACCGCCATGGAGGCGCTGATGCCGTCGACCTGCAGGCCGAGCTGGGCCATGGGCTGGCCGTCGTGGGGCAGCCAGTCCACGGTGGCGATGGCCGCCGCGCCGCCGGGGTCGAGGCCCCAGAACATGCCCAGGGCGGCCACCAGCGACAGGATGGCGAACAGGCAGGAGACGGCGCCGGCGAACAGGCCTTGACGTCGCAGCGAGGGCGAGATCGCAAGCAGCAGGAAGCCCAGCACCGGGGCGAACAAGGACACGAGTGCGTAATGGATCAGCATTGGACTACCAGCGCAGCGTGTCGGCCTGGTCGGCCTGGATGTTGTTCTGGGAGCGGTACAAGAGCACCACGATGGCCAACCCCACCACCACCTCGGCTACCGTGAGCGAGATGGTGAACAGGGTGAACACCTGGCCCCCGAGATCGGCGAGGTGGTGGGAGAAGGCCACCAGGTTCAGGTTGACCGCGTTGGCCATGATCTCCACCGACAGCAGGATGGCGATGGTGTTGCGCCGCGTGAGCAGGCCGTAGACACCGATGCTGAACAGGGCGGCGGAGAGCAGCAGGTACCAGCTGAGGGGGATCATGAGGGATCCCCCTTGCGCGCCAACACGATGGCACCGATCATCACCGCCAGCAGCAGCACCGACAGCACCTCCATGGGCAGCAGCCAGGTGGTGAGGAACCCGGCGCCGATGGCCTTGGCGTCCAGCGCAGCCGTGGCCCCTGGCGCCGCCTCGGGCAGCGGGCTGGAGAGGATCGCCCAGGCCAGCACCGCGAACAGTGCCACCGCGGAGACGGCCCCCTTGAGCTTGCCGTGGGAGGTGATGGTCACCTTGGTGGAGGTGATGCGGGCGGTGAGCATCAGGCCGAACAGCATCAGGGTGATGATGCCGCCGGTGTACAGCAGCACCTGCACCGCCGCGATGAAGTCGGCGTCCAGCAGCACGTAGAGCACCGCAGTGCCCAGCAGCGCCACGGCGAGCCACAGCACGCCGCGCACCAGCTCGGTGCCGGTGACGATGGAGATGGCCGCCACCAGGACGACCACCGCCACCGGGAGGAAGACGAGCATGGACATCACTTGCCCTCCTGGGTGGTGGGCTTGGGCTTGGGGTCCTGCATGGCGCGCAGCCGGCTGCCGGTGCCCCAGGACAGCCGGCCACTGCGGCCGTTGTCCTGCAGTTTTTCCATGGTGAGCAGCTGATCTTCGCGCTGGTAGCCCGCCAGCTGGTAGCTGTTGAGCATGACCAGGGCGTCCGAGGGGCAGACCTGGACGCAGAGCTCGCAGAAGATGCAGGCGTTCATGTCGAGGGAAAACGCGGTGGGGTAGCCGCGCTTCTTGCCGGTGACCTCGCTGACCCTGCGCTCCAGCTCGATGCTGATGATCTCCGAGGGGCAGATGCGCGCGCAGGCCTGGCAGGCGATGCAGGCGGGCTCACCGTGTTTGTCGTCCACCAGGGCGAAGCTGGCGCGGAAGCGCTCGGGGTGGGCGCGCTCGGCCTTCCAGGGCAGGGGCTCGGTGACTCTGGGCCTGCCCAGGTTCTTGATGGTGACCGTGAACGCGTTGAGGGTGTCGAAGATGCGCTTCATATCGCCGCCCCCACGAACACCTTCCAGATGGCCGCCACCGCCACCAGGCCCAGCCCGGCGGGCACCAGGTACCACCAGCAGATCTTGAGCAGCTGATCGGAGCGGTAGCGCACCAGGGTCCAGCGCACGTGCACGATGGAGCCGGTGAGCACCATCGTCTTGAGCAGCATCCAGTGCAGCCCGTCGGGGCCCGGACCCTTCCAGCCGCCCAGAAACAGCAGCGCCGCCAGGGCCGAGGCCAGGATGGTGTGCACGTACTCACCCAGGTAGAACATGCCGAACTTCATGCCCGGGTACTCGGTGGTGATGCCCGCCACCAGCTCGCTCTCAGCTTCGGGGATGTCGAAGGGGATGCGGTTGGCTTCGGCCAGGGACGCCAGGTAGAACAGCACGAAGGCACACAGCCCGGGGCCGGGGGGCCACAGGGCGAACCACAGGCCGTCGGACTGGGCATCGACGATCTCGCCCAGGTTGAAGCTGCCCGCCAGCACGATGGGCACCAGCGCGCTCAACATGAGCGGGATCTCGTAGGAGATGCTCTGGGCCACGGCGCGCATGGCGCCTAACAGCGCCCACTTGTTATTGCTCGCCCAGCCGGCGGTCCACACGGGGAAGACCAGCAGGCTGGCCACCGACAGCACCAGCAGCACCCCCACGTTCAGATCGGCGGCGGGGCCCTGGGGCACAAAGGGCACCACGGCCAGGCAGGACAGCACGATGAGCACCACCAGGGGCGGCACCAGGTTGAACAACCGCTTGTCGGCGGCCTCGGGCGTGATGTCCTCTTTTTGGAGCAGCTTGAAGAAGTCGGCGAAGATCTGGAGCAGCCCGGCCGGTCCGCGCTCGGTGGGGCCAGGCCGGTTCTGCATCAGGCCGGTCCACTTGCGCTCGAACCAGATGGTCATGGCCGCCAGCAGCATCACCCCGGTGAGGGTGATGAAGCCGACCACCAGGCCACGCAGCCAGGCGACCTCCCAGATGACGCCGAGGGAGTCGATCAGGGCGCTCATCGGTCCACCTCCCCCAGGATCGGGTCGAGGGATCCCAGGATGATCACGATGTCGGAGACGGTGGCGCCCACGCAGAGGTAGGGCAGCAGGGCGCAGGAGTGCAGGCTCGGCGAGCGCAGCTTGCAGCGCACCGGACGCGCCGTTCCATCGGACAGCACGTGGGTGCCGAGCTCACCTCGCGGTGTCTCGATGCCCACGTAGACCTCGCCGGGGGGCGGCTTGACGGAGTTGACGTTGCGCACGGGCTTGAGGGCGCAGATGGGGCCTTCCGGGATGCCGTCCAGCAGCAGGCGGGACACCCGGATGGCCTCTCGCATCTCGGCCATGCGCACGGTGTAGCGCGCGTAGCAGTCGCCCACCGCGGAGGTGGGGATGTGCAGGTCGTCCAGCAGGCCGTAGGCCGCGTACGGGGCGTCGCGCCGCAGGTCGTGGTCGACCCCCGAGGCCCGCAGCACCGCACCCGAGACCCCCGCTTCCATGGCCAGCGCCGGGTCGAGCAGCGCGATGCCCTCGGTGCGCGCCCGGAAGATGTGGTTGTCGCGGGTCATGTCTTCGTACTCGTCCATGCGCTGGTCGATGAAGGCCAGCACCTTGCGAGCCTTGGTGGCCCAGCCAGCGGGGATGTCGTGCCGCATGCCCCCTACACAGTGCGTGTTGTAGTGGAAGCGGGCCCCGGTGAGCTCCTCGAAGAGGTCGAGCAGCAGCTCGCGCTCGCGGAAGTTGTAGAGGAACACCGCCGCGCCGCCCCCCAGGGCTCCGCCCATGTCGAGGCAGTAGGTGCCCAGCCACAGGTGGTGGCTGGCCACGCGCTGCATCTCGGCCAGGATGGTGCGCATGACCTGGGCCCTGGGAGGTGCCTCCACCTCCATCAGCGCCTCGAAGGCCATGTTGATGGCCAGCTCCGAGGTCATGGGCGAGACGTAGTCGTTCTTGTCCACGATGGGCGTGGCCTGCACATAGCTGCGCTTCTCCAGGAGCTTCTCGACCCCCCGGTGCAGGTAGCCCAGGTAGGGCACCGACTTGAAGCAGATCTCGCCGTCGAGCCAGAGCTTGAGGCGCAGCACCCCGTGGGTGGAGGGATGCTGCGGGCCCATGTTGATGGCCATGGCGTCGGCGTCGGGCTCGTAGGTCTCCACATCGAGGAAGGGATCGGGCCAGGGAGCGCTGGTGAGCGCCACCGGCACCTGCATGCCACCCACGTCCACCGTGGCGACGCGCTCGGGTGCTGGAGCGCTGGCGTGGCTGTTGCTCGCGCTGCTCACGGCTACCTCCAGGGGAAGTGGGGGGTGTCGATGGCGTACTCCTTGCGGAGCGGGTGGCCCTGCCAGTCCTCGGGCAGCATGATGCGCCGCAGATCCGGATGGCCCTGGAAGCGCACGCCCAGCAGGTCGAACTGCTCGCGCTCCTCCCAGTCGGCGCCCACCCACACGCGGGCGAGGCTGGGGGTGGTCTCGCCCTGGGGCACGCGCACGCGGAAGCGCAGCACGTGGCTGCCCTGGCCGAGCTTGCGCAGGGCGTAGACCACCACGCAGTGCTCGGGGAGCTCGTCGGTGCCCGGGTGGTGGATGGCGGTGCAGTGCACGAAGTAGCTGTAGTGCAGCTCCTCCTTCAGCGTGCGGGCCAGCTCCACGAGCTGCTCGCGGGGCACGAAGGGGCCCTCGGGCGGGCAGTCCTGCAGGCCGAAGCGCTCGGCCAGCAAGGCAGCGGCCAGGGGCGGGAACGGGGGATTGAAGGCCATGGCTCAGCCCTCCCTGCGGCCGCGGCCGGGGGCGATGGGATCCACCGTGCAGCCGGGGCCCATGTTGAGGGCGCTGAGCACCTGGGCCTCGTCGACGCTCGGATCGCGATCCGGATCGCCGATGGCGGGGATGGAGGGCTTGCACAGCAAGGGACGTTCAGGGCGGTCCTGCTCCGGGTTCCACTCGCCCGCTCGCTGCAGCCGGATCTTCTCGGCCAGCTGGTGCATGCCGGCGTGCACGTGGTCGGGCGCCGGCGGGCAGCCGGGCACGTAGACATCCACGGGGATGAAGGTGTCGATGCCCGGCACCACCGAGTAGATGTCGCGGTAGAAGTCGCCGGAGATGGCGCAGGAGCCCATGGCCACGCACCACTTGGGCTCGGGCATGAAGTCCCAGAGCTTCTTGACGCGGGGGGCCATCTTGACCGTGACCGTGCCGGAGACCACCATGACATCGCACTGGCGGGGGGTGGGCCGGGTGAAGGTGCCGAACTGGTCCATGTCGAAGCGGCTGGTCATGGTGGCCATGAACTCGATGCCGCAGCAGGAGGTGGCCATGGGGAAGGCCCACAGGGAGTGCTGCAAGCCCCAGGTGAGCACGATGTCGGCGGTGGTGGCGGCCAGGGTGAGCCCCGGCACCTTCTCCAGCAGGCCGTACAGCGGATGGGTGAAGGTCCGATAGGACTCGTCTACTGCCATTTCAGGGCCCCCTTGCGCAGCGCGTAGGCCCAGCCCAGCATCAGGATGCCCAGGAAGACGAACATGTCCACCAAGGCGATGACCCCGAAGCTGTCGAGGTTCAGGGCCCAGGGCAGCAGGAAGATGGTCTCCACGTCGAAGAGCACGAAGATCAGCGCCACCAGGTAGTAGCGCGGGTGGAAGCGGATCCAGGCGACGCCGTCGGGCTCTTCGCCGCACTCGTAGGTGATGGTGCGCGTGGGCGGCACCTTCTTGGGGCGGACGCGCAGGATGGCCCAGGCGATGAGGATGCCGTAGGCGAACACTGCCGCGACGCCGAAGAACGCCAGCGCTGCGACCCAGGGGTCTTGCATAGGGTGCTCCGAGGTGGCTCATGGGGGGGAGCGACCGGTCCGGAGCGGCCCACCGCCGCGCGGAGAGCGCCGGAGGACCGCTGGGGGCTCGTCGCTGTCAACAGCAGCCCGCCGAGGCGTGCCGCCGGCTATCTCCGAGTGGAACCCGGAGCCGGCCTGAGGGGACCCCTTCTAATGGATGGAAGCTCTCTGAACACCGAGTAATTTCCGTCACCGATCACGGTTTTTCGTCATCGCCGCGCCAGCGCCCCGTCAGGCCCCCTCGGCGCTGCAGCGGATCGCCCGCAGCGACGGCTCTCTGGACGGATCGAGGCCGGTTCTGGACCGGCCTGCGCGGCCGCGCGACCGACTTCGGCTATGCTCGTGGACCCACGGAGGCGCGCGTTGCAGCAGAGACCCAGCTCCCTGGCCCTCTACATTGCCATCCCTCTTGCGGCGCTGCCGCTGTGGGCCGGGTGCTTGTGCTCGGCCCAGCCCGACGACAGCCGGCCCAGGCACAGCGGGCAGCACAGCGAAGCTCCGCTGGACAGCGGCGACAGCCAGACCCCCGTGTGCGCACCCGTCGCCGAGCACCCCACCCTCGTCAGCCCGGACCTGCCCGACGGGGTCACCGTGGCCCTGCTGGAGCCCGACCAGGGCTTGCTGCCAGACGGCGCCCCCGTGGTGGTGGTCTTCCACGGCGGCACGGAGCCCGACTCCATCCCACTTGTGGCTTCCGTGGTGAACCAACCCCGGTACGGCCTGGCGCGGCTCTACGTCAATTTCCCCGGGGGCAGCAGCGATCTGTCCACGGCAGGCGACAACGACTACCGCGGCCCCCGCTCACGGCAGGTGGGGGCCCTCGCCCTCCAGTACGCCGGTGGCCTGGTGCGCGACGACGAAGGCTGCCTGCTGGCCGAGCGGGCCACCGGAGCCATCTCCGCGCAGCCGCCGCTGGTCTACGGTCACTCCAACGGCGTGGCCCTGGCCGTCGCCACCCTCGCCGACAGCAGCCTGGAGCTGCCGGATCTCACCGGGCTGGTGGCCTGGGAGCCCCCCTCCAACGCCCAGTTCGCCACCATCGAGCTGGGGCTGTCGGGCGAGCCGAGCTCCGACTACCAGGGCTGCGAGTGGGACGGCTCGGCGCTGATCTGCGCTGCCGGCTACGGCAGCCTGGGCTGGGAAGCCACGCTCTACCACGATCACCTCGAGGTCACCGGCGCCGCCTACTTCGATCTGGACGGAGACGGCAGCTACCAGGGCGGGGTGGACCGACCCGCCTGGGGTGAGCGAGCCTGGCTGGAGGGCGAGGAATGGATCGCCTTCTCTCCGCAGCTCAGATCTGCCCTGGGGGAACCGGATCCGCGGATCATGGCCATGGACCTGACCGACCAGTACTGGGGGGAGCGCGACACCTCTCGACAGGTCCCGGCCGCCATGGAGGCACACTCCACCCTGCCCGTCATCGTGGTGGCCACCTCCCAGGATCACCTCAACGGGGTGCCCGACCACGCCAACATCACCGGCTTCGTGTACGCCCTGATGAGCGAAGGCGCTCAGTGGGTGCGCCTGAACCCCGACGCCAGCTACCTGAGCGAGGTCCTGGAGCTTTCCGGCGAGCTGCCCGACAACGCCGCCAACACAGCCTTCGTGCCCGGCGACGCCGCCGCCCAGTGGATCCCCGACGAGGACGAGCACAGCCTGCACTCCTGGGAGCTGTCCGCCGCGGGCGTGGTGGAGCTGGCCGAGCGCAGCTGGGCGGGCAACTGGGAGCTCGATCTGGAGGGGAGGCTGGAGATCTAGCCCGACGCCCAGCCCACCAGGCCCACCACCGCCGCGATGACCGCCAGGGCATAGCCCACGAGCAGGGCCACGGGGTGCCTGGAGCCCAGCTTGCCCAGGGCCCGCGTGAAGCGCATGGTGGCGGTCACGTGGCACTGGATGGGGATGACGCCTTCGGCGCGCGCATCCAGGCGCTCGATCATCTCGCGCACGGTCTGGTAGCGCCTGCGCTTGTCCTTTTGCAGGCCCTTCCTGGCGAACCACAGCAGGTCCATGGGCACCGTAGGCTGGGCGGGGTTGCGCTCGATGCCCAGGTACACCGGCTCGGTCTTCACCACCCCGTCCAGCACCTCCTGGGTGCTGCTGCAGGCCGCCAGGTAGTGCTTCAGGGTGAGCAGCTCGTAGAGCACCACGCACAGCGAGTACACGTCGCTGCGCTCGTCCAGAGGCTCGGCGCGGGCCTGCTCGGGCGACATGTAGGAGGGTGTGCCCACCACCTGGCCCAGGGTGGTCTCCACGCTTCGAGCACCCGAGGTGGCGGCACCCCTGGTGGAGGGATCGCCTTCCGCGACGGGATCCTGGGAGCTGTCCAGCGGGCGGGCCAGCCCCCAGTCGAGCACGATGACCTCACCGTGGAAGCCCACCATGATGTTGGGGGGCTTGATGTCCCGGTGCAGGAAGCCGGCCTGGTGGGCGAAGTCCACCGCTGCCAGCACCGCCCGGAAGATGCGCACGCGCTCCTCGAAGCCGAAGCGCTGGTGGGTGAAGGCGTCGCCCTGCCGCAGCCGCTTGATGATCTCGCCCAGCGTCTGGCCGTCCACGAACTTCATCACGAAGTAGTGCCGTCCCAGCTCATCCACGCCCACATCGTGCACGGGCACGATGTTGGGATGCTCCAGCTTGCCCACCGTGCGGATCTCCTCGGCGAAGCGCAGCAGGCCCTGGTCGGTGATCACGTCGGGACGCAGCCGCTTGAGGGCCACCAGCCTCCCGATGTCGTTGTCGATGTAGGCCTCCACCTCGCCGATGCCCCCCTTGCCCAGGCGGCGATCCAGGCGGAAGCGCGGCACCGGGCCGTCATCGATGGCCGCCTGTGCTGCGCTGACCTCCGGCCGCGGCAGCACGGTGACGCGAATCCCCAGCTGCTCCGGAGCGGATCCGGGCGCCGCGCCGAAGCCCAGCCTGGGTTCCGCGTCCTCGGGTGGTGCGGCCGGGGTCTCCTCGGCGTCGAAGGGCTGCCCATCGAGTGGCAGCGTGTGCGCGCTGGGGGGTTTGCCGCTCATGGGTGGCCTCCCTTGGCTGCCAGGAGAGTGTACCCGGCGCCTTTGATCTAGCCGGGCCGCTTGGCGCCTAACCAACCCTCGAACATCCTTTCACAGCGGAATATGCTGCCTCGAGAAGTTCCACTCGCCCTGGAAGCCGCCATGCTCCCATCGCGCCTCGTGACCGCCCTCCCCCTCGCGCTGCTCCTCGGGGGCTGCCGCCCACCCCAGGGCCGCGTGCTCGCCGTGCAGCCCCCCCTCGATGGGGAGATCGACGACGCCAGCATGGAGGTGCACGGCTGGTTCACCACCATCCAGGCCGCCATCGACGCCGCCAGCACCGGCGACACCGTCACCATCCCCTCGGGCACCTAGCCGACACCATCGCGGCCTACGGCAGCGGCGCCACCGAGCTGGACCCGGGCGGCTTCGCGCTGGTGCTCGATGCCGAGTACAACGACGACTACGAGATCGACAGCGCCGCGGTGCTGGTCACCACCACCGACACCACCCTGGGCAACGCCATCGCCGTGAGCGATCCAGTGCAGCTGTACGAAGCCGACGGATCGAGCCTGCTGGACGCCTTCCTGTGGCCCGCCAACCCTGGCAACGGCACCAGCACCGAGCGCATCGGCGTCGAGGGAGCGCTGGACTCCGGAGCCAACTGGACCGCCTCCACCTGCGCCTCGGGTTCCTCGCCGGGCACCTACAACTGCGCCTCCGACGACGACTCGGCCGGCGCCGTCTCCGAGCACAGCGGCTCTCTGGTCATCAGCGAGTTCATGTCCAACGCCCACACCGAGTCCACCGGCGAGTTCGTGGAGCTGTACAACGCCGGCAGCGCCGATATCGACCTGTACGGCTTCGTGATCTACGACGGCGACGCCTCCGACCCGCTCGAGGGCTTCACCGATCCCGCCGACACCCTGCTCGAACCTGGCCAGTACGCCGTCATCCTCGACTCCGGCTACGCCGGCGAGTACGCCATCGACGCCGACGCGCTGCTGCTCACCACCGACGACGCCAGCCTGGCCTCGGGCCTGGCGGTGAGCGATCCCCTCTACCTGTACGAGGCCAACGGCGTCTCCCTCATCGACTCCTGCTCCTTCCCTTTCGACGCCGGTGATGGTGTGAGCGTCGAGAAGGTGGACCCGGGCGCAGGAGATCTCGAGGGCAACTGGGCCGCGTCGGAGTGCAGCGACGGCTCCAGCCCGGGCGCGGCCAGCTGTTTCTAGCGGCGCTGGCCACATCCAGGCTCAGGCCCCCGATTCTGCAACACCACCAGGGGTCATGTGCCGAATTCTGAGGCAATCCAGCCCTCCCGCGGTTCATGCCGACGGTGCAAATACGGTTTTCACGGACAGGCACGCCCGTTCCAGCCGGATATGTCTCAGAATTGGGGGCATGACCCCCCAAGCCTGTCTCAGAACTGGGGGCATGACCCGTGGCGGCCCGGCGCGGACTCCCTACCCTGCGATCAGCGCCTCCAGCCCACCCCTCGCGATGGGGTGGTAGCCCCCCTTCGATGCCTCGAAGATCTCGCGGGCCAGGGGCTGGGTGGCGGCGTCGCTCATCAGCGCCTTGTACAGCGGCTTGAGGTACTTCATGCGGCCCACGTGGCCCAGGAAGGCCCGCAGGCGGTCGAAGCAGGGCTCCCAGCCCGAGGTGGCGGCGATGACCAGCCACTCGCAGAGGATCTCGGAATTGCCCGAGCGCGTCAGGGCGAAGCGCTCCTCCAGCCAGTCCAGATCCGCCTGGGGCAGCGGCCGCGGCAGCTGCTGCAGGTAGATCTGCCAGTTGGTGGCGGACCAGGCGCGGGCCTGCTCCACGTCGGGACGCCGGCCATCGGACCAGCCCTTGGCCAGGTCGCCGAGCTCCTCGAGCACGCGGGAGGTGAAGGCCGGAGCCGACGCGGGCAGGCCGGGTTGGTGGATCCAGGTGTCTGCGTCCACGCGCTCGCGCAGCCCGGGCTGCTCCTGGTCCAGGAAGGTCTCGAACTGGGCGGTGGTGATGGAGGTGAAGCTGAACTTGTCGATATAGCGCTTGACCAGCGCGTCGAAGGCCGGGCGACCCAGCACCTGCTCCAGCAGGGCCACGAACAGAAAGCCCTTCTCGTAGGGCACCAGGGAGTAGACCTCGTCGGGATCGGTGCCGGCCAGATCGGTCTCCAGGGCGGTCAGCGGAGAGTCGGCCCCGAAGCGCTGCAGCTCCTGCTCCAGGCCGTGGCGCCCGATGGCGGCGGACAGCGCCACCTCCTCTTCGCCCTCCAGCAATTCGAGGATCCGGCGCTCGGCCCACACGGTGAAGCCCTCGTTCAGCCAGAAGTCGTTCATGGTGGCGTTGGTGACCAGGTTGCCCGTCCAGGAGTGGGCCAGCTCGTGGGCCAGCACGTTCACCAGGGAGCGGTCCCCTGCCAGCAGCGTGGGGGTCAGGAAGGTGAGCCGGGGGTTCTCCATGCCGCCGTAGGGGAAGGCGGGCGGCATGACCAGGAAGTCGAAGCGCTCCCACAGGTAGGGCCCGAACAGCGACTCGGCAGCCACCAGCATCTTCTCGGCGTCGGCGAACTCCCAGGCTGCCGCCTCGACGGTGGCCGGCTCGGCGTAGACCCGCGTGCGGGGCCCCAGGTCCTTGGACACCAGGTCGCCCACGGCCAAAGCCAGCAGGTAGGACGGGATGGGCTGGGGCATGTCAAAGCTCCAGCAGGCCCTGCCGTCACCGGCCTCGCTGCGCTCACCGGGCGCGGCGGACATGACCACCGCCAGCGCGGCGGGCACGTGCACCTGGGCGGTGTAGGAGATGCGCGCGGCCGGGCTGTCCTGGCAGGGCAGCAGGGAGCGGGCGTGGATGGGCTGGCACTGGGAGAACAGGAAGGGCTGCTCGCCCGCGGTCAGCGCCGGCTCGAGCCACTGCAGAGCCGAGGCGCCGGGGCTGGTGCTGTAGCGGATGACCACCTGGTCCACGGGCAGGCCGCGACGCACGGTGAGCTTCGACCCCATGAAGCCAGGGGCCGACTGATCGCGGCCCTTGGCTGCGTCGCTCGAGCCGACAGCGCCAGAGTCGCCGCGGCTCAACGCCGCCCCCGCCTCGGCCAGCTCGAACTCCAGCGCGTTGCCCGCACCATCGGTGACCGACTCGATGGCGAGATCGCGCGTGTCGAGATCCAGTGAGCCGTTGGCCGCGCGATCCAGGGTCAAGGTGGCGACACAGCGCAGCACCTGGGCGTCGAAGTCCACGTGCACGGTCCAGTCGATGTGGATGGTCCTGCCCTGGTTCAGGTCGCTGTAGGAGTGGGGATCGAGCCGGGCCATGGTGTCTCCTCGCTTGTGGAAAAGGACCATGGTTCTAGGCCGTCTCCCTGCGCACGACCAGTGCCATCCGCGCGGAAGGTGGCATCAGCCACCGGAGCCCGGTGACATCACGCAGCTCCCCCGCTCCTGAGCCCCACCGCCCACAGCGAGGAGGCGAGATGCCCAAGGTAGTGGTGATCGGAGGCGGCCCCGCCGGTCTGGCCGCCGCGGAGACCCTGCTGCGACGAAGCGTGGAGGTGGAGCTGTTCACCGACCGCGCCTACCTGGGGGGCAAGGCGGCTTCGTGGGAGCTGCCCGATGGGCGGGTGGTGGAGAATGGCCAGCACGTGGCGCTGGGCTTCTACCGGGAGCTGCCCGAGCTGGTGGGCAGGGCCGGGGTGGACTTCGCGGCGACCACCTGCTCCAACAAGGGCTGGTTCACCATCTGGGAGCAGCGCGACCAGCGAACCCACCAGCTGCACCTGGGCCAGAGTGTGCCCGGCACCCTGCTGAGCGGCCTGCGCTACACGGGCTGGTCCCTGGCCGAGAAGCTGGGCTTCGCGCTCATGGTGGCGCGCTTCGCACCCCACATCATCGGGGGCGTGCCCGAAGAATGGGACGACCTCTGCCTCACCGCCCTGTGCGTCAAGCTGGGCCTGCCGCGCTCCATCTTCGGCACCAACGCCTTCCGCGCCACCCGCGACGCCCAGCTCAACTGGCCGGGAGAGATCTCCGCCTACTCCATGATGAAGGCCATCCAGCGCACGGCGCGGGACTACCACACCGGCGAGGGGCTCTTTCCCGCCGGCGGCATGACGCGCATGTGGTGGGATCCTGTGGGAAGGGAGGTGGAGCGCCTGGGTGGACGCATCCAGCGCTTGACGAAGCTGGTGCGCCTGCGCTGCGACGGGCAGCGGCTGGTGGGCCTGCAGCTGGCCGAGAGCGCCTGCCCCGGCCACGACGACGAGCCCTGCCTGTACCGCGAGCCGCGGGAGCACAGCGGCTTCGACGCCGCCATCCTGGCCATCCCCCCCGCCGCCGTGGCCCAGGTGCTGGCCCCCGACCCCGAGCTGGCGGCGCTGCCCGGCCTGTCGGGCGCGTCCCGCCTGGCCCCTGTCGCACCCCTGGGGCTCCATGTCTGGCACAGAAACGCCGTGAGGGTGCACAACCGCACCGTCGTCTGCGGCCTGCCCCCTCCCCTGCCCTTCGTGGTGGACAACCGGCCCTGGTACCAGGAGTACGAGGACGACAGCCGCTTCGGAGCCGCGCTCCATTTTGTCGGCCAGGAGACGGGCTTCGAGCAGCTGGACGACCCACAGCTGCTGGAGCGGGCGATGGCCTGTGTGCGCCGGGTGGACGGCTTCGAGGCCATGGACATGGGAGGGCTCCTCTCCTGGCGGGTGGTGCGCAACTCGGCGCCCCACCAGCGCTACTGGAACGGCGAGCCCGGCTCCCTGCGCCACAAGCCCTGGCCGAGGACCCCGGTCCAGGGGCTCTGGCTGGCGGGGGACTGGGTGCGCAACGACTTCGACTTCCCCAGCATGGAGACCGCGGTGCACTCGGGGCGGGACACGGCGCGGCGGGTGTTGAAGGAGCTGGGGGTAGGCTGAGCGCGGACCCAGCCGCCATCGCATTGCTGTCCGAGGACGGCAGCCTGCTGTGCTGGGGCCTCTTCGAGCTGCAGGAGCCGGAGCCCTACGTGCAGCTGGCCGCGGGTGTGGCCAGCGGCCGGATCTGCGCGCTGCGCACCGACGGCGAAGTGGACTGCTTCGCGCGGGGGGACTAGTCCGAGCCCCCCTCAAGGCACCAGCGCCACCCCCCGCGGGCTGGCCAGCCCCTCCGCCACCAGAGGCTCGGCGTCGGTGGCGGTGTCCACCCTGGCCAGGCTGCCCGCGTGCAGCCCGGGCACGTACACCCAGCGTCCGTCGTCGCGCATGAACGCCCCCACGCTGCCCGCGCCCGTCTCCCAGCTGCGCAGGGTCTCGCCCGTGCTCCCGTCCAGCTCCAGCAGCAGGGCCTCGGTGTACAGCGACACGTAGAGCCGGTCGTCGATGGGGTGCCAGGCCACTCCCGTAGGCCCGCCGGGCAGCTCGAACACCTCCAGCAGCTCGAGCGTGGCGGCGTCCACCACCAACAGCTCGCCGGCGTCCTGGTCGGCGACCGCCACCAGCTCGCCGCCGGGCGAGGGCTCGGCCCAGTAGGGCTCCAGGCCCAGCTCCACCGCCTCCGTGGTCTCGGTCTCGAGATCCACCCGCACCAGCCAGCCCGCCTCGACGCCGGGCGGCGACTCCGCGAGACCGCCGTAGGGGCTGCCTCCCGACCGGCAGGCCACCCAGGCTATGTCATCCTGGATGCGCACGGACACGGGGCCCTCCGGGAGATCGAGCACCGCGCCCTGCTCCAGGGTGTCGGCGTCCAGCGCTGCCAGCGTGGTCCCCCCCTGATCCGCCACCCACAGCTGGCGCCGATCCGGGTCCAGGTCGATCCAGTAGATGTTGCCGCTCACCACCGCCGAAGCCGTGACCCCCCAGGGCTCCCCCTCCACGCGCGACACCGTGCCGTTCAGGTGCGCGGTGGACCACAGCAGCGAGCCTGACGGATCCGCCACGGCGGCGATGGGCATGGTGAAGCCCCCGGCGAGCACCAGGGACTGCTGCTCCTCCAACGTGGAGCCGTCCAGGAAGGCCAGGGAATTGCCCATGGTCTCGGTGACAGCGAGGCCCGGGGCGCCGCGGATCGCGGCCATCGCCTCGCCCGCGGACTCGCCGACCTTGGCCATCAGCATGATCTCGTCGCCCGCGACGAGCGAGATGTCCTCGCCCAGCAGCGTACACCCGGTGGCCACCTCGACGCCGTCCGCCCACCAGCTGCAGCTGTCGAGCTCCTCGTCCGCCAGCGCCCGCAGCTCCGAGTCCGGGTAGGGCTCGGCGGGCCAGATGGCCACGTCTAGCGCCGGCGGTGGCGCCGTGTCCGCCGTGTCGACGGGTGGCTCGCTGTCGCCCCCCGTGTCCGCGATGGGCCCCGAGTCACGCGGCTCGCTGTCGGACGGGCTCGTGTCCCCGGGCTCGCCGGACGGGGACTGGCACGCGATCAGCGCGAGCAACAAGGAGCAGGCGACAGAACAGGTCGCCGACAGGCGGCCGTCCCGAATCGTAGCGAGGGCCAGCAGGCGCTCAGCGAGGCCGGTTCTGCGCAGTAGCGGGCGAGGGAGGCGTGCTTTCAGCACGTTGACCGAGAGCGCTGCAAGCAGGGACGGCCGCAGTCGCGACTGCTGGGACGCAGTAGATTCGGGGTTCTGTCGCCTGCTCAGGAGCATTCTCACCTCCGGGCAGCGCGTAACGCGGCCAGGGGCCCCAAGGAGCGGCCTACTTCGCCATGGCCGCCACAGCCCGCGGCAGCTCGGCCGTCTCGGGCGCCGCCTGCTCCGCGTCCTCCGCGACACCTTCCTCCAGCGCCTTCCCCCGGTACGGGTACCGGGTCACGATGGTCCGCGGCTGGATGCCGTCACCGAACATCGCCACCCGCGCCCGCCAGCGAGCCATCAGCCCGATGACCCCGACTCGCTTGACGCGGTCCACCAGCCCGGGAGCACCAAACACCTCGTTCACCCGACGCTCCAGCGCCACAGCCCGAGAGCGCTCCGTCTCGTTCACCGCGTGCGCGGCGATGCCCGCCAGAGTGAGACAGTACTCCCGCGCCTGGTCCTCGAACTGCCGGCGACGGGCGCTCAGGTTGGCGTCCAGGGAGGGCTTGGACTCCAGGTGCAGGAAGCCCCGCAGGGAGGTCTCCGCCACCCGGTACATGGTGCTGGAGTTCTGCAGGTGGTCCTGCTTGAAGGCGCGATGGATCCACTCTTCGGGCTCGCCCTCGGCGAAGTGGGGGTGCCTCCAGGCCAGGTGCTTCTGCCCGTGCCACTCCTCCAGCGGCAGGTCTTCGCGCAGCAGCCCACGCCGCTTGTGGTCCTGGTACAGGGCGGTCACCGGCATGGGGGTCAGCAGCATGAACTGCACCAGGTCGGTCTCCAGACCCACCAGGAAGTCGATGTCCTGCTGCATGTTGTCGGGGGTGTGGTGCTCCATGCACAGGATCCCCGAGCCCAGCACCGAGATGCCGCGGTCGCGCAGGCCCTTCACCAGGGCCTGGGCGTCGATGCCCACGTTCTTGGCGAAGGCGTCCTGGCGGGTCTGGGACTCGAAGCCGATCCAGGCCATGGTCACGCCCAGGCGCACCATGTTGTCCAAGCCGAACGCCGTGATGGCCTCGGCGGACGAGAAGATGTGGAAGCGGAAGAAGCGCTGGTGCTGCTCCATCAGCTCCAGCAGCTCCATGGCGCGTTCGCGGTCCTTCAGGAAATTCTCGTCCATGATGAAGAAGGCGTCGGTGCCGCTCTCATCAGCGATCCTGCAGGCGGTGTCGAAGAGCGCCTGGCCCGTACCCAGGTAGCTCTCGTAGCGCTTGCCGAAGAAGTGGGAGGTGGCGCAGAACGAGCAGCCGTTCACGCAGCCAACCCCCGGCACCAGCAGGCTGGCGGTGGCGCCGGGAACGGGCACACCCCAGATGTGCTTGCGCTCGGTGCTGGGCACCACCGGGTGCACAAAGGGCGCGCAGGGATCCTGACCCAGGTGGCTGCGCAGCCAGCGGATGCCCTCTCCCTTGACCACGTGGTCGCAGTCGATGAGCTCCTCGACGCCCTCGATGGCCGCGCCGTGCCCGCCCAGGATGATCTCCGCCTCGGGGAGGTGTCGCCGCACGAGCTCGGCCATGCGCCGGGCCTTCAGGAAGTTGGGCGCGATGAAGCTGATCCCCACCACGTCGTAGCCGCGCTGCAGCTCCTCGACGAAGCGCTCCTGGCTGGGAAAATCGAGCACCGTGGTCTCCGCCTCGATGTTCTCCGCCAAAAAGTACAGGCCAAAGGAGCGATGGAAGAACCTGAAGCTGGCCGCCCCCTGGCCCTTGGTGACCTGGTTGTGGAACAGCTCCATGATGTTCTCTCTGCGACCGTAGTCATCGTCCACGCCGAAGGGTCCGAACACTCCGGCGAGCAACACGCGCTTGGGGCGCGCTTCGAGGGCGGTGGCGGTCATGGGTGCTCCTGGGCCGCCTCCTTGCAGCGTGGAGGCGAGCACCCATCGAACCTAGGAGCCAGCTGTCACGAGCTTTTCACAGCCCGGTGACTTTGTGCCCGAGCGAACCGCCAGCGCGGCTGCGTGTCTGCACGCCCGTGGGCGCGATCGCCGCCGCCACGGGATACCATGACCCTGGTCGCGCCCCTCCCTGGAGCAAGCCATGCAGCCCATGTTCGGCTTCATACAGCAGAAAGAAGGCCGCCGGAGCAAGCGCCGCGAGCTGGAGATGGACCGCGCCCGCGAAGAGCGCGAGGCCTTCCTGGAGGAAAAACAGAGCCTCAAGGAGCAGGGCATCGATCTCGACGCCCCGCAAGAAGCCCTGGCCTGCCCGCGCTGCAAGGCTGTCTACGACTTCGGCGCCGAGTGCCCCGAGTGCCGGGTGGACCTGGTAGGAGTCTCCGCCGTGGACAAGGTGGGCGAGGTGCGCCCCTACCGCCCCGACCGCAGCTGGATCTTCATCTACCTGCTGCCCGGCATCATCACCGTGCTGGGCGGCGTCGGCCTGTGGATCTTCCTGGCCAGCACGGGATGAGCCCTACTTGTCGCGGCAGCTCACGCTCAACGTGAAGTTGCCCGCTGCGCCCTGGTCGCCGTCGACGATCAGCAGGTAGTGGGCCTGGCTGTCGTTCCACAGCCTGGCCGAGCCTCCACCCGGGTTCTTGTCGCCTTCACACTCGGTGATGCGCTCGTCGGCGCCCGGGCAGGCGGGCTCGCCTTCCCAGCGCAGCACCACCAGGTCCAGCTCGGCGCAGGGGCTGTCCAGAGTGAACGTGGCCTCGTTGTCGGCGGGGAGTTCAAACGCGTAGACACGTTCAGGATCGGTGTACGCATCGTCGGCCGCCGGGAAGCAGTAGCTGGCGCGATAGCGCTGGCCGTCGAAGTGGGTGCTGCCGCCCACGGTGGTGCCCTTCACGGTCTCGCCGCAGGCGATGCTGCCGCTCAGGCAGCCGGGCCCGGCCGGGGCCACCGCTTCCAGGGGCGCACAGGGCCCGGCCGGAGCCACCGGGGCAGCCGAGCCGGCGGGCTGTGGTGCTGCCTCCGGGGCCGGCGCCGCGCTCCGCGGAAGCGGAGGGGTCTCCTCGGGATGCTGGGCGGTGCCGTTGGCCGACTCACAGGCGATCTGCGAGACGGCGAGCATGACGAGAACATGACGAGGATCCATGGCTGCCTCCTGCACATCAGCCTATCTTCGCAGGCAACAGGCCACCCGCGCGCGGCAGAAAAGATCGTTGACAGCGCCCTCACCGGGTTGCTGTGGCCGACGGAAACACGCCGTGTCATGATGGCGCGCGATTCCCGAAGGTATCCCTTTCCCGCCCCTCTACATCCCACGCTGACCGAGAGGAAGCCCATGCGTTCCCACGCCCTCCTCCTTGGACCCGCCCTTGCCAGCGCTCTGCTGCTCGGCGCCTGTTTCGGCGACGAGCCCGAAGACACCGCAGACATCGAGGACACCAGCGGCGAGACCGACTGCACCGATGATGCCGACGGCGACGGCCTCGACGCCTGCACGGAGCAGGAGCTGGGCACCGACCCGGACCTGGCCGATACCGACGGTGACGGTGTCAGCGACGGCGAAGAGGTGGACTGCATCAGTGACCCGCTGGACGCCGACGAGGCCTGCTACGCCTGCGGCTGGCCCCACAACGATCCCGGCGACCTGGTGTGCACCGGCAGCAGCGAAGGCGATGTCATCACCAACATCGCGCTCATCGACCAGTGCAGCGAGGAGCTCTCCCTCTGGGACCTGGCGCAGGAGTACCACATCCTGTTCATCACGGCCTCGTGGTGAGGCGCCTGCCAGACGGAGGCGGTCGCCCTCGACGAAGAACACGCAGCGTTCGCCGCGGACCACGCGGACATCCCCTTCTCGTTCATGGTCATCCTGTTCGAGGACAGCCTGGGCTACGCTCCCGACGGCGAGGACGCCTCGGTCTACGCCACAGCCATCGACTCGCCCGACTTCCCGGTCGTGGCTGATCCCGAGAAGGCCATCCTGAGCGCCACCACCTGGGAGGGCACCTACCTCCCGGGCAAGTGCGCCCTGACCCCGCAGATGGAGATCATCAAGTGCTACACCGGTCATGGCAACGACGAGGGCCTGGAGGCCATCGTGGAACACTTCGAGGCCTCCCGCTGATCCTGGCTGCGGTGCTGCTCTGCGGAGCACGCTGCGGTGAGCCCGCGAAAGACAGCGACAGCACCATCCCCCAGGAGACGGGCCCGCAGGACAGCGAGCCCGACACGCACACCGGCGACAGCACGCCCGTGGACACCGCACCCGAGCTGCGCTGGACCGGCACCGCCGAGGTGCAGGTGGTGGACACCGATGGCGCCCCCGTGGAAGGCGCCTTCGCCATGCTGGGCGGCGCCAGCCAGGCCGACTGGGCCACCACCGATGCCAGCGGCATGGCCACCGTGGAGGTGGGCGATGACGGCATCACCGATCGCTGGATCCTGGCGGGCATGGAGGGCTACACCTCCGGCGGCTTCGACGTGCACGAGACCGACGGCCCCAGCGGCTTGGGCGTGATCACCATCTACCCCCTGCCGGATCCCAGCGCCGACAACCCGGACTACAGCTTCCAGCCCGGCGGCACCTCCCACGCCATGGACACCGAGGAGTGTGGCCACTGCCATCCCACCAAGGCCGACGACTGGGTGGACTCGGCCCACCACCGCTCCGCCAACAACAGCAAGACCTGGGATCTCTACGTGGGAGGCGCCACGCTGGAGTCCGACGACTGCGCGGCCCTCGGCGGCTGGATGGCCGCGGGCCAGGAGCCAGGGGTCGAGGGCGGCACCGTCGAGCGCTGCTACCTGGGCCAGGGCGTGCTGCCCTTCCTCAACGACAGCTGCGGCGGCCAGGACGCCGATGGCTGTGACCACCCTGACCAGGCCGATGAGCTCGACGCCTTCGGCAGCTGCGGCGACTGCCACGCTCCGGGCGTCGATGGCATGCAGGCTGGCGAGATCGACCTGGCCCGCGCCACCGGCGTGGGCTTCGACGAGGGGGTGAGCTGCGACCTCTGCCACAAGATCCGCTCGGTGGTGGCCGGCCCCGCCCCTGGCCGCGACGGCAGCATCCAGCTGCAGCGCCCCAGCGAGGAGACCACCGTGTTCAGCCAGGAGTTCGACCCGCTCAACTTCGGCCCCTACCCCGACGTGGTGGTGGCCATCATGAAGGGCGCCTACAGCCCCGGCATGCGCGAGGCGGGCTGGTGCTCCAGCTGCCACGAGTACGCCCGCGGCTCCCTGCGCGACGATCAAGAGGTGGACGCCGAACGCTGGCCTGGTGGCCTGCCCATCAACGAGACCTGGTCCGAGTGCACCGCGTCCACCTGCGCCGACGGCTCCGTCAACTGCGACGCCTGCCACCTGGACGTGCTGGACGAGGAGAGCTCCACCTACGACATCTCCGAGCGGGACATGTACCCCACCGTAGACCAGGGCTGGCTGCGCGCCTACGGCGAGATCCGGCGCCACGACTTCGACTGGTTCCACGACGACGAGGTCTACGGCCTGGATGTGGACCTCGAAGAGGTGGACCTGGCCGTGCACGCCACCGTCACGGTCAGCAACGAGGCCGCCGGCCACGCCCTGCCCACCGGCCATCCCATGCGCCAGCTGATCGTGCTGCTCCAGGCCGTGGACGAAGACGGGGCCGACATGCCCGCCATCGGCGGCCAGGCGGTGCCCGACGTGGGCGGCTACCGCGCCCGCGGCACCCTGGGCGCCGACGTAGCGCAGGACGGCATGAGCCTGGCCTTCTCCGAGCAGAGCCTGCCTGAAACCAGCGCCGCTCGCTTCGTGCGCCCCTCGGGCAGCTACGACGACTACGAGGGCGCCGGCACCGGCTCCTTCAGCGACATGAGCGCCGAAGACAAGGGCCTGCCAATCCACAGCGTGCTGGGCGAGGTGGCCATCGCCTCCACCAGCGGCGGCACCGTGCTCCTCGAGGAGCAGCCTCCCGACCTGCAGCAAGGCGACATCGTCTACCTGGTCTCGGGAGACGACGCCGCGGGCGCGGCGGGCTGGATCTACGCCAAGGTGCTGGTGGACAGCGAGGGCAACCGCGGCGTGGCCCACTACCGGGCCGTGGACATGGCCAGCGACAACAGGCTCGCGGCGCAATCCGAGGCCAGCTCCACCCACGTCTTCCCGCTGCCCGACATGGGCGCGACCACCACGGTCACCGCCCGCCTGCTCTTCCGCCCCTACGCCGCCCCCATCGCCAACAGCTACGGCTGGGAGACCGGCGACGTCGAGGTGGCCACCGACGACGACGAGTACAAGCTGGAGTCGGAGGGGTAGTCGCGCCGCGGCAACCACCCTTCGGAGCAGGGGCCGCCCGAGCGAACATGACCCCGACGGGTGAGCGTCAGGGTGGGTGGCTACGTCCGTGTGGGGTGGCGGCACCAGCTCCCAGCGCCCTGTGCCCGGCTCCCCCTCGCCTGAGGCCCTCCCTGTGCGCGGCCATCCATCGGAGGATACGCACCCGCTCCCTCTTGCTCTTGCGGGTTGTCCATGCCGCGAAAAGCCCTGCAACGCGCCCGCAGGGCCCTGGCCAGGGGCAAGCCCCGGGCGGCGCTGGTGGCCCTGCAGGCGGGCCTGGAGCGGGCACCCCAGAGCGGTGAGCTCTGGCTGCAGTCGGGCAAGGTGCTCGCGCAGCTGAACGAGGCGCAGGGCGCGGTCATGGCCTTTCGCCAGGCCGCCGCGCACGCGCCGGATTCGGCCGAATGCCAGCTGGAGCTGGGCATGGCCCTGGCCCGCCAGGGTGTCCGAGCCGAGCCCGAGGCCTGCTACCGCCGGGCCTGCGAGCTGGCGCCCAGAGACCCGGCTCCCCGGATCAAGCTGGGACACACGCTCCAGCGCGATGGCCGCTTCGATGACGCAGAAGCCGCGTTCATCGAGGCTCACCGCCTGGATCCCCGCTCCCGCGAGGCCTGCGCGGGCCTGGCAGGGGCCCTCGAGGCGCGCAACGACCTCGACGGGGCGCGCGAGCTGCTCCAACCGTGGCTCCACAAGCCCGACACGGTCACCGCCGTCACCTGGGCCCGGGTGGCCCACCGCCTGGGCCAGCCCGCCGACGCCGTTCCCACCGTCGAAGCCGCCCTGGCCGCCGCCCCCAGCGATCACGAGCGATCCCTGCTGTCCTACTCCCTGGGGGATCTGCTGGACGCCCTGGGGCGGGTGGACCAGGCCTTCGCCGCGTTCGCCTCCGCCAACCGCCTGCGCCACCTGCGCGTGGATCACCAGCAGCATGGCGCCCAGCTGCAGGCCCTGGCGGGCCAGTTCACCGCGGCCCGCTTCCAGCACTTCGCCCGCTCCGGCTGCGACTCCCAGCTACCCGTCTTCGTCGTGGGCATGCCCCGCAGCGGCACCACCCTGCTGGAGCAGGCCCTGTCGCGGCACCCGGATCTGGCCGCCGGTGGCGAGCTGGAAGATCTGCGCGACCTGGCCGCCCTGGCCTACCAGGGGCCCATCAGCACCGAGCGCCTCGACCCCCTGGCCCAGCGCTACCTGGCGCGGCTACGCGACGTCGGCCCGCGCGCCCAGCGCGTCACCGACAAGATGCCCCACAACTACCTGCACCTGGGCCTGGCGGCGCTGCTGGTGCCCCAGGCCCGCGTGCTGCACTGCCGCCGCGACCCGGTGGACACCTGCTGGTCCTGCTACCGGCAGCCCTTCGGCGCCGGGCTGGCCTACACCACCTCGCTGCAGGCCCTGGGCCACTACCACCGCGCCTACGACCAGCTCATGCAGCACTGGCGCCAGGCGCTGCCCCTGCCCATGCTCGAGGTGCACTACGAAGAGCTGGTGGCCGAACCCGAGCGGGTCCTGGCCGAGGTGCTCGCGTTCCTCGACCTGCCCTGGAACGACGCCTGCCTGCGGCCAGAAGACTCCCAGCGCGTCGCCGCCACCCGCTCGCGGGTGGAGGTGCAGCGGCCCATCCACCGCGGATCCGTGCGCCGCTCCGAGCCCTACCGCCCTCACCTCGGCCCTCTCCTGAGCGCCCTGTCCGGCTGATCCCGGAGGCACCCATGCCCACCTGGCCCCTGCTGCTCGCCACCATCGCCTCGGCCCAGCCCTTCCAGGTGCAGCTCGAAGGGCGGGTGCCCTGGGAGGTGGATCCCGACCTGGCCGACGAGGCCCTGGAGCTCGCTCATGGGATGGCGCCTCCCCACGCGGGCCACGTGCAGGTGGTGGCCGAGGGCCCCGACGGGCAACTGCGCCCGCTGGAGGACTACCTCCCGCCCATCCCGCCGGTGCCCGAGAAGTACGATGATCTGCCCACCGTCAGCTGGAGCAGCACACAGCCGGTGGACCACCCCGGAGAGACCAGCGGCTTCCTGACCGACCGCGCGGTGTACCTGTCCCAATGCCACGGCTGGATCTGGTACGACTCGCTCGACCGCTTCTCCACCCAGCGGGGCAATGTCTACGACACGGTGGAGGACTTCCACAACCCCGAAGGCGCCAACCAGTACCTGGTGGCCTACCTGGAGAACGCCGGCGCCGCGGTGTTCACCACCAAGGACCGGGGCATGAACCCTCTCTCCGTCGTCATCGACAACGACGCCCCCAGCTCGGGTGGGGCCTACAGCGAGACAGGCGACGGCTTCGAGGACGCCGGCGACGGCTGGGCCGCCAGCTCCAGCTGGACCTACGGCAGCGACCCCTTCGATCAAGGCAGCACCCGCCGCTTCCCCGCCAGCGGCGACGCGGTGGCCACCTGGGTGCCTGACGTGCCCGAGGACGGCTGGTACGCGGTGTATGTCAGCTGGGACTCCGACGCAGAGAACGCACCAGACGCCCACTACCGCTTCATCCACCCCGGCGGCTCCATCGACCGCTACTACGACCAGACCGTTCACGGCAGCACCTGGCAGTACAGCGAGACCCTGTGGCTGCCAGCCGGACCGGGCGGGCTCACGGTGGAGCTGCTGTCCGACTCCGCCAGCACGGGCCGCTGGCTGTCCGCCGACGCCGTGCGCGTGGGCGGCGGCATGGGCGACGTTTCGCGCCACGGAGGCACCACCGGCCGCCCGCGCTGGGAAGAGGGCGCCATCCTCTACACCCAGTACAACGGCGCCCCCACCAGCGTCTACGACCCCTACTCCGATGGCGACGGCTCGGATCCATCGTCGCGCTCCCGCTGGGCCGCCTGGGAGCACCCCACGGGCGAGGACGCCGTCTACCTGTCCTGGCACTCCAACGCCTTCCAGGTGGACGCCGCCCGGGGTACGGTCACCTACACCTACGAGGGCAGCTCCGGCTCGGCGGTGGACGGCTCCTACGAGCTGGCCACCAACGTTCAGGACGAGATGATCGACGCCTTCCGCACGCTGTGGGAGTCCGACTGGCAGGACCGCGGCCTGAACAGCGATGCCTTCTCCGAGGTGAACCCCTCCCACAACCCGGAGATGCCCGCAGCCCTGGTGGAGCTGGCCTTCCACGACCACGTGGACGACGTGGCACATCTCAAGAATCCCCAGTTCCGTCGTGACGCTTCGCGAGCCATGTACCGGGGCATCGTGCGCTACTTCGCCGAGCGCGATGGCCTGGTTCCGGTGTTCCTGCCGGAGCCCCCCCAGGATCTCGCGGTGGTGCACGACGAAGACGGCCGGCTGGAGGCCTCGTGGACCGCGGGGGCGAGCGGAGCTCCCTACGGTGACGCCGCCGACTCCTACCTGCTCTACACCTCCGCCGACGGCCGCAGCTGGGACAAGGGCACCGAAGTGCAGGGCACCAGCACCACCGTCTCTGCCAGGCAGGGCGAGACCATCTACCTGCGAGTAGGCGCGGTGAATTCCGGCGGTGTCAGCTTCCCCAGCGAGGTGCTGGGGGCCCGCCGCTCCCCCGATGGCCTGGCCCGGGTGCTGGTGGTGAGCGCCTTCGACCGCCTCGAGGTCTCCACCCTGGTGTGGGAGGACGTGGGCAGCTCCATCGGCGAGGTGCAGCGCATGTTCCTGCGCCGCATGAACGCCTTCGACACCGCCGTGGCCCATGGCGAGGCCATCGTCGGCGCGGGCTGGTACTTCGACAGCATCGCCGACGAGCGGCTCTCCGAGGTGGGCCTCGACGACTACGACCTGGTGATCTGGGTGGCCGGCGAGCAGTCCACCTCCGACGAGACCTTCACCAGCTCCCAGCAGGACCGGCTGCGTTCCTTCGTGGAAGGCGGCGGCGCCCTGTGGGCCAGCGGGGCGGAGATCCTCTGGGACCTGGACTACCGCGGCGACGCGAGCGACCAGGCCTTCGCCTCGGAGATCCTGGGGGCGGGCATGGCGGACGACGACGCGGGCACCACCGCCGTGGATGGTGTGGGCCTGCTGGCGGGGCTGACCCTGGACTTCGCCGAGGCCGACGGCGCCCCCTACCCGGTGGAGTACCCCGACTCCCTGGACTCCACCCGCGAGGCCCTGGCCAGCTACGCGGGCGGCGATGTGGCCGCCGTGCTGGGCCAGGGGGTGGCCCTGTTCGGCTTCCCCTTCGAGTGCATCGGCGACGAGGCCGCGCGCGCCGAGCTGGCCGCCCGGCTGCTGCCGGAGCTGGTGCCGGACTACGATCCCCCCGAGCCCGAGGACGACACCGGGCTGCCCGACGACTCCGTTACCGCCCGAGACTCGGGCGCGAGCGGCCCTTTCCCCGATGGCGCCGGCCGGGTGCGCATGGAGCCCGCCCGCTGCGGCTGTGCCAGCACGCGGAGCGCCGTGGGCTTCCTGAGCCTGCTGTGCGCGCTGCTCGTCCCGCTGCGCCGCCGGCACATGCGAGCCTCGTAAGATGGATCGCTTCTCCTCCCCTTCCCCCACCTCCCAGGGGGGCTATCCTTGCCCCGACACGCGCCGCGCCGCCGCGCCCGCAGGAGCCCTCTCATGAACGCCAACTACAAGAACGTCATCTCCTTCATGTGGACCACCGATCTGCCCAAGGCCCTGGCCTTCTACTCCGATGTGCTGGGCCTCAAGAAGGTCTTCGAGTCCGATGGCTGGTGTGAGCTGTCCATCCCGGGCACGCGCAACGCCTACCTGGCGTTGAACGTGTGGACCCGCGAGGGCCGCCCGCCGCGCAACGAGTTCGTCACCCTGGGTGTGGACGATCTCGACATCCACAGGGAACGCCTGGAGTACAACGGCGTGCGCCTCAAGGGCGATGTGCTCAGCTTCGAGGAGCAGGGCCTGCGCATGCTCAAGTTCTACGATCCCGAGGGCAACGTGATCACCCTGGCCGAGGTGCGGCTCTAGGAGCCCTCGGGAAAGAGGCGGCAAGCCTGCCGCCGGTTCATGTCGTAGCG
>CAZEJJ010000003.1:33102-111865 GCA_964512185.1 uncultured Enterobacterales bacterium | reverse complement strand
GCGGCCCGAAAAACGTCGTTTTCGGGCCTCACCCCGAAGCTTCGCCGCCGTTGGCGGCGCGCGTCCGTCCGTCGCCGGCCGCGGTTGAGTCGCCTGTTTCGTTTGGCGCTGTCGGTGGCGCCGGTGGGCGACTCAAACCGTGATGTCGACCGTGTCGCCGGGGCCCAGGCCCAGGGTGGCGGCGGCTGAGCCGTCTCGGACGGCGATCTCGAGGTCGCCATCGCTGCCCAGCAGGGCGATGGTCTCGCCCGGATTGGCCTCGCCATAGGTGCGCACGTAGCGCAGGGCGCGGCCGTCTGCCAGGGTCACATGTAGTGGACCACTGGCCGGCAGGCTGGCCACGTCGGCGGACGTAGCGCAGGTGACCAGGTTGCCGAAGCGATCCGTGGTCGTGATGACCGCGCGCAGACCGTTCTCGATGGCTTTGGGACGCGGCAGCGCCAGGGGTTGGGGTTCGATGTCGTCGCCCACGGTCACCAGCCGCAAGTGGCCGGCGGCCAGGGCGGCGGCGGTGGGCGCGAAGATGTCGCGGCCGTGGAAGGTGGCCGAACGATCTCGGGCCAGGTAGCGATGTTCAGCGATGCGCCAGGCGCGGATCTGGCCGCCGAGCGCGCTCAGGGCGGGCATCAGCACGCCGTTGTCGGGTCCGACGAATGCGTGGCCGCCGGCCCGGGCGACGATGGCGGCGCGCGCGGTGCCCACGCCCGGATCGATGACCGCCAGATGCACCGTTCCAGTGGGAAATCGCGGACAGGCTGCGCGCAGCGCCATGGCGGCGGCGACGATGCCCTGGGCGGGCAGGTCATGGGCGATATCGACCAGCTTCACACGCTGTGAGATGGACAGCATGGCGCCCTTCATGGCGCCGACATAGCCATCGCGAGTGCCGAAGTCGGTGGTCAGGGTCACGATGCCATTGGGCTCGAAGGACATGTCGGGTTGTTACCTCTGGCTGGTCGTCAGTCGACCAGAACGGCTTTCATGGCCTCCACCTGCGCCTTGCTCAACGGCAGCGCGGGGAAGGGCTCGGGGTGGCCGGAGACGATGACCGACTCGTAGTTGTCCTTCATCATCTGGTCCATGCGCCACTTGACGCCCTGGCCGTCCTTGAAGACGTAGCGATCGCTGCCGAATCCCCAGGTGGCCCGGACCTGCGCCTTGTTGGAGCCATCCTTGCGAAGGTGGCAGGTCCGGCAGGCGGAGAAGCGGGCGATGGTGCGCGTGGTATGCGGGTTGACCGGGCGGCCGCCCATGCCGGGGCCGCTGGCGGCCATGCGCGGCGCGCTGTCGATGAGCTTCTTGGTCTTCACCTTGCCCTTGGCATCGACGATGGGCTGGCCCTTGGCGTCCCGTTCGGCGTCGGTGACGGTGAGGAAGAAGCGCTCTGAGGGCATGGCGGGCGAGATCTTGCCGCGCACGTCTCGCATCAGCAGCAGGTCGTGCACAGACACCCACTGTCGGCGACCGCTGGGTTTGCCCGGCGTGCGCACCCCGGTGGTCAGCGCCGGCGCCTTGATGGACAGGTCCAGGGTCACGTGGCAGCCGTAGCAATTGGGCATCCAGTCGCTGTGGCAGGTGTAGCACTGCACCGTGTCGGTGTGGCTGAATCCGGTCTTGGCGTCGCGGCCCATGGCCAGCGCGGTCAGGGGTTTGAAGTGGGCCTTGTCGTTCGGGTCCACGGACCGCTTCACCTGGATGACCTTGTGCTTCTTGCCGTCGATCTTGCCGGTCAGCCAGACGTCGCCCTTGGCGTCGCGGGACAGGTTCTTCAACGGGCGACCGGCGGACGTGACCAGCTTGCTCTCTTCGTCGATGGTGCCGTGGCAGTCCTCGCAGCGAATCTCCACCTGGCCCAGTGTGTCGCTGTACAGGTGCCCGTCGCCGTGCACGTCATGCAGGGTATGACAGTCGATACAGTGCAGGCCCTTCTCGAAGTGGATGTCCGGAGGAGTCTCGTCAATCTTGTTGGTTGAGTCCTCATCGGTGATGTAATAGTTCGCATCGTGACCGTGGATGGGTTGACCCAGCACGACGCGGTTTTCCGGGTTGTAGCCGGCCCCGCCGCTCTCCCGATAGCCCTGGTAGCTGGGCCCGATGCGCGCACCCCGATAGTGACAATGGGTGCACTGATCGGTGGGAATCGCCGACGTCAGGCGATGCTTGATGGGGTGGGGCGGCGTCTCCTTGGGCAGGGTCGGATCCGCCGACTGGGACAGGCCATCGTCGGCGTAGACCATGTGGCAGGCGGTGCAGCCGCTCGAGCGGTAGTCCGCGTCGAATTTGTTCTCGCCGAAGTCGGACAGATGACAGCGGAAACAGGCCTTGATCATGTAGTGATCCTGGTAGTCGCCGAAGGTCGCCTTGCCCGGCGGCGGCAGGGGCGCAGGATCGAAGAGGCCCACGGAGGTCACCGTGCCGGGCAGGCTGGCGTCGTAGTCGGGGTCGACCAGTGACGCGGCGCCCAGGTGGCCGTATGGGTCGTTCTGGGCGGCGGCGCGGAAGCGGGCGACGGTGATCTCGCCCGAGGTGTGGGCCATCATGGAGCGCTTGACCTTGGCCACAGTCTCGCCGTGGCAGTCCGCTGTGCCACAGGCCTTGTCGGCCACCCGCAGGTCGCCGGGGTTGATGAACCGCAGGTAGGCCGGCGCCACCTTGTCCAGCTCTGCGCTCTTGAGGTTCCACAGCACGGTCGCGGTGGACTCGCCGCTGGGGTGCACGTGGGCGGCCGCCATGTCGAGGGTCTCGGCATTGCCGCCGTGGCAGTCGACGCAGGACAGCGTCTTCCACGGATGGGCTTCCACCAGCCCACCGGGTTTGCCATCGTCATCCAGGGGCTGGTGGCAGACCTCGCAGCCGGGCCGGTCGAGGACCTTCTCCTCCACGCGCGTACACGCCGACGACGTCGTCAACATGGCGAGCCACGTGGCGGTGATGGCCAGGGGCAGGCCGCGCGCACAAGTTCCCCCGTTCATCCTTTCACCAGCTGGACGACCGCTTCGCCCACGGCTTTGCCACCGCCTTCTTCGCGGCTTTCGACCTCGATCTTGAGCGTGGCCTCACTGTCGTAGAGCTTCTGCAGCCAGGTCGCCATCTGCTTGTCGTTGAGCGGCGAGGCGGGCAGCACCGGGATGGGCAGGGCCAGGATCTCGCAAGCGTCGTCGGGCGAGACCTTCAGCCGCGTATTCGCGATCACGGTGGTGCCCACCAGCTCCCCTTTGGCGGTCGTCAGCGTCGCGCGTAGACGCACGGGATTGCGGATGCCCGTGGTCCGGAGGGCCGGCATCAACCAGGTGCCGCCCTGCACCCCTTTGGAGATGGGCGCCTCGGAGTGGACCGAAAAAGCGTTGAAGATCTGCTCCTCGTAAATGCCCGTCTCGGCGGTGGAGCCGCTGCCGTCGTCGCCACAGGTGCGATGGTCCACCGTGTAGTGCACCGGCGGGTCGATCCAGCGAATCTCCGTCTCGCAGGCGCCGCACGTCAACAAGAGCACGGCCAGCGGTGGCAACGTGAGCGATGGTGAAGAACGGGGCATCGGCGATCCGGGGCGGCGGTGTCGCGGTGGGCGACCATCAGGCTACATGGCTTGAGCGGTGACTGCCAGCCGCGCTGAGCGCCGTTTCCGTCGATTCCCGGGCCGGGTCGATTCGGCGCCCATCCCCTGCTATCGTAGCGAATGACCACGCTCCAAGCGCCACCTCAGGGGAGAACTTCATGACCAGCAAGAACTACGGGCCGGCCAACTACCTGCTCATGGTTGTGGAAGGTCCCGACGCGGGCCACGAACACGAGTTGCACGATGGCGACCTCGTAGTCGGGCGTTCGCGCGATTGTGGTTTGGTGCTGGCCGACCCGGCGGCGTCGCGCAAGCACGTGCGCCTGATCAGTCGCGGACCGGCCCTGGAAGCCATGGATATGGGCACCTCCTTTGGCACCTTCGTCAACGGCGCGCGCATCTCGCGCGAGCGCCTCAACCTCGGCGATCGGATGCAGGTGGGCGATTCCGTCATCGAAGTCAGGAAGGCCGACGGCTGAGCCTGCCAAGCCGCCAGTTGATGCACCCAGCGCGGCCCGCCCGGCTGCGGTTCCCCCATTCACGTCGGAAATGGTAGAACATCGTTCTCCGGTGGGGCGTGGATGGGCCAGCAGATTCGAATTCGTGGGGTGTGGACTGGTTTCCTGGCCAGCACCCTGCTGCTCTGCGCGCTGGCGGCCTGCAGCGAAAAGCCTGCGGACGAATCTACCAGCCTCGTCCGACGCCGCCCTGGCAGACGCGAGCGATGCGGGCGCCGAGGTCGTCGAGGTCGACGTGGTGGTCCCGCTGGATTGCCCCGGTGGCACCGGCTGCCCCTGCAAGGCCACCGGTGACTGCGACGCCGGCAAATGCATCGATACCCCGGGCGGCCGGGTCTGCGCGGGTAAGTGCGTCGATAGCTGTCCCGCCGGCTTCAGTTGCTTGACCAGCGCCGCAGGCGGCGACGACCTCAACTGGTGCGCACCCTCATGGGGATTGCTCTGCCGGCCATGTGACGCCGCCAGCGCCTGCGCCACCATGGGCGTCAAGGTGCCGTTTTGCGTCAACTACGACGGCCACGGCGGCTTCTGCGGCGCGATCTGTGAGACCTCCGAGGACTGCCCGCTCGGCTACGGCTGCGAAATCGTCGAGGGCGTCGAAGGTCAGCCCGGTCGACAGTGCATTCGCCTGAGCAGCGACGGCAAGCCCTTCGGCACCTGCCCGTGTTCCAAGGCCGCCTCGGCGCGGCTGCTCTATACCACCTGCTGGTTGCCGCAGAAAGACGACGGGGGCCAGGTGGTCGCCAGGTGCAAAGGCCATCGGACCTGCGCCACGTCGGGCTTGAATGCGTGCACCCTGAAGGTCGGCGCCGGAGCCCAATGCATCGATGTGCAATGCGAGGGCAAGAATGACGGCGACAGCTGTGACGACGGCGATCCCTGCACCCAAACCGACACCTGCACCGCGGGCAGCTGCACCGGCAGCGACGACACCTGCCCCTGCCACGTCACAGCCGACTGCGCCGACCTCGAGGATGGCAACCCGTGCACCGGAACGCTCTACTGCGACACCAAGGCGATGCCCCACGCCTGCAAGGCAAATCCGGCCACGGTGATCAACTGCACATCCGCCGGCGACACGGCCTGCAACAAGAACACCTGCCAGGCCAAGACCGGCACTTGCGCCATGACACCCGTGGCTGCAGACGCGCCCTGCCCCGGCGGCGTCAAGTGCATGAAGGGCGCCTGCGACGGGCAGGGCGAGTGCGCGCTTTCACTGGCCTGCGAGTGCACGCAGGACACCGACTGCGCCGCCAAGGAAGATGGCGACCTCTGCAATGGCAAGCTCTATTGCGACACCACACAGCAGGACGCCGCCTGTGTCGTACATCCGGCAACCGTTGTGACCTGCAAGTCCGTGGACGATACCGACTGCAAGAAGAACACCTGCCAGCCCAAGACTGGCGACTGCGCTCCGGTCGCCCTGCCCGAGGGGACCACGTGCAGCGATGGCGATGAGTGCACCACCGGCGACGCCTGCGCAAAGGGAGCGTGCGCGCCAGGGAAACCCACTTGCGTCTGCGACAAGGACGCCGACTGCGCGGTCAAGGACGACGGTGACCTGTGCAATGGCATCCCCTTCTGCAACCAGGCCACCGGCGCCTGCCAGCCGAATCCGGCCTCGGTGGTGACCTGCCAGAGCGTGAACGACAGCGCCTGCGCTATCAGCGAGTGCGTCGCCAAGACCGGCAAATGCCAGCCCAAGGCGGCCGCCGACGGCGTGCCATGTGATGACGACAACCCCTGCACCGACGGCGATGCCTGCGCCAAGGGCGAGTGCGTCTCGGGCACGACAACCTGTAAATGCGCCAACGACGCCGACTGCGCCAAGCAGGATGACGGCAACCTCTGCAACGGCACCATGTACTGCGCCAAGGGAGACGGCGGCGGCGTCTGCAAGCCCAATCCGGCGTCGGTGATCCACTGCCAATCCGTGGACGATACGGACTGCCTGCGCAATCGCTGTGACGCCAAGACCGGCAAGTGCGCCATGACGCCGGAGAAGGACGGCCAGTCGTGCGATGACGACAACGCCTGCACGCCTGTGGACGGCTGCGCCAAGGGCCAGTGCCTGAGCCCGGTCAACATCTGCGAGTGCACCAAGCAGGCCGACTGCGCCGCCAAGGAGGATGGCGACCCCTGCAACGGCACCCTGTATTGCGATTTGAAGGCCGTCTCCGCCGACGGCAAGCCGGCGCCGAAATGCAAGGTCAATCCCGCCAGCGTGGTCACCTGCCCGGTTCAGCCCGCCGCCCCCTGTCTGGTCTCCGCATGCCAGGTCGACAGCGGCAAGTGCGCCACGGTCAAGCTGAAGGAGGGCGCGCCCTGCGACGACGGAGACGCCTGCAGCGCCGCCGACCACTGCGTCGCCGGGTCCTGCAGCGGCGACAGCATCTGCGCCTGCGCGGTGAACGCCGATTGCGCCAAGTTCGACGATGGCGACCTCTGCAATGGGCTCATGTACTGCCACAAGAACAAGGACGGCTCGGCTGTCTGCAAGCCGAATCCGGGCTCGGTGGTGGGCTGCCCGCCCGCCAAGGCGCTGTGCACCATCAACCAGTGCGACCCGGCGACCGGCAAGTGCGTGACCAAGGCGGCGCCCGACGGGGCGAAGTGCAGCGACGGCAACGCCTGCACGGCCGGTGACGGCTGCACGGCCGGCAAATGCGTCGGCCTGCCCGGCGCGGCGACCTCTTGCGACGACGGCAACGCCTGCACCGCCGACCTGTGCGACAAGGCCACGGGCAAGTGCGTGTCCAAGGCCAAGGCCGATGGTGCTGGCTGCGACGATGGAGACGGTTGCACCACGAAGGACGCCTGCAAGGCCGGCGCCTGTGTGAGCCTGCCCAAAGCCGCCACTGCATGCGATGACGGCAAGCCCTGCACCGCCGACCTGTGCGACAAGGCCACGGGCAAGTGCGTGCACGGCACGGCGCCCGACGGTACGGCCTGCAGCTCGGGTGCTTGTACCGCGGCGGACATCTGCAAGAATGGCAAGTGCCAGAGCAGCGGCAAACCCAAGCTCTACCAGGGCACGCTGACGATCCAGAAGCCGACCATGGGCAGCATCATCAGCCTGGCGCGCCTGTCCTCGGGACAGCTGGTGGCCGGCGTCATCGACCGGAAGACCGCCAAGTTCAACGTCGCCATCGCCCACCTGGACGAATCGGCCGTGGTGACCGGTTACTACGTCTACCCCAAGGCCGACACCCAGGACGGCCGACCCCTGGTCATCGCCTTGCCCGACGACGGTGTCGCCATGCTCAGCTACATCGGCCAGCCGAACGGCGGCAAGCGTCGCTTCCGTTTCCTGGTCGTCAACAAGGCCCTGTCGACCTCGGTCGACATGAACTACGCCGGCATCGGCGCCGGCAACGACATGCCAGCGGACCTGGTGCGAATGCCGGACGGCTCGTTCCTGCTGGCCGGCTCGGGCGGCAAGCCGGCGGGGCTCGACGCCCTGTTGCTGCATGTGGGCAGCGGTGGCCTGCAGAAGGGCAAGCGCACCTGGGATGGCGGCAAGGAGGACGCGGTCAAGGCGGTGGCGGTGACCGCCGCTGGCACGGCCGTGGCCCTGGTGCACCAGCAGTTCCCGGCCGGCGCCAAGGATCACCTGGCCGGGCTGAACGCCTCGCTGGGCACCGCGTGGATGGCGGACCTGGGGCCATCGGCGGTCGACTTCATGAGCGCACAGGACCTGGTCGCCCTGCCCGATGGCTTTGTGTTGACCGCAGACTCCAAGCTCGTGCGCCTGGGCGCCAAAGGCAAGCTGCTCTGGCAGCGACAGTACGCCGACGTCGTCATGCATCGCGTATTGCCCGCTGGCGCCGGGTTCGCCATCGGCGGCCGGGCGGCGAGCAATGGTGGCGACCTGTGGTTGGCACGCGTGGACGGGCAGGGCCTGGGTCTGTGGCACGCCACGGCAGGCGGCCCTGGCGACGACCGCGCCCTCGCCCTGCTCGCCATGCCCGGCGGCGGCTGGCTCGCCGGTGGCATCAAGGCGGGCGCCGCCGGTAAACCCCCAGAAGCGTACCTGGTGCGCAGCGACGCATGGGGCAAGCTGAACTGCCCGGCCTCCGGGCTGTGTCACGACAAGACGTTTGCTGCCTGCGACGACGACAAGGTCTGCACCACGGACAGTTGCCACGCCGGCCTGGGGGTCTGCCTCAATGACAACAACACGGTTCCCTGTGAAGACGGCGATGATTGCACCACGGCCGACAAATGCGTCGCCGGCGCCTGCAAAGCGGGACCGGACCGCCTCTTCGTCGCCGATCTCGGCGGGTATGGCGGCGTCCAGGCGATGGTCAAGACCACCAGTGGCTACGCGGTCTTCGCCGGCCAGAAGCTGGTCCGCGTCGACGAGGCGGGCAAGGTGCCCTACGCCAAGACGCTTGGCGGTGCGAAGGTGAGACTGGCCGCGCTGCCCAACGGCCGGGTCGCCATGTCGGGCTGGGCGGGAGGCGGCGGTGGTGTGTGGCGGCTGCTCGAAGCCAACAACAACCTGGTCGCGGAGTTTCACTGGAAGAACCACAAGCAGTCCGGCGCCGTGGAGGTCTACACCGATGTGCTCGCCCACCCCGCGGGCGGATTCTTCCTGCTGGGCCATGTCTACGGCAAGGGTTGGGGCTCCCGCCTGGGCCACGTCACGAAGACCTCAGGGGCCTGGAAGGAGAAGAGCCTTGGCTTCTATTCGGACTCCAAAGCCGCCCCAGCGAGGCTGGGCCTGTTACCCGGCGGCGACATCCTCATGTCGACCCATGGCGGCGACAACCACAACCTGCACAGGCGCACCGTCGCCGGAAAGACGGTCTGGGATATCGCCGTGGGCGGCCAGAAGCCCGACGCGTTCTACCCGACGGCCATCACTGCCACTTCGGACAGCAAGATCCACGCCGCCGGTGTGCGGGAGACCATCCCCGGCGACCCGCTCACCGCCGTCATCTGGCTGGCTACGGTCGATGGCGCGGGCAAGCCGCTGTGGCTGAAAGAGTACGAACCTGGCGTCGCGTGGGACGACTCCGCCGGCGGGGTGGTCGCGGTGCCCGGCGGCCTGGTGCTCCTTGGTCAGTCCAAACCGAAGATCGGCGACACCCTGGTGCACCTGCTGCGACTGAAGGACGACGGCACCTCACATTGGTCGCGGGTCTACCCTGGCAAGGCCGGCCGCGGGCTGGTCTCGCTGCCGGGGGGCGACCTTGTGTTCGGCACGGCCGGGCCGGATCGGTTGCGCAGGGTCGACGCCTGGGGCTACGAGTCGTGCAAAGACTCAACTGGTTGCGCCAGCGCTGCCAACGTCACCTGCAGCGACGGCAACGCCTGCACCCATGACCTCTGCAAGCCCGGAAAGGGCTGCACCCATGCGGCCACTGCCCTGCCCTGCAGCGACGGCAACGCCTGCACCGTGGACGACACCTGCGCGGCGAAGAAGTGCGCCGCCGGCAAAGCCAAGACCTGTGACGATGCAAACGCCTGCACCGCCGACTCCTGCGATGCCAAGACCGGCAAATGCAGCCACGTCGCCACCAAGGAGGGCCAGAGTTGCGGTTCCGCCAAGGTCTGCAGCAAGGGCGTCTGCAAGGCCACGTGGGCCGTTGGCATCGCCGCGGCGGGCGACCACACCTGCGCATTGCATCCCGATGGCAAGGTCTCCTGTTGGGGCAAGCTGACCTATGTGTCTGGCGACCAGGCCAAGCCGGTGCCGCTGGGCGCGCTCTCGGACGTACACGCCATCGCGTCCGGCGACGCCCATGACTGCGCCGTGCACGGCGCCAGCAAATCCCTGTCCTGTTGGGGTGACAACACCTTCGGACAGCTGGGCAACAAGTCCACCGCCGCCGCCAAGAACCCCGTCAAAGTCACGCTGCCCAAGGCCACGGTCGAGGTCCGCCCGGGCGGCTATCACACCTGCTCCCGCGACAGCAGCGGGACCGCCTATTGCTGGGGCTACGGCGCCACCGGCCTGATGGGCGACGGCAGCACGTCGCAGAAGAACACACAGCCGCACACGGTCAAGGCGCTCACCGCGCAGGCCATCGCCAGCGGCAGCAACCACGCTTGCGCCATCACGACCGACGGCAAGGTGATGTGCTGGGGGTCGAATAACAACCTGCAGGCCGCGGCGCCTGCGGGCGGGCCCAAGGTGACGACGCCGGTACAGGTCGGCGGCATCCAGGGCGCCAACGCCATCGGCGCCGGGGCCAACCACAACTGCGCCGCGTGGGCGGGCCAGGTGGGCTGCTGGGGCTTCAACAGCCATGGTCAGAGCGGCGCTGATAGCGCTGGCACAACCAAGGTTGGCAAGGTCCAGCCCGTCTCCGGAGTGAGCGATGCCATCGCCATCGCCGGTGGCGATATGCACACCTGCGCGTTGAGCGCTGCGGGCCTGGTCTCGTGCTGGGGCGCCAACGGCTATGGGCAGTTGGGGGTCGGCAGCAAGGATGGCGGTCATATAGCCAGCAAGGTCGCCCTGCCCGGCAACGCGGTGGCCTTGGACTGCGGCAAGTGGCATACCTGCGCGGTCCTGGCCGATGGGCGTGTGTTTTGTTGGGGACGCAACCACGCGTTGCAAACCAGCGGCGTCTCCCAGGCCAAGTACGAGCAGCCGACGTTGATCCCCGCTTCGGCGCCCTGATCGGAGCCCCACACCAAGGCTGGGTGTCACTCGAGGAGTCCGGCAGATGACTGGCGACCCGAAGCCCACGGCCACGATCGGCACAGCGCCGGCCATGAGGGCGGTACGCCGCGACCGCTATGGCCCGCCAGCGTGCCTGACCATGGCGGACATGCCGCTTCCGGTACCGGGCGCGGCCGAAGTCCGGGTGCGAATCCACGCCGCGGGAATCAACGCGTCCGACTGGGAGATCTTGCGCGGCAAACCGCTATACGGTCGCATTGGCGGCCTTTTCACGCCCTCGCATGCCGTGCTGGGCAGCGATGTGGCAGGCGTGGTCGACGCGGTCGGCGAGGGCGTCACGGAGTTCGAGACCGGCGACGCCGTCTATGGCGACGTATTCGGCACGTGGGGCTGCTTTGC
Source organism: uncultured Enterobacterales bacterium (assembly GCA_964512185.1). Lineage (GTDB taxonomy): Bacteria > Myxococcota_A > UBA796 > UBA796 > JAFGLY01 > CAZEJJ01. Next base: position 100,758 of record CAZEJJ010000003.1, on the reverse strand, counting down.
CGAGCAGGTCTGCGCGCCCGTGAAGATGCTGCGCAAGAAGCCCGACTTCCTGTCCTTCGCAGAGGCGGCTGCCCTGCCCCAGTCGGCGACCATCGCCTGGCAGGGCATGACCAGCAACGGCGGCTTCGAAGCGGGCGCAGAGGTGCTCATCAACGGCGCGGGTGGCGGCTGCGGCGTATTTGCGGTTCAGTTCGCCAAAGCGCTGGGCGCGCAGGTGACTGCCGTCGACCACGGCGACAAGTGCGCGCTGCTGCGGGAGCTCGGCGCCGACCATTTCGTGGACTTCACCGCCGAGGACGTCACGCGGGCGGGGCGACGCTACGACCGGATCCTGGACCTGGTCGGCCACCACTCGATCGGGGACTTCTCCCGTGCGATGAAGCCGGGCGGTCGCTACTTCATGGTCGGCGGCTCCATGGGCCTGCTCTTTGGAACCCTGACCCTCGGCTCGCTTTCGTCGCTGTTCACGTCGCGCAAGATGGGCGTGCTATTCCATCGGCAGAACGAGGGCTACGAGGCGATCGAGGAGTACATCGAGTCGGGCGCCATGCGCGTGGTGGTGGACGCGGAGTTCACCCTCGAGCAGACCCCCGCCGCGCTGCAACGGCTGGGCGACGGCCGCGCCGCCGGCAAGCTGGTGGTGCTTCCAGGCGAGTCCCAATGAGTCGTCGCTCCTTCGACATCTGCTCCTCGCTGGCCAGCCCCACTGAAGCCGTCTGGCGGCACATCTGCACGATGGAAGGCGTCAACACCGAGCTGTCGCCCTGGTTTCGCATGTCGATTCCCAGCCAGATGCGTGGCAAGACACTCGCAGACGCGCCGGTCGGAGAGGTGCTCGGCCGCAGCTGGTTGCTCCTGTTCGGAGTCCTGCCCTTGGAATACGACGAGATCACGCTCATCGGCGTGGAACCTCTCGCATTTATCGAGTCATCGACCATGCTGATGCAGCGGGTCTGGCGCCACGAGCGGCGAATCCAGGCCACTGCGGGTGGATGCACTGTGACGGACAAGGTCTCATGGCAGCCGCGCTTCCCGGGCGCAGGTTTCCTGCTCACCTGGCTCGTGCCGGCCCTGTTCCGGCACCGTCACCGCAGACTTGAAGACCGATTCGGCGCAGCGAGACCGGAATGATGAAGCACATCACCGACGACCTCGTGTCCGATCTGGACGGCCTGAACTTCGGTCCGCCGGTCACCCACGTCTACAACCCGCTCGTCTACGCCCGCGAGGCGTGGGACCTCTACTGCGAGATGTACGGGGCGGGAAAACGAGAGATCCTGCTGTTGGGCATGAACCCTGGCCCCTTCGGCATGGCTCAAGTCGGCGTGCCATTCGGCGAGATCGCCCATGTCCGCGACTGGCTCGGCATCCACGCGCCGGTGGGCAAGCCCCAGGTTGAACACCCCAAGCGGCCCGTGCTCGGCTTTGACTGCACCCGCAGCGAGGTCAGCGGGCGACGTCTGTGGGGCTGGGCGAAGCACACCTATGGCACCCCAGAGGCCTTCTTCGAGCGCTTCTTCATCGCCAATTACTGCCCGCTGGTGTTCATGGAAGAGACCGGCCGCAACCGGGTGCCAGAGAAGCTGCCCAAGGCCGAACGGACGCCCATGTTCGCCGCCTGTGACCGGGCGCTGCGTCGAACGGTGGAGCTCTTCGAGCCGAAGTACGTCATCGGTGTGGGCAAGTTCGCCGAGAAGAAGGCCAGGGCTGTGGTCGGCGACCTGGACGTGACCATCGCGTCGGTGCCACACCCGAGCCCGGCCAGCCCGCTGGCGAATCGCGGCTGGGCGCCGTTGATGACGGCCGCGTTGACCGAGGCCGGGATCCTGTAGACCGCCCGACCTTGCCCGCAACCCCTCGCTCAGGCCACAATGGGACCACCACATCCCGGTCCTCCCGCGAGGTCGACGCTGAGCCAGAAGACGACCGAAGACTCGGCCACACCGCTGCCCGCGCAGTACGCCACCACGCACGCCGCGAGGCGCGACGCAGGGGTCGGCGAATCGGCCCCTTCAGAGTCGTACGACACGCCAGAGTCGCCACGCATCGGCCAGGATGTGGACCACTTCCGGATCCTGCGAGAGCTCGGCCGCGGCGGCATGGGGCAGGTGCTGCTGGCGCGTGATATGCGCCTGGGTCGGCTGGTGGCTTTGAAGCTGATCCGCTCCGATCGCCTGACGCGGCCGAACGCCGTCGGCGACCTCATGGAGGAGGCCAAGGTCACCGCGCGGCTCTCGCACCCGAATATCGTGACGATCCATCATGTGGGCTTGTGGCATCGGTCGCCCTACATGGCGCTGGAGTACGTGGAGTCCGAGTCGCTGCGTAACCGCCTGAGCGCACGTCCCATGCCATCGCGCGAGGTCCTTCGCGTCGCCCTGCCCATCGCCCGTGCGCTGCAAGCCGCACACGCCGCGCGGGTCATCCACTGCGATTTGAAGCCCGAGAACGTGCTCGTGCCGCGCGACGGCCGCCTGCGCGTGGTGGATTTTGGCATCGCCGCTGTCGTCGAGGCCTTCGACGCCAGCTCGGACGCGGCGCGCGGTGCGCTTTTTGCCGGCACACCGGCCTACATGGCACCCGAGCGTTTTTCGGGCGCACACCCGGCTCCTGCGGTCGATATCTACTCCCTGGGCGTGCTGGTCTACGAGATGCTGGTCGGTCACCGGCCGTTCGAGGGCCCCGACCAGGACGAACGCCCCATTCACCTGCGTGTGCTGGACGAGCAGACCACGGTGCCGCCGCCGCCAGGTGCCGATCCGGAGCTTCAGAGTCTGGTCATGGCCATGATCGAGCACGAGCCCGATCTGCGGCCTACAGCGACCGAAGCGGCCAAACGCCTGGAGGCGCTCCTGGCTCGACCGGCGCTCGACGGCCGCGTCGAGACGCTGCCATTCCGAGGGCTGCTGCCCTTCGAGGAGCAACACGCCGAGTTCTTCTTCGGCCGCGACGCCGACATCGACGCCCTGGCGGAACAGCTTCGGCGGGCCACGGTGGTGCCGGTGGTGGGCTCGTCGGGCACCGGCAAGAGCTCCATGGTGCAGGCGGGCGTCATCCCCCGGCTGCGCGAGCAGGGGCTGTGGACCGTCATCGCCCTGCGACCCGGCCCCAGACCCTTGCAGATGCTCGCCAATCGACTGCTGCAGCAAGGAAATGAGCCTTCGGGCGGCGCGGTTGAAGGCCGCAGCGGCGAGTTGAGTACCTCGTCTCCCGTCCAGCACCTGCCCTCTCGCAAGGAGGTGCAGCAGCTGGCGGACGAGATCCTGGAGACGCCTTCCCGGGTTAACGTCATGGTCCACCGGCTCGCTGAGGAGTCGGCGTCGCGGGTGTTGCTATTCGTCGACCAGCTCGAGGAGATCGCGACCCACGGCTGTCCACCCGATGAGGCGCAGGCCTTCCTGGACGCCGTGGCGGGCGCCGCCGATCCGGTCGATGGACTTGTGCGGGTCTTGTTTACGGTGCGCGATGACTTCCTGGGCCGCCTCGCCACCGGCCGCGCCATGCGCCTGGCGCTGCCCCACGTGGTGGTCCTGCGCCGGCTGGATGCCCAGACCCTGCACGAGGCGGTGTCTCGTCCCCTGGAGCGGGTCGGCCACTTCTGGGACGCGCCCGAGGTGGTCGACGAGATGGTCGCCGAGCTGCAGGGCGAACCGGCGGCCCTGCCCATGCTGCAGTTCGCCTGCGCGGCCCTGTGGGAACGCCGCGACAAGGTCGCCCGCCAGTTGCGCAAGGCCGACTACGAGGCCATCGGCGGGGTGACCGGCGCCCTGGCGGCCCACGCGGAGGCCGTTCTGGACGGACTGGAGTCGTCCGAATTGCAGATCGCACGCGACCTGCTCCTGCGGCTCGTGGCGCCCGAGGGCACGCGCCGTTCGGTGGAGCGTGGCGAGCTGCTGGCCGGCCTGGGTGCCGGCGCTGAGGCGGTCCTGGAACGGCTGACGGCCGCGCGACTGCTGACCAGCCGCCGCACGCGCGAGGGCCAGGAGCGGCGCTCGGTGCTGGAGCTGGCCCATGAATCGCTGGTGCGCACGTGGCCGCAACTGGCGCGATGGTTGGAGCAGGACTCCGATCAGCGGCTCGCGGTGGCAGAGGTGGAGGCGGCTGGTCGGCTGTGGGTCAAGCGCGGCAGCGGGCCGGATGAGGTCTGGCCATTGCAGGGCGTGGCCGACATGCGACGTCGTCTGGGGGGCCATCAGGAACGGCTGACGGTCGATGCGCGCGCGTTCCTGGATGCGGGCGATGCCAAGGGTCGCCGGAGTCGCCGTGTGCGGGCGACGTTGTTGGGGGGGCTCGCGCTGGTCCTGGCGGCGGTGACCGTCGGCTCGCTGCTGGTCGCGGCCGAGCTGTCTCAACGGGAGCGGGTGACCCGCAACCAGGCTGCCGAGATCACGCTCGCGGCCGGCGATATGGGGCTGACCCGGCTGGCGTTGGAGGTGCACGATTGGGCCGCACCAGCCGACTCGCCGACGGCGGTGGATCCCAGCACCCTACCCGACCTGCGCTGGACGCTCTGGGAACCCGATCCGGCCGATCCGAGACGCCCGCTGCGGCCGCGAGATGGCCGCTTCGTCAAGGTGTCCGACAGCCGAATCGAAGACGGGCGACTGGTCGCCCAGGTGGAGACCCGCTCCGGGCCCGCGTTCCTGGTGATCGACGGTCGCGGCGGGCAGGGACGTACCTGCCCGCCTTCGCAGCTCCGTTTGCGGGGGCTGCCCGGCTACGCCACCCGGGCCGATGGCGCGGTCACGGTGGCGATCGCGGTGCCTACCTGCCGGGCGTCGCTGAACAACGCGGTGACGGTTCCCGCCGGGCCCTTCATCTATGGCGGCGTCGGCACGCCGGCGTTCCCAGGACACATCCAGCCGTCGAAGGAACGTTCCGTAGACCTGCCGGTCTTCCGCATCAACCGCACCGAGGCCTCCAACGCCGACTATGCCCGCTACGCCCGCAACGCCGCCGCAACCGGCGTCAATATGCCGGACTACCCGGCCGACAACATGGTCCGCGGCGCGGCGCGGCCCGATCATCCGGCGACCGCGGTGGACGCCTACACCGCCGAGGCTTTCTGCGCCTGGCATGGCATGCGCCTGCCGTCGACCGAGGAGTGGAGCAAGGCCGCCCGCGGTGGCGCACACCTGGACGCGGCGAAGAAACGGGCCAACCCCATGCCGAAACGAAATCTGCCGTGGGGTAAGGGCGCCCTGGCCAGCCGCATGAACCTGGCCGATACCGACGACGTCTGGCAGCACTCTGCGCCGGTCGCCGCCCTGCCGGCAGGGGCCAGTCCCTACGGAGTCCTGGGCATGGCGGGCAACGTGGCCGAGTGGACGTCGAGCCGGGATCGCGGCTCGCCCGGCCGATCGCTGCGACTGATTCGCGGCGGTGATTGGGATACGCGCGTCTCCGACGGGCTCTTTGCGATTTCGGTGGCAAATGCCCGTCACCCGCGATTCTTCTCGTTTTCTTTGGGCGTTCGCTGCGCCCTCTAGCAAACAGGCCCGCGGTCGGCGCTTGACGGTCCTGCCGGCTCTGACGAACACTCAGCCGGTACGCAAGCAACACGTCGGGGCGCCGCGGATGCGGCCGGGAGGAATCGATGCCCAACTGGTACACCAACAACCATGGATATTGGGGCCGCATCACGAACATCAATCGCGATCCGATGACCAACGATGTGACCGATTTCGAGTTCGCAGCCGTCGGTGGCACGGTGGAACACTTCTTCGTCACCGACGTGCTGCTTGAGGCGCCGACCAGCATCGTCTTCTCTGACGGCCAGTTTGGATGGCTCTACTTTGGCTACAACACCCACTTGCCGCCCGACTGGCACACCTCGCGGCGCAAGACACGTCGCGCCGTGGACGGTTACTACAGCGAGTGGTGCTACCAGCAGGTGGACGTGGTCGTGGTCGACAAGACGCGACGCGACCAGGTGGTGCTGGAGATCCCCGCCAGCGGCCGTCAGGTCATCGTGGATTGGGATAACTACGATCGCGAGGTCTGGCGTTATGAGCCGGACACGGAGATCGACCCCTTCGACGACTTCTGTCACGGTCCGATTGACGCTGGCCAGGCCTGCATCCATTGGTGGGTGCTCGACAACCAGCTGGGCGACCACGACGACGGCCGCAAATGGCCGGCCAGCCTCGGGTAGAGCCCATCGATGACGCACCGCGCCGGCGCCGATTCTGAGGGCCCGACGCTCATCGCCGGACTGGTCTCCGGTCGGGATGGCCTCGCCTACCGCGCGACCCTGATCGAGTGGCAGGGCCCCAAGGCGCTGGTGACCCTCAGTCGCCGCGGTCGCGCTCTGCTCGACGATGCCGGAGCCCCCCGTCGCGTGCTGCTCTACAACGGGCCCTCCGTCATCACGCAGGGAACCCTGCCGGAGTCCAAGGGCGAGACCCGCGACATCTGCATCAGTCGGGTCACCGTCGCGGCCTATCGCCTCCTGTAGACGGTCACCGTCACCGGCGTCGGGCCGGTCCTGGATGGTCCGGACTCGCCTGCACCAACAGCCCACGCGCCCGCGTCGCGACAAATCCCGTCGGCCCGAACATGCCGTGGTGCGTTGGTCCCACCGTCAACAACACCCGGCAACCCAACAGACGCGCCAGGAGCATCCCCAGCACGCCGCCGTGTACCGGCAGGTCCGGCTTCGTCTTGTAGCCATATCCCGCCAGCCCGCAGCCCAGCAGCCGCACGGTCGTGCTGCGCTTGATGGGCCGCAGCCCTGGCGCTACCTCGTCGTTCAGCCAGCTCAGCGGCAGCAGCGAGGTCCTGTCGATGCTCAGGCAGAGATCGGGATCCTCGCCGCCGTGGCCGCCCATGGACAGCCATCCTTCGCCGCCGTGGCCCACCAGATCGACGCGATCCAGTGGCTTGCTCGTCGCCCAACAGCGAGCCCGGATCTGCCGCACCATGTCGGCCACCGAAGTGGCCCGTGCGCACAGCTCCGGATCGAGGCGCTGGACGATGGCGGCGTGTTGGCGCTCCTCGCATGAGCTCTGCTCCACCACCACCAGGACGTTCTTCATGCTTGGCTCTCCACAGGCTGTCAGAGGGTAACGAGCTGGCGTCGATTGCGCAGCCATCGTGATAAGGTTCGGCTCGAATTCGGAGCGCAGCCTGCGTTGGGCAGTCTGCCCCGGGCCCGATTCCAACCGGCACAGGAGGGCGCAAAGTGGGTTCCGCACGGCGATGCATGGCGATACTGGTCATTCTCGGGGCTGGTATGGCCGCCGCGGCATCCGTCGGGGCCATGATCCAGCCACCGCGAAAAGCGCACTACAAAGGCGAGTCACCGCGGCACCTGCAGCTGAGCTTCCAGAGCATCGGCGGCAGCGGCGGCCTCGTCTTCGGTGGCCACGGCGGCTACTACTTCTTCGACGACTTCATGGCCGGCGCAGACATCGGCTTCCTGTACCAGTTCGACCGCGCCCGGGATGACTTCCTGGTCCTCGAGCCGCTGGCGAAATACCTGTTCGTCAACCGCCACTTCCTGGCGCTCTCGGTCAAGGCCAAGGCCGGTCGATATATCAACATGGGCCAGGGCGATGGCGGCTGGTCGGTGGGTGCCGGACCTGGCCTGGAGGCCTACTTTGGCAGGCGTGGGTTCGTCGGCATTTCTGTGCTTTATAAACGAATCTACTTCCCGTCCGGCAGCGTGCCGGCGTGGGAAGTCAGCGCGGGCGTGGGGTTCTGATGGAGTGGCTGATGAGCGAGCGCTCGAGGGGGGATGGGGCGCGGCCACACCGTCCGCACGGCGGAAGATCGCGGCCGGCGGCCCTGGCGAGCGCGGTCCTGTGCGCCGTGTTGTGCTGTGCGACGAGCATTCAGGCCGATGACTTTGCGCGCCAACACGTCGTGCCCCGCATCTTCGCCGGTGTGGATGGCGGCAAGTTCAATGGTGCCGACGTGCTGTCTCTCATCGCAGGCGTGCGCGGCGAGTACGCCTTCTTCACCTTCTGGGACGACAACTTCGGCTTCGCCCTGGAGGCCGGCCTGGGCATGGGCACGGTGGCGTTGAAGCGCGACAAACCCACCTGGGGAACGACAGAGCCTCCCATCACCGCCGCCAGCGTTGAGGTCGGGCTGTCGCTGTACTGTCTTGGCGAGGTGTTCTTCGTCGGCGGCGGCTCTGAGTCCGTGGAAGACGTGAAGTTCACGCTCAAAGGCGGCGTGGGACAGGTGATGGGCGACAGCGGCTCGAGCTACCTGCACGGTGGCGCACGCATCGACTGGGTATTGGGCGACGGGCCATTTGTCCTGGGCTTCAGCGTGCAGAGTCGGGCCTACCCGGAGGTCGAACAGGACACAGCGCCGCCGGCGGACGAGGAGGAAGGGCTGCCTCCTCCTCCTGTGCAGCTCGATCCACAGGGCTACGTGCAGGTCGTCCTGGAGCTTGGCTTCTTGCTCTAGAACCCACCAGTCTGCCTGGCGCATTCAGGCGGGCAGCACGCCTCGCACCTGCGCCATAACCCGCGCGTGCACTTCTTCGATCGTGCCGATGCCATCCACCGCCACCACCTCGGCGCGCTCGGTGACCTGCTTGTCGAACACCTTGGTCGCCCACTCCAACATCTCGGGCTGTTCACACCAGTCCAGCGCCAGACCGCGCTTGCGGATGCGCTCGAAGGCCGTCTCTACCGGGATGCGCAGGTAGAGCTGCAGGTCATACGCCGGCACGATGGCCCGGTTCATCTCACCGATGAACTCCGGCGTCAGGCCGGTCGAAAAACTCTGGTAGGCCATGCCCGACAGGTAGCTGCGATCGGAGACCAGATGGCCGTCGGCAGAACCCGCCGCGGCGTGCAGTCTGTCCGAAAGAACTGCCCGATCGGCCGTGAACAGGGCCAGCTGTTGGGCCGGAGTGGGGTTGCCCATGGCCCGAAACGCCAGGCCCCAGCGCGAGTCCGAGATCTGCCGGATCGCCTCGGCCCCGATCGCCTCGGCCAGCAGGGCCACCTGGGTCGATTTGCCGCATCCGTCGATGCCATCCACGCTGATCAACATGTTCACCTCCAGTACGCACAAAACCAGGAATCAATGAGTTACGATACAAAGTTCTGATATGTGAGGGTCTGACACCTCGCTATCACAACAGCTGCTCGACGGCCTTCGCCAGGGTCCCATCCAAGAGGATGCTCTGCAACCGGTGGTCGTCTTCGACCACCTGGAGGGTCACCCCCGCGGCGCAGTCGGCGACCAGGCGGCGGCTGTCGGCCAGGGGCACGACGTCGTCGTTGTTGCCATGGATGATGTGGGCGCGTACGCCTGTGGGCAGGGGGCGGCGGCGGCCCATCTTGGCGGCTGCGGGGGCCAGGAAGATGCAGGGGCCGCGCCAGTGGCCGGACTGGACCAGCTCCATGAGCACGGCGCCGCCGAAGGAGGAGCCGACGAGCAGGCGGCGGGGTCGGGCGCTGAGGGCGGCGCGGGCCTGGGCGACGGGTAGGCGCAGGGCCTCGGCGACGTCTTCCTGGCGCCAGTGCCAGCCGGGATCGCCGATGCGCACCCTGGCGGCGCCTTCGCGGGCGACGGAGGTGTCCAGCGGTACGGCTTCGGCGCCGTATTGGGCGCGTAGCCAGACGGCCTTGTTGCCCTGTGGGCTGCCCTCGAGGCCGTGCAGAAAGAGGATGTCGCCTTCTTCGATGGCCATGGGGTCTCCGTCAGGATTGCAGCGGATAGCTCGCTTCGAGGTGGTAGTCGGCGCCTTCGGCCTTGAGGTGGCTGCTGAAGACGTGGAAGGCGTCGACGTCGAATGGGTCGCTCTCCAGGCCGCCGATGCCCTCCAGGAATTCGGCTACACGGGGCTCCGGGGCGCCTTTGAGGCGGGCCAGGGTGACGTGGGGTTGGAAGCGGCGGCGCTGCAGCTCGAAGCCGGCCCGACGCAGGGCGGTGGTCAGCCGGGTCTGCAGGGTCATCAGCGTCTGGTTTGCGCGGATGCCGGCCCAGATGACCTTGGGTCGGCCACGTGGCGGGAAGTGTCCGGCGCCGTGCAGGCTGAGTTCGAAGGGTTCGCCGCGCACCGAAGCGAGGGCGTCGTCGAGGGCCTGCTTGCGGTGGTCGGCCACCTTGCCCAGGAAGACCAGGGTGAGGTGGACCTGGTCCTCGGTGAGCCAGCGCGCGCCGGGCATGCCGTTGCCCAAGCCGGTGAGCTCGGCCCGGAGGTCGAATGGCAGGGAGATGGCGACGAACAACCTGGCCACGGAGTCCTCCACGTCGGCGGCGGCGCCGAGCGTAGCCGTTCGCTTCACGAAGCTCCACCACCTGAGCACGTCGTTGGCCATGATGGCGCTGGCTGTCGCACAGCCGATTCGGTAGGCTTGCGCGCGAGGTCTACAGGGCGTGCCTCCGTTCGAGTCCCAGGAGCGCCCGCCAGGTCGACCGGGAGGCCCCATGCGTCGCCACCAACTCCTCGTTGTATTCATCGCTGCCGCCACGCTGGTCGCGGGACTCGTCGGCTGCTCCGATGACGCCGCGACCGCGCCGGGCATCCAGGTGCTCACAGACAGCGGTGGCGACGGCTCGGCGGCCGATGCGGGCACCGAAGATAGCGGCCCGGGAACGCCGGATGCCGGCACCGTCAAGGACATCAAGCAGATCGGCTGTCTGGACGACGTGGAGTGCGCCGGCTATCCGGTCGAGCTCTGCAACGCCGCCAAGTGCGTGGACGGCAAGTGCCAGGCCTTCCCGACGGCAGAGGGGGTGGGATGTGACGACGGCAGCGAGTGCACAACCGGCGATCTCTGCCAGGGCGGGCTGTGCTCGGGCATCCAGAAGGAGTGCAACGACGCCAAACCCTGCACGGTGGATAGCTGCAATCCCGATTCGGGCGAGTGCGAGAACACGCCGGCGCCGGATGGGCAGGTGGGCACCTGTGACGATGGCGACGCCTGCACCGAAGGCGACGCCTGCACCAATGGCGTCTGTTCCGGCAAGGCGGTCGCCTGCAATGACGACAATCCATGCACCGACGACAGCTGCGACCTGGCCAATGGCTGCCTGTTCAAGAACAACGCCCTGCCCTGCGGCGACGCGACCAAGTGCGACTCGGGCGGCATCTGCAGCGAGGGCAAATGCGAGACCGACAAGACCTCCGGCTGCGATGACGACAACGCCTGCACCACCGATACATGCGACGACAAGACCGGGTTGTGCATGTACAAGCCGGGTCCGTCCGGCCCATGCAACGACGGCGATGTGTGCACCAGCGGCGAGGCCTGCAAGGAAGGCAAGTGCACCGGCGGCGCCGCCAAGGACTGCCCGAACGACGCGAACAAACCCTGTCAGCTCAACGACTGCAATCCCACCAGCGGCGCCTGCGAGCTGATCTCCAAGGACAGTGGCAAGTGCGACGACGGCGACGCCTGCACCGACGGCGACACCTGCACAAAGGGAGCCTGCGGCGGCAAGTCCAAGACCTGCGACGATGACAATCCGTGCACGGATGACAGCTGCGACAGCAAGACCGGCTGCAGCAGCAAGAACAACACTGCGCCCTGTGCCGACAACGCCAAGTGCCTCAAGGGCAGCTGCGCCGACGGCGCCTGCAAAGTGGGCAGCGACGAAGGTTGCGACGACAACAACCCCTGCACCTCCGACAGCTGCGACAAGTCCAAGGGCTGCGTCTACACACCGGCCAAGGAGGGCGCCAGTTGCGGCGACAAGGACGCGTGCAAGGACGCCTCCACCTGCAAGGCCGGCAAGTGCGCGGTCGGCGCCAAGGTGGATTGCGACGACCTGAACCCCTGCACCGACGACAGCTGCGACCCCAAGGTCGGCTGCGGCTGGGAGGCCAACGAGGCCGCCTGCAGCGACGGCGACGCGTGCACCGATGGCGACAAGTGCAGCAACGGCAAGTGCGTGGCCGGCGCCAAGGCAGACGCCTGCGACGACAAGAATCCGTGCACCACCGACACCTGCGACAAGACCAAGGGCTGCGTGCACACGCCCCACAGCGGCAAGTGCGATGACGGCAGCGTCTGCACCACCAACGAGACCTGCGCCGGCGGCAAGTGCGCGGGCACCCAGTCCAAGTGCGAAGATGGCGGACCCTGCAAGATCACCAACTGCGATCCCAAGACCGGCGACTGCAGCTGGGGCGGCAAGGATGGCGCCTGCGATGACGGCAACTTCTGCACCTCCGGCACGGTCTGCAAGGCCGGCTCATGTGGCGGTGGCAGCAAGAAGTCATGCGATGACAAGAGCTCGTGCACGGTCGACAAGTGCGACGGCGACGCCGGCAAGTGCGTGCACACCCCCGTGGAAGGCACGCCGAAGTGCGACGACGGGGACAAGTGCACCGCCGGCGACACCTGCAAGGTTGGCAAATGCGTCGGCAGCGGCGGGCCCACCTGCGATGACGGCAACGCCTGCACCGTGGACAAGTGCAACGCCGAGACCGGCAAGTGCAGCTTCGGCCCCAACAAGGCGCCCTGCGACAGCGGCAACCTCTGCACCTACGGCGACGTCTGCAGCAATGGCAAGTGCAAGGGGGGCGCCAACCAGGTCTGCAACGACGGCACGTCCTGCACCACGGATGCCTGCGATGCCAAGACCGGCAAGTGCACCTACAAAGCCATCAAGGATGGCACCGCCTGCAAGGACGGCCTGGAATGCACCAAGAAAGAGACCTGCAAGGCAGGCAAGTGCATCTCCGGTGACAGCAGCACCTGTCACCTCTTCAAGGACACCTTCGAGTGCAAGGACAAGGGCAAGGGCTGGTGGCTCGACAAGCCGGGCGGCAAGAAGGTGCTCTGGCAGGTGGACATGACGCCCAAGGTGGGCGGCGAAGAGAAGTCCGGCTGCAACCTCAACTTCAACAACGGCAAGGACTACTGCGACAAGGCCGGCAACAGCTGCCAGCATCCCACCGGCGACGCCACCTCACCGCTGATCGACGGCACCAAACTGCCCGGTCCCGCAGTGCTGCGCTTCCGCACCTGGTACGACGTCGACAGCGGCGGCAGCGACCGGCCGCGGGTCGATCTCATCAGCGAAGAGGGCAGCGTGCTGTATGGCTTCTACCTGTCCAAGAGCCCGTCGAATATGAAGAAGTGGCGGCCCATCAACGTCACGGTGAACCAGGTCAAGGGCAAGAAGTTCCGCATCCGCTTCCGGCTGCAGTACCCCAATGGTTCCGGGCAGAACAATCACAAGGGCTTCTTCATTGACGACCTGGTGGTGGGCGCCAAGGCATCACCTGAAATCTGCACCGACAAGGTCGACAACGACGGCAATGGCCTGATCGACTGCTTCGACCCCGCCTGCAAAGGCAAGACGGGCTGCAAGGAGATCTGCGGCGACGGCAAGGACAACGACTTCGACGACAAGGTGGACTGCGCCGATCCCGACTGCAGCAAGTCGGTTGACTGTCAGAAGCCCTTCTTCAGCCGCGACTTCAAGTGCGGCGAGGGTGGCTGGAATGTGGTCGACATGAAGCGCAATAACGTCACCTTCGCCATCGACAAGACGCCGGCGAACCCCAAGCCGGTGATCGCCGACTGCACGCTGAACTTCAACAACGGCAAGAACTTCTGCGGCGTCAAGGACTGCAAGTCCAACAACAGCAGCAACGCCAACGCAGCGACGGCCACCTTCAGCAAGTGGATCGACGCCACCGGCTACAAGACGCTCACGGCGGTCTACTGGTCGTGGATCGACGCCGAGCCCTACGCCAACAACACGGTGTACTACGACCGCGGCTTCATGCAGGCGTCGGTGGACGGCTTCAAGAACTGCTGCAACGCCACCTACTCGTGCAGCGGCAAGCAGAACCAGTGCAACTCCAGCAGCACCAGCACCTGGATCGCGCCGCGCACCGCCAACGACCAGAAGAAGTGGCGCAAGGTGACGTTGAACCTGTACAAGTTCGCCGGCAAGAAGTTCCAGCTGCGTTATCGCTTCAACTCGGGCGATGGCCAGAAGAATGGGACCTCGGGCTGGTTCGTGGACAAGCTGCGCATCTATGGCAGCAAGTAGGCTTGCTGCCGCCTCGCGTGCCGGCTTTCAAGATCGCGACTGGAGTGCCCCCATGCGCCATGGCGCCCTGCCCTTGTATGCCGCGCTCGCCCTGGCGTCGCTGATCGGCTGCGCCAGCACCAACGGCGGTGGGGTCGGGACCGTGCCGCCCACCTACAACACCGACGGCGGAGCGGATTCGGCGGCACCCACTGACGGCGGCGCGACCTCGGATGCCGGTGTGGTGGACGCGGGCGCGGTCGACACTGGCGCAAAGGATGTAGCGGCGGACGCCAGCAAGCCAGATGCGGGCCCGGTCGACGCCGGCAAGCCGGACGCCGCTGTGCCGGATACAGGCGGGGGCGCTCAGTCCTGCCAGGGCAAGTGCATGGCCGCCTACAACCCTTCGCTGCCCTGTCAGTGCAACGATCAATGTCCCAAGTACGGCAACTGCTGCAAGGACTGGGATGCGCTCTGCAAACCCAAGCTCAACTCCTGCATCGGTCGCTGCGGCAAACCATTCGACAGCAGCAAGCCCTGCCAGTGTCGGTGGGATTGCGGCAAGTCCGGCAGTTGTTGTGCCGACTACCTCGGCGTGTGCCAGGCGGACACGAACCTGGACCACATCTTCGCCACCGAAAAGGAGTGCGGCCTGCAGGGCGCCTGGTATGGCGTCAAGCAGACCAAGGATGGCGACACATTGGTGCTGACCAACGGCGAGATCGTGCGCCTGCTGATCGTCAATACACCCGAAATCAAGACCGCCGATTGCTACGCCAAGGACGCCAGCAGCTTCACCTACAAGACCGTGAAGAAGGTCGGCATCGTCTGCCTGGTCAAGGATCCCAACCAGCCGAACAAGGACCAGTACGACCGGTTGCTGCGCTACGTCTACTTCAAGGAGGCGGCCACTGGGAACAAGGCGGTGCAGTTGAACGCCCGGCTGGTGCGGCTCGGATATGGGCCGGTGTTCTACCCCTACGCCAAGGGCAACGCGCACGAGCAGATCTCGGTGCTGATGCAGCAGAAGGCCCGCCAGGAGAAGGTGGGTGGCTGGGGGGCTTGCTCCTGGCAATAGCGTTGGGCCTCGCCGCACATGTGACAGGGGTGTGCAGGGGCGGCGGTGCACGCGTGCATCAAGCCGTGGGAGGTCCGCTGAAGGCCGCCAATCACTCGCCTCAATAGACCAATAATAAAGAGAATTTCTCCGACGTGGCCGAAAGGGCATGGCGCTTGCTCTGCATGGGCTGCGGGCCGGAATGGCCGGGAGGATTTCATGCGAACGATCACCTCGATTTGTATTGGGATGGCAGCCGCGCTCGCGGCGGGTTGTGGCACCGACGCTTTGGCTGATGGCAGCACGGGCGTTGTAGGCACTGTGGATGGCGGCGTGGACGGCGGCAGCCTGGCTGCGGATGGCGGTTCGGCGAGCGCCGCCGACGCCGGCGCCACGGCTCAACCAGATGCTGGCACAGGAGGAGCCACGGATCCTGGCGCGACAGGCAAACCCGACGCGGGCAACGGCGGCGGCGACCCGGGCGCTGGCGGTGGCGACCCGGGCAACGGTGGCCAGGCCGACGCTGGTGGAAGCGGCGACCCCGGCTCTGGCGGTCCCGGCACCACGGGCGGCCCCAACACCACCTGTCATGCCGGTGCGGACTGCGTGCATACCTGTCACAAGGCGTCCTCGCCCATCACCTGTGTGGCCAGCTGCATGTCCCAGACCCAGGGCAAGGCCAAGGTCGAGCTCAACGCGCTCATCGCCTGCGTCGACGGCCAATGCGTGCAGGGCAAGTGCGCCGGCAAGGGCGAATCCTGCGTCGACGACTGCGTGCATGAGCGCTGCATGGGCCCGCTGCTGGACTGCATCGATGATGGCAAGGTGGGCGCCGGCACCTGCGGCGACGCGTTCATCTGCGGCGACAAGGAGTGCAGCTTCGAAGAGGACGATCCCTACGGTTGCTGGGCCACCTGCCACGCCTCCATGGACGCGCCGAACAAGTTGTCATTCGCCACGCTGGCCTCCTGCATCGCCGACGCCGATGACCAGGGCAAGAGCTGGCAGAAGGTGTGCGTCGACCCCTGGTATGCCTGCGTCGCCGGCACCGACAAAGGCAAGGGCACCTGTGGGGACTACTGGAGCTGTGTGGGGCCCTGCAAGGAGGCCGGGGCGAGCGACGCCGAGTGCGCCACCCTCTGTCTGCCCGGCGTCAGCCCCAAGGGCCAGGGACTGGTCGCGGAGACCATCGAATGCGGCGAGGGCGCCACACCCGCCAGCGGCGTGTGCAAGCAGACCTACCTGGCCTGCGCCGAGCCCACCGGCAAGGCCAAGTGCGCCGCAACCTGGCTCTGCACTGACCAGTGCAGCAAGGGAAAGTCGGATACCAGCGGCTTCGGTTGCGCCCTCGACTGCATGCACAAGGCCTCCACCGTCAGCGCCGCGGCCTTCGTGGACCTGCTCGCCTGCACCGTCTGGAGCCCGGCGACCGGCTGCATGGACGAGATGCTCACCTGCGCGGCGCCCTCCGGCACCGGCAGCTGCGCCGGGCTGGTGACCTGCAGCGAGGGCTGCAACAGCGGCAGCGAGGCCACCAAGGCCAAGTGCCTCTTCGGCTGCATCGAAAAAGCCAGCAAACCCGCCGCGACCACCTGGCTGAACGCGGTGCAATGCTGGGATGGCTGCGCCGACAAGTGCGGCAACAAGGGCAAGGCGTGCGTCAACAATTGCGCGGCCAAGAGCTGCCAGAAGCACTTCGTCGCCTGCTCGACTTCCTGATGGCTGCCTGGCGCCCTCAGACGCCGCGCTGACGATTCCCAGAGCCGAATCGACCGACACCGCGCATGATTCTGTGGCACCCTTTCGCCCACGGAGGTCCCATGTCTGGTGAATTTGCGATCGGGCTGGCGTTGGGGGTCGCTTTGGGCGCGCTGTTGATGTGGCTGTGGCGTCGGGGGCCCGACTCGGTGCTGCGCGGCCGTGCGGCGAGCCTGCAAGCGCAGTTGAGCGCTCATCAGAAGACATCGCTCGCCAACGTCGAGTTGCAGCGAAGGGTGGATCTCCTGGACCAGGAGATCCAGGCGCTTGCGCAAACAAAGGACATCGAGTTTCGGGCCCTGCAACAGCAGGCAGACGCTGAGAAAGAGGGGCTGACCAGGGCGAAAGACGCCCAGCTGCTGGCGGCGGAGCAACGCCTGGCGGATCTGAAGAAGGACCACGCCGAGATGCGCGAGCGCTTCGTGGCCCTGGCCCAGGAGGTCCTGGAGAAGAAGGGCCAGGCGCTCAAGGAACAGAGCAAGGAACAACTCGAGCACCTGCTGAACCCGCTGAAGACCCAACTCAAGGAATTCCGCGAGCGCGTGGACACGGTGCACGAGGCCAGCATCAAGCAGAACGTGAGCCTCAAGGAACAGCTCATACGCCTCAACGAAAAGAGCGAGCAACTCTCCACGGAGGCCGACAATCTCACGCGGGCGCTCAAGGGCGAGGCCAAGACTCGTGGCGACTGGGGGGAGTACCTGCTCGAGTCGGTGCTGAGTGCTTCGGGGCTGACCGACGGGCGGGAGTATGAACTCCAGTCGTCGCAGAAGGATCGGGACGGCAACCAGTTCTTCCTCGACGCTGTGGTTCACCTGCCCGATGGCAAGGATGTGGTCATCGACTCGAAGCTCTCCCTGGTGCATTACGAGCGCTACGCCAACGCAGCAAGTGACGATGAAGCCGCCACCGCGCTGGCCGCCCATGTGCAGGCCGTGCGGGGCCACATCAAGGGCTTGTCGGACAAGTCCTACGAACAGCTGCCGGAGCTGCGCTCGCTCGACATGGTGCTGATGTTCAATCCGCTCGAAGCGGCCCACCTGGCCGCCCTGAAGGCCGATGAGAAGCTCTTCATGGATGCCATGGCGCGCGGAATCATGGTGGTCAGCCCGTCCACGCTCCTGCTGG
The DNA here is from genome assembly GCA_964512185.1 of uncultured Enterobacterales bacterium. GTDB lineage: Bacteria > Myxococcota_A > UBA796 > UBA796 > JAFGLY01 > CAZEJJ01. The sequence goes on along the minus strand of CAZEJJ010000003.1, from coordinate 82,853 downwards.
CGCTGCGCATCATCCGCCACATGTGGAAGCACGAGGACCAGACCCGCAACGCCCAGGACATCGCCGACCGGGCCGGTCTTTTGTACGACAAGTTCGCCAACTTCACCGAGTCATTGCTGCAAATCGGCGTCGCCCTGGACCGCGCCCAGGGCAGCCTGCAGACCGCAAAGGGTCGCCTGACGGGCCGCGGTGGCCTGGTGGGCCAGGTGGAGAAGCTGCAGAAGCTCGGCGCCAAGAACAAGAAGTCGCTGGCCAGCGAACTGCTGCTCGAGAGCGATGAGCCGTGACCCGTTCAGGGGCACCTCTCCTTTGAGTCGATTGCGGCACCCCTGCCGTTGGCGCACTGCCGCAGGCCACGGCGCATCGAGGCGCCGACCTTGTCAGGGCTCGCGCGGGCCGCCCTGCCCCGACTTGGAATGCAGCGGCAGGTGACCGGTCACCGCGGTCATGCACCACTCCACCGTCTCGAAGAAGCGCAGCAGGCGCAGCGGCTCGTTCAACCAGCCGCAGGTGATGCAGTAGTTGCGGTCATGGGGCGCCCGGTGGTGCAGGTCGTGGTGGTCTGGCGGCAGGATCAGCCGCAACTGCTGCAGCACGCGCACCCACTTTGGCACATGGTCGGCGTGGGCCCAGGCATGGAACTGGTTGGTGGCCAGGACCGCCAGCGCCACGGTCAGCCAGAACACGGCCAGGAAGAGCGACCAGGACGAAGGCACTGCCGGCAGGGTGATCGGCCAGTAGAAGGTCCACAACGAGATGATGCAGTTGTTGCCGTTGGTCTCCACGAAGTCGTGCCGGGCGATGTCCTTGGGGTCGACGTGGTGGTAGCGGAAGGGCGCCACGAAGCCGGGCCCCACCAGCGGCCAGTGCTCTTCGCCCCAGTTGTCAGCCGCCCAGTGCACGAAACCCGACGAGAAGTCTGCAAACAGCCAGCCGGCCAGCAGGCCACCTGCCACCACCCAACCGGCGCCATCGGCGGTCGCCGGCCACGCCACGGCCAGGCGCCAGACGGAGCCACAGGTCAACAGCGCGAAGACGATGATGCCCGCGATCTCGAGCCGGCGGTGTGAACCTGAGGATGGGGAATCGGGTTGGGACAACGGGGGCTCCAGATGCCTGGCGTGGGGTTTGTCCCCAGAGGCTGGTGCCGGGGCGCCGGGCGAACAAGGCGCCCGGTCGCTTTTGGTGGCGGTGACGGGACCTTGGCTGTCAGACGGATCGAGACTCAGAAGCGGATGTCGCGCAGCGCGACCTCTTCGGTGGCCACCTCGAGCGACCATCGCCCGCCGCGTAGCCACTTCCGGTTGATGCCCGCCTGACATGATACCAGCCCCAAGCCAACTCCCGCACCCACACGATGGCCATGGCCGGCGCTGGTGAGCCAACCCACCGGCTCGCCGTCGCGCAACAGGGTCTCGCGGCCCCACAGGACCACGTCGGGATCGTCGACGATGATGCGTACCAGGCGCCGCTTCAGACCGGCGGCCTTCTGCGCCGTGAGCGCCTCGCGGCCCAGGAAGTCCAGGTCGGTCTTGAGCTTCACCGCCCAACCCAGTCCTGCCTCCAGCGGCGTCACGCTCGGTGTGAGGTCCTTGCCCCAGGCGCGGAAGCCCTTCTCCAGGCGCATGGTCTCGATGGCCCGGTAGCCCGCATCCACCAGGCCGTGCGCGGGGCCAGCGGCCACGATGGCGTCGTACAGCCCGACCGCGAACTCGACCGGCACGTGCAGCTCCCAGCCTGGCTCGCCGACGTAGGTGACGTTCAACGCGCGCACCGGCGCGCCGGCGATCGTCAGGTTCTGCAAGGTGGCGAAGGGGAAGGCGTCGGCGCCCAGATCTTTGTCGCAGAGAGGCTGCAGCAGCTCGCGCGAGCGCGGGCCGTGCACGCAAATGACCGCGTAAGCAGACGTCACGTCCACCACCTGGGCGTCGAGCCCGACCGGGATGTTGCGCTCGATCCAGTGCAGGTCGTGGGTGGCGAAACCCGTGCCCGTGACGATGTAGAAGCGGTCCTGTCCCAGGCGACCGACGGTCAGGTCACTCTCGATGCCGCCCCGGCTGTTGCACAGCTGGGTATAGACCAGGCGGCCGATCTCGCGGTCGACGTGGTTGGCGCAGATCCAGCTCAAGGCGCGACCCGCGTCTCTGCCCACGACCAGGAATTTGGCGAACGAACTCTGGTCGAAGATGCCCACGTGTTCCCGCACGGCCAGGTGTTCGGCGGCGACGTGTTCATGCCAGTTGGGCCGCTCGAAGCTGTATTCGTCGCGGGCGGTGACGCCATCGGGCGCAAACCAGTTGGGTCGTTCCCAGCCCAGCTTCTCGCCGAAGCAGGCCCCGCGTGACTTCAGGCGCTCGTACAGGGGCGATCTTCGCAGCGGACGGGCGCTCTCGTGCTCCTCCTGCGGCCAGCTGATGGTGTAGTGCTTGCCGTAGAGCTCCAGCGTGCGATTGCGCACCCAGCCGATGTCGCGATGGGGCAGTCCGAAGCGGCGGATGTCCACCGGCCACAGGTCGTAGGGCGGCTCGCCACCCATGATCCAGGCCGCCAGCGCCCAGCCAGCGCCCCCGGCGGCGGCGATGCCGAAGGCGTTGAAGCCGGCGGCCACGAAGTAGTTCTGCACCTCCGGCGCCTCACCCAGGATGAAGTTGCCGTCCGGCGTGAAGGCCTCTGGGCCGTTGATGAGCTGCCGAATGCCCGCTGTCTGCAGGGCCGGCACCCGCGCCATGGCCAGCTCGGCCAGCTGCTCGAAGTGGTCGTAGTTGCTCGGCAGGAGCTTGTAGATGAAGCCGTCCGGGATGCCATCCACCGCCCACGGGATGGGGTTGGGCTCGTAGCCGCCCATGACCAGGCCGCCCACCTCCTCTTTGTAGTAGGTCAGCCGATCCGGATCGCGCAGGGTCGGCAGGTCGCGCTCGATGCCATCGATGGGTTCGGTGATCATGAACTGGTGCTCGACGCTGATCAGCGGCACCTCGACTCCGGCCATGCGGCCAAAAGCGCGCGCCCACTGGCCGCAGGCGTTGACCATGACCTCGCAATGGATGCGCCCCTTGTCGGTATCGACCGCGGCCACACGGCCGTCGGCAACGACCACGCCGGTCACCGGGCAGTTCTCGATGATGCGCGCGCCGTGCATCTTGGCGCCCCGGGCCAGGGCGCGGGTGATGTCCGAGGGGCTGGCCGCGCCATCGGTGGGCAGGAAGGCGGCGCCGACCACGTCATCGACCTGCATCAGCGGCCACATCTTGCCCGCTTCCTGGGGGCTGAGCAGGTGCATCTCCATGCCGAAGCTGCGCGCGGTCGTGGCCTGGCGCTTCAGGGCCGCCATGCGTTCGTCGGTGCAGGCCAGGCGCAAGCCGCCGCACTGGCGCCAGCCGGTGGCCTGGCCGGTCTCGGCCTCGATGTCGCGGTAGAGCGCCACGGACTCGCCAAGGAGGCGGGTGATGGACGCATCCGAGCGCAGCTGGCCGACCAGTCCGGCGGCGTGAAAGGTGCTGCCGCAGGACAGTTCGCCGCGTTCCAATAGCAAGACCTCGCCCCAGCCGGCTCGGGCGAGGTGGTACGCGGTGGCGCAGCCGACGATGCCGCCGCCGACGATGATGGCCCGTGCCTGTGTGGGGAAGTTGTCGCTCCGCTCGCTCATGGCCAACTCTCCCGACCGGGACCGGTCAGGCAACTTGAGAGTTGCCTGACCGGCCCCTTGTCTATCTTCTGGGGGGCCGGGGCTCGGCCCCCAGCCAGGAAGAGTGTGATTTTCCTGGCTTCTCCACTGCATACGGGCAGCGTGCCGCTGCCCGGTCGCGCACGGCAAAGTGTAAAGAACAAGCCGCCGATCCTGATCGGTCCCTCCCGACCGCCACGGGTCGTGTCAGAACTGCCTGATCATCCAGTAGATGCAGAAGGAGACCAGTCCAGCCAGCGTAGGCGTGGCCACCCAGCCGACCACCACCTCGGCCATCTTGCGCCGCGACAGGGTCTTGATGCCGCGATACAGGCCGATGCCGGCCAGCGCTCCAACGACCGCCTGGGAGGTGGAGACAGGCACGCCGAGCATGGAGAAGAGGTGCAGGCCGAATCCCGCCGAGACCTGCACCGCGAACGCACCAGGCAGGTCCAGGGGGATGATGCTCCGCCCCACCGTCTCGCAGACGCCGCGGCCGAAGAGCAGTGCGCCGGCGGCCATGGACAGGGCGCCCAAAACGGTCAGCCAGCGCATGTTGAAGGCGTCGGAATCCAGGGCGGCGATGGGGCCGATGGCGTTGCCCAGGTTGTTGGCGCCCAGCGAATAGGCCGCGTAGGCCGCTGAGGCGAGCACCAGCCAGCGCAGCGCCTCGCGCGCAGCGGACGAGCCGCCCATGCGCTTGAGCGCCGCCAGGGTCAGTCGATAGAGCACGTAGGTCATGACCATCGCCAGGATGGGGCAGAGGATCCATGACTGGATGATGGTGAACGTCTTGCTCCAGTCGACGTTCAGTTGACCTGCGAGGCCGACTCCCGCGACCGCTCCCACGATGGATTGCGACGTGGAGACAGGGATCTTCAGGAACGTGGCGATGGACACGAAGATGCCGCCGCAGACGAGCGCCGACACCACCGCCGCCTCGCTCAACGGGTCGGTGACGATGCCCTTGCCCACGGTCTTGAGCACCAGGTCGCCCTGTAGCAGAGCGCCCAGGGCGACAAAGATGGCGACCGCGATGATGGCCGTGCGGTAGCGAACCAGTCCGGCGCCCACCGAGGGGCCGATGCAGTTGGCCGAGTCATTGGCGCCGATGTTGGCGCCGACGTACAGGCCGGCAAGCGTGATGCCGATGACGATTCCGAACCCCATTTTACTCCCGCTTGGAGGGTGGGTAGGCCGCTGATCGCGTCGCTGATCGCGCTGCGCGACCGGGCCAAAGCCGGCGTCAGAACTGGCGCTTGGTGGCGATGATGGCGATGCGGTCGCCGACGTTCTCGATGCGATCACTCACGCTGGCGAGCTTGTCGATCACCTGCTTGAGGACCAGTTTGTCGACCTTTTCCAGCTCGTCATGCTCCTTGTAGACCCGGCGCGTGAGGTGGAACTGCAGCTTGTCGATCTTGCCTTCCTGGATCTCGATGTTGCGCACCTCATCGGCGACATCGAAATTGTCGTGGAGCAGCTTCTCGATGAGGCCGGGCACGGGCTCGAAGGCGGCGGTGGTCAAGGCAGCCACCCGCCGCAAGTCCTCGTGCAGGGCTTCCGGCACTTCTGGTCGAATGAGGTAGATCATGTCGCCCGCCTCCTCGGCTTTGTTGGCGACGCGATCGAGGATCTCGACCAGCACGATCCAGTCCTGCCGATAGGCGGGCAACATGGCCCCGGCGTAGAGTTCGTGTTCGATGGTCCGGCGCACGCGATCGGCCTGGCCCTCCATGTCATGCAGGTGCCGGGTCTCCTCTTTGAACTGCTTGTCCGCCGACAGGTAGTCATTGAGCATGTTGGCGAATTCCTTGACGGTATCGCCGATCAACTCGGTGTATTCACGTAGCAGCGTGTGTACGCGATCTCTGGCTTTGTTGCGGAAGATCATGACCTGGTCTCCTTGTCCGGCCGGGATGTGCCGTCGGGGTGGCCTGCGACTGCGGCGCGGGCGCGCTGCAGATCGGCCGGGGTGTTGACATTGAGCAGGTGGTCGTCGTGGCCGACCGCCCCCATAACCGCCCTGTCCACCCTAGCCCCGCAAACCTGGACCCCCCCCGCCCCCATGCACTCGCGCTCCCCGCCCCCGTTGGGGACGCCGGCCCGCGCCGCCCGCGGCGCGCCGCCGAGCTCGGCGGCGCGCGCCGCCGTCGTCAGCATCAGCACCGCGGCGCCGTCGTTGAGCGAGGACGCGTTGAGCGAGGTGATGGTGCCGCCGTCGGGCTTGAAGTAAGGCCGCGCCGCCTGGAACTTCTCCAGCGGGATCTCCCTGGGCCCCTCGTCCTGGTCCACCACCAGCGGGTCCTTCTTGCGCCGGGGGACCTCCACCGGGATGACGTAGTCGGCGAACATGCCGTCGGCCCAGCTCTTGAGCGCGTTCTGGTGGCTGCGGAAGGCGATGTCGTCCTGCTCCTCGCGGGTCACCCCGTACTTCTCCACCAGGCGCTCGGTGAGCAGGCCCATGAGCTCGCCGCGCTTGCCCACGTTGGTGTCGGTCAGCGCGCCGAAGAGGCCGTCCACCAGGGTCATGTCGCCGTACAGTTGCCCCTTGGTGCGCCCGGTGTACAGGTAGCGCGCGACGTTGCTCATGGACTCCACGCCGCCCGCGATGCCGAGGCTGACCTCTCCAAGCATCAGGCGCCGCGCCAGGCTGTGGATGGAGGCCCCGCCCGATGCACAGTTCTCGTGGAAGGTGGTGCCGGGCGAGGTGTGCGGCACGCCGGCGAACTCCGCCGCGGTCTTGGCCAGGTTCGGCGACCGCGGGTCCTGCATCACCCAGCCCATGCAGGTGTACTCCACCATGGCGGGATCGACCCCGGTCTGGCCCAGCAGGGCCTTGATGGCCAGGGTGGCCAGGTCACGGGCCAGCAGCGGCGCCAGCCCGCCACCGATGGCGCCCACGGGGGTGCGCACCGCGCCGACGATGACCACCTTCTTCGCGTCCGGGATATCGCTCATTTGTCGCTCCTCGTTCGGTTGCCGATTATCAGGTCGGGCGCATCATAACGAAGATCCGAGGTGAATATCAGGGGCCGCGTTTCGGGTATATTACCCAGACGGAGGAGATCACCATGAGATACGCCCCGATCCTATGCGCGGCCGGACTCCTGCTTGTCGCGGCCACCGCCAGCGCCACCCCATGCGGCAAGCTCAACGCTGACCAGAAAAAGATCGCCCGGGGGGTGATGAAGAAGACCTACCCCTACGACTGCTGCGACGAGGCGCTGACCAGCTGCCTCAAGCAGAAGAAGGTGTGCAAGCTGGCGAAGCGCCTGCGCGACGACATCTGCCGCCGCGTGGCCCGCAATCAGGCGCCCAAGGCGATCAAGGACGCCCTGGACCGCAGGGCCCGCAGCATGAGCGCGGTGGGCAAGAAGGCGAAGATATCCCTCGAGGGCATGGCGCCCGCGGGGGAGGCCGGCGCCCCGGTGACGGTGGTGGTCTACGCCTGCGCGCGGTGCCCGTTCTGCGCCAAGGCGGTGCCGAGGCTGTACCGACAGATCCACGCGGGCGGGCTCAAGGGGCGGGCGAAGCTCTACTTCAAGGCGTTCCCCATCAGGGGCCACAAGGGCTCCGCCGCCGGCGGCATGGCGTTCATGGCGGCCCAGAAGCTGGGGCAGTTCTGGCCCTACACCCTCAAGCTGTACAAGGAGTTCGACAGCTTCTCCGGGGACAAGCTGCCCGTCTGGGCCGCGGCCACCGGGATGGAGGCCGGCGCGTTCGCCGCGGCCCTCAAGGACAAGTCGCTGCGCAAGGCGCTGGTGGAGGCCAAGAAGGAGGGGCTGCGCAACGGCGTAAAGGCCACGCCGACCCTCTTTCTCAACGGCCGCAAGTACCACGGGGACCTCGACCCGGAGACCCTGCTCGACGTCATCGACGAGGAGGCCGATCGTGTGGGCGGCAAGCAGTTCTGCGACAAGCAGCCCAAGAGGTTCTTCTGATGGCCCGGGAGAAAGTGCCGTGCGGCATCTACCGCACCACGCGCCCCATCGCTGACGGCATCCACTCCGGCATGCTGGTCTACTACCACAACCACGGCGATCCGGGCCCCGGGGTCTACTTGCCGCAGGACTGGGTCAACAACCGCGCCATCTTTCACGAGTCGGGCACCACCGTGCCTGACGAGGCGTACGCCGAGAGCCTGGAGCCGCTGCCGGACGAGGGCCTCTACCGGGTGGCCAACGACTTCTACTGCTGTGAGGACCGCTGCCAGCGCTTCGAGGAGGAGATGCTGGTGCAGCTGGGCTACAACGGCGACGCCGAGGCGATCCTGTTCATTCCGGCGCTGGTGGATGGGCTGCTGGAGTTCCCCGACTCCGGCACCATCATCGAGTCGTGGAAGCTCAAGCAGCTGACCATGCTCAAGGTCACGGTGGAGGAGCCGGAGCCGAGCGGCCTCAATTGAAGCCGGGCACAGTGTCCAAAGTCGGTTTTTCTCGCATCCGGGTCGACTTGTTCTTTATAATGAGCCGACGTGGCTGATTCGACCAAAAACATCCCCGCTGCGAAGCTCAAGATGAAGCGGGTGCTCTCCTGCATGGTGGTGGGCCACTTCGGCCTCATCCCCGGGGAAGTGTGGTGGATGAACCACCACCAATCCCTGCTCTGGTGCGAGGAGGAGCTGGCCATGGGCGGCGAGGTGCGCATCCGGCTGGACATGGACACCGGCGCCGATCTGGTGGACGTGATGGTGCAGGTGGACACCCGCCTGCCGCTGGACTTCTGCCGGCTGCCCAAGGGCCACCTGCACCTGGGGGACTACGGGCTGGTGGAAGAGGGACGCCAGGACAATTTCAGGCGTGATCTGGCCCGGGCCAACCCGGCGCTCAAGCTGTTTGATCCAGGCCACCTGCCGCCACAGCTGACCCGCCATGTCAGGAAGGCATCGCAGGCAGCGGAGCCCGAGCGGAGTCCGCGACCGGATGCGGAAGAGGCCACCCCCAAGGTGAGCGCGCACGCCATCCCGCTGGGCGGCGCCGCGAGCCAGCTGCGCAAGCGCGCCATCAAGAAGCTGAAGGAGGAGCAGGAGCGACAGGAGCTGGAGGAGGCGCGGGAGGAGGAGCTGGAGGAGGCGGTCTCTGCCGAGGAGCAACGCAAGGAGGAGGAGGCCGGAGAGCGGCGGCGGTTCGAGGACATCCTTCGCCAGAAGATGGGCGCGGAGGGCGAGGCCCTGGCGGAGAAAGAGCGCGAGGAGAAGAGCCAGCGATCTTTGTCCGGGGAGGCGGTGGCCGTGCCGGTGCTCAACAAGGACTCTGATTCGGACCCGGGGTTCGGTGACGCGGTCGCCGAGCATGAGGCGGAGCCCGATCCCGACCAAACCGTCGAGGAGACGCCCTCGGCCAAGGCCAGGGCCCGCCAGGAGTCCGGGCAATCCGAGCCGCCTGCCGCCGAGTCGTTCGAACCGCGAGAGATCACCGGCCTCGACGCGCTGATCCTGGCAGCCGAGGGCAGCAAGAAGCGGGAAGCCGAGGCGGCGAAGGCCGAGCCCGACGAGGGTTTGCCCGACGGCGTGGCCGATCTGGTGGGCGCCTGGATCGAGGAGACCAGCTCGGTCCCCGTGGAGGACGCCGTCGAGCTGTCGGACGACGACGACGACGATGTCCACCTGTCAAGCGACGACGATGACGGTGATGACGGCCTCATTGATCTGACCGACGGCACGCCCGACGAGGACGCGGCGGAGGACGAGGAAGCGGATGGGCAGCTGGAGCTGGAGCTGGCCGACGAGCCCTCCTTCAAGATCAAGGACAAGGAGCCCGATGTATGGGAGTTCGACGCTTCCACGGGCGAGCGACCGGCCGCCGAGCAGGAGCCGGAGCCCGAGCCGGAGCCCGAGCCGGAGAAGCCGAAGAAGCCGAAGCTGGACGCCGAGACCCGGCGCCTGCTTCCCGCCGCCCTCGGCCCGGGAAAGCCCCCCTCCATCATGCTGCGGGTGGCTGACCCGGCGCAGCTGCGGCGCACCCTGGACCTGAACCTGGACGATTGGCGGGCTGTGTTCAGGATCCGCCCCGAGCCGAAGCTCGAAGCGGGCGATCCGGTGAAGCTGTTCCTCTCCCTGCCCGGCAATGTCTACCTGGAGCTCGAGGGGCTGGTGTACGACTACGACGCGCCAGGCACGCACATGGTGGTCGAGCCGCTGCAGGATGATGACTTCGGTACGCTGAGGGATATGTGGGAGGAGCGGTAGGGCGCTGCTTTATTTGAGGTAGATCTCCGTGGCGGTGAACACCTTGGCCTTCAGATCCACCCCGCCCACCTTGATGATCAGCTTGGTCTTCTTCGGGTAGTAGCAGGCGCCGAGGTTGTTCTGGGTCATGTCGTCCGACAGATCCACGCGGGCCTTCTTGCCCTTGCCCCTGGTCTTGAGGATCGGCTTGAACCGGTATTTCTTGCCCCGGCCGATGAGCTTGAGCGCCTTCTCCTTCTTGTCGGCCTCCTTGAGCACCTTCACCGTCATGACGCAGTCGGGGTACGCCTTGTCGTTGACCGCCAGCACCCGGACCATGATCATATCCGGCGCCATCTTGGTCAGCTTCAGCTTGGCCCGGAGGGACTCGCTGCCGTCGTCGTCAGCCACGGCGAGCGCGTCCTCACCGGCAGCGAACGGGTCCTCCTCCTCGGCCTGGCTTACGCCGTAGATCAGCAGCATCGGCGCTACCAGCGCGGCCAACAGCGTGGCGCGTCTCTTCATGGTCACTCTCCTTTGGTTTGCTTCACGGTTTTGCCGGTCCCTGGCGCCTCGGCGCCGGGGTCCTGCCTGGTCTTCTTCGGTTTGTCCGGCGGGCACGACAGCCAGCCGAACCTGCGCACCCGCGCGGCGGTCTTGCCCGGCTTGCGGGTGACCACCCACACTTTGCACCCGAGGCGCTTGCGCAGCTTGCGGCTCATGGACCGCCCCGCCTTCAGGTTCAGCGGGTCGCCCTTGGCAGGCGCCAGGGACAGCCGGTCGCCCTCGAGGCGGAGCTGGCCCACCCTGGGCAGGCCATAGCCGGCGTTCATGATCTCGTAGCGCCCCACCTCGAGGGTGGGCGTCATCAGCTTCTTCGGGCCCGGCTTTGCCCAGACCTTCACCCGGTGGCCGTCGAGCCTGAGCAGCTCCCCTCGAGCCGCGCCCGTGAGCAAGAAGCGATCGCCCTTGCGGTCTGTGAGCTGTGGCTCGCCGCCGTCCTGCCCTCTCACCACCAGCAGCCGCCCCTCCTTCGGCTCACCCTCGACCGCAGGGGTCGCAGGCGCACCTGGCTTCGCGCTGGCCTCCGCGGGGCAGAGGGCCAGCGTGAGCAGGGCGGCGGTAACCAACAGGGCGGGTGTCTTCATGGGGTCTCTCTCTTACTTGAGCTTGACCACCGCGTAGCGGAAGTCCTTCTCGGCGGTGGTGACCTTCACCTTCACCTTGCCGCTCTTGCCCTTGAGCAGGTAGAAGCGGGCGCTGGCGTTGGCCACGGAGTCATTGGTGGCGCCGGTGAGGTCCTCCTCGAGGGGCCCCTTGAGGGTCACCGAGGCGCCGGTGTTGTCCTTGAGCGTCCCGCGGACGCGCAGGCCGATGGTGCCCCCCTGCACCGGGTCGCTCTTGGCGGGGCCGTAGTTGTAGCCGGCGAAGGAGGTGACGCCGCGGCCGTCCAGAGCCATCGCGGCGATCCATGCGTCGAAGGCGGACTTGTGGTTGCCGTAGGCAGCGTCGATGGCGGCCGTGCCCTGCTTGCCCGGGTCGCGCAGGGCCTTGAGGAACGCCGCCCCGCCGCTGTCGCTGATGCTGCCGTCGGAGTTGTACTTCACCCCGCCCTTCTGCTCGAACAGGTACCAGAGGTAGAGCAGCGCCATGGCGCGGTTGCCCTTCTCGTCGTCCTTGAAGAAGACGCTGTAGTCCTCCATGGCGGTGAACAGCTCCTGGTTCAGCAGGGTGACGTTCTCGCCGCCGAAGCCGCAGGCGCCCTCCGCGAGGTGGGAGAGCCCCTCGTCCAGCCAGAGCGCCTCGAGGGAGCCGGTCTGGCCGTTCTTCTCGGGGCGGTACTTCTTGACCGCGAAGTTGAGCAGGTGCTGGAACTCGTGGGCCAGGATCGTATGGACGTCGGTGAGCTTGCTCGTGGACTTGGCGTCGACGTAGAGGATGTCAGCCTTGTTGGAGTTCTTCTTGGTCTCCGAGAAGTCCACGGCGTTGAAGAACCCCACCGCGGGCTTCTTGGCCGAGACCTGCTTGGAGATCACGATCCAGACCAGGCCGTCGGCGTTGCGGTCGGTGGAGAGGGTGGCGCCACCGGAGCTGAGCTTGGGGTTGCCGAACAGCCCCACGTCGCGCGGGTAGATCACCTTCTCGAACTTGTCGAGGATCGCGCTGACGGTGCTGGCAGAGACGGTGTCGCTGGCGTCCACCAGCACCGCGGCCATCTTGCCCTTCTTGCGCACCTTGGCGTTGATGGTGCCGACGCTGGAGAACTCAGCCACGTTGACGGTCACGGACGAGACGCAGGTCTTGTTGTGGCAAACCTGGTCCGCCTTGGCGCAGCTGGCCGAGGTGGTGCAGCCCGCCAGGGGCTGGTTCATGCCCCCCGGCAGCGGGACCAGGCGCGTGCCGGCGGCGATGACAGCCTGCTGGCGCGTCCAGCGCTCCACCGCCAGTCGCTGCTGCCACCTGAGCCAGAGCTTCGGGTTGCGCACCTTCAGCGGCACGGGCGGGCGCCAGCGCAGCTTGTGCGAGGTGGTCCCGGTGCCGCCGCCGGTGACAGTGATGTCAAAGTCGATGGCGTCCGCGGCGGTGGAGGAGACGGAGTACGGCACCACCAGGAAGCGCTCCGAGCCGGTGGCGAAGTCGACCTCCACCGTCTGCCCCGCGGTCTTCGTGGTCACGATCCCGGTGGGCGGCGCCCCCTTGTCAGCTCCGCCGCCGCCGCCGCCGTCGAGGTTGCTCCCGAAGCCATCGGTGCCGCCGCCGAGCAGCTCGTCGCAGCCGCCAAAGGTGAGAGCCAGGACCACTGCTGCCCCGGCGATGTGCATATTTGTCCAGAAGTTACGCATGGCAAGTCTTCTCCTGTAATGGAACGACAGACCATGAAGTCTGAATCGCCGCCCCCAGGCAAGTCAAGGCGAGGGCCGCTGGCCTCGTCCGCGCTGACTCTCTCATTCTGGCATTCTGGCATCCGGGCATCCGGGCATCCGGGCAATGGCGAGTCAAAGGCTCGCGCTCTATCCCTATCCTGACCGAGCGACGGTCCGCTATATTCAACCCCATGGCAAGGCCAGACCCAGCGGGGGCCGTACCCCCGCGCGGTGGCGGCGGCTGGGGCGCCGTCCGGCTCGTGCTGTATGCGATGGGCGCCACCGCGCTGGTGTTGCTGGCCCTGGTGGCCGGCCTGCTGCTCTTCCTGGTCTCGCCTCCGTCGGATCTCGTGCGCCGCGCTGCCCTGCCCATCGCGCGGCAGGCGCTCTCCCACCCACGGCTCAACATCGGCGGCATGTCGCTGCTCCCCGGCTCCCGGCTCGAGCTGCGCGACGTGCTGCTGGGCCCCCCGGCCGGGTACCATCGCCCGCTCCTCCGCCTGGGACGGCTGGTGCTGCGCTACGACCTGAGCGCTGTCCACCGGGGAGAGATCACCATCCTGCAGGCGCAGCTCGACCGTCCCGTGGTGCACCTGGAGACCGTGGGCAAGAAGACCAACTGGGAGGCCTTCCTCGCCGCGCTGACCACTGGCGAGCCGGAGCCGAAGCCGGAACCGTCTGGCAGCATGCCGGACATCAAGGTGCAGCTGGCCGATCTCTCCATCACCGGCCTGGCGGCTGCGGTGGAGGACGGCGCGCGCAAGATCGTGCTGGATCAAGTCAGCCTCGGGCTGAACGGCTTCTTCAGCCCGAAGAGCAGCGACTTGAAGCTGCGCGTCACGGTGGCGCCGCGGCCGGGTGCCACCGCCAGCGTCCGGCTCGACCAGCAGAAGCCCTCACCGGTGGAGGCGGCGCTGGACGCGAAGCTGGAGCTGAAGGTGCGCGTGCGCGACCTGCTGCGCGGCCCCCGCGCCGACCTGACCCTGGAGGCTGATGTCCAGAGCCACAAGCTGCGCGCGCCCAAGGAGCTCGCCCCCGCGCGGCTGGCCCTGCGGCTGGCCGCAGACGCCGACCTGGGCCGCGGCAGGATAAAGATCAGCCGCCTCGGCCTCGCCCTGGCCGAGGAGCCGCTGGTGGATTTCACCGGGACGGTGACCGACCTGGCCGGCAAGCAGCGCCTCGACCTGCTGCTGCGGCGGCTGCGCCTGCCGCTGGATCGCCTGATGCCGTACCTGCGGCCCTTCGTCCCCGGCGTCGAGCTGGGCGGGCTGGTTGAGCTGCGCGACCTGCGCCTGCGAAGCGACCGGCCCGAGCTGGAGGCCCTGATCCGGCCCGGCGCGTCGGCGGCCCCTGCCCTGCCCCGGCTGTCGGCCCGACTCCTGTTGTCCCGGGTCCGGGCCCGGCTGAAGAAGCAAAGCCCGGCGGGTATGGCCCTGGACGCGCGAAACCTGGACCTGGATCTGGCCCTGGCCGCCGGCGGCGCCGCCGCGTCCACCCCAGCGGCCCTGCTGCAGGCGGTCCCCGATCCGGCCACGCCGCCCTCCAGCGCCGCGCTGGCCACATCAACCGCTCCCCTGGCGGTGCTCGGCCGCCTCCGCCTCGGCGCCTTCAAGGGCGCCGGCGTGCGCGCCCGGGGGATCGACCTGCGCCTGGCCGGCGGGCTCGGCCTGGACGGTGGCCTGCAGCCCGGGCCCGCGGGGGCCAGGATGACGCTCCGGATCCCGACGCTGACCTACACCAGCCGGGCCACCGGGCGGCTTTCCCTCGGGGTCAGCGCATCCATGGCCGGCTCGGCCCAGATGCGCCAGCGACGGGCGCGCCTGCGCGAGCTCGAGCTGAAGCTGCCCGGCCTGCTCCAGGCGCGGCTGAGCGGGAACCTGGAGCAGTGGGGCGCCCGCTCCCTCGCCGCGCAGCTGGAGATAAAGCCGCTGGATCTGGCGCGCGTCATCGCCTGGCTCCCGGGCGAGCTCAAGGCGCCGCTCGGGCGCATGAAGCTCACCGGCAAGCTGGGCCTCACCGCGAACGTCACCGGCCGCCTGCCTGGCGCTGGCCCCATGCGCCCCCTGGACCTCCCCCTGGCCGGCAAGGTGAAGCTGGGCCTCACCCGGATCGGGCTGGACGACCCGGGGCGCAAGATCACCGCCGGCCCGCTGGACGGCGACCTCGGGCTCACCGCCCGCGCAGGCGCCCTGGCCCTGGACGGCAAGCTCACCCTGGGCGCGCTGTCCATGTCCGACCAGAAGCTCGTGATCAGCGGCGTGACCCTGGATCCGGACCTGCGCCTGGGCCGCCGGGCGCTGGACTCGCGCCTTGTGCTCGGGCTGAAGCGCGCGCACAAGGAGGACCTCGGCCTGACGGTCAAGGCGCTGCGCCTGGATCACCGCCTGGCGGCCGCGCTGCCCGCAGCGCGGCTGCTGTCGGGGCGCTCGGCCCGCCTTGGAAAGACCCGCGCCTCGGTGGACTGGACCGTCGGCTCGATGGCCATGGCGCTGCCGGCCAACACCCTCTCGCTGAAGCAGAAGGCCACGCAGCTCCAGGCGACCTACGACCCGGCCCGGGGCGGCACCTCCACCATCAAGCTCACCTCCACCCTGGCCCGGGCGAGCCACCAGGAGCAGGGCATGCTGGCCGAGGGCCTGAAGCTCTCCTTCGCCGACAGCGTCACGGGCCACGGGGGCATCTCCTTGCCGCGCCCCCGCCCTCACCTCACCGGGCTCGCCTCGACCCACCAGGGCAGCATGACCCTCGACACCCTGCGCCTCGGCCGCCTCGGGCTGAGCGCGACGGGGCTGGGGGTCAAGATGTCCGGCGACCTGTCCGGGTTCTCCCTCACCGGGCCCGCGGTGAAGCTCAAACAGGTCAGCCACAAGGTCGCTGCGGAGATGGCGCGCGTGACCCTGCGCGGCGTGGTGGACCGGCCGCTGCTGAAGAACACCCTCGCCCTGGACCTGTCTCTGCGGGACCTCAAGGACCTCGACCTGCGCCAGCTCTCCCTGCGGATGCCCACCCGCGGGATCTACCTGGACCTGTCCGGCGAGGGCAAGGACCTGATCCCGCTGGACACCGGGCGCCTGCCTCCGTTTCAGCTTACCCTCGCGGCAGGGATCGACGCCCCGGCCACCACCGAGGAGGCGCGCAGCACCTTCCTCTATCCGGGCGTCCGCGGCGCGGGCAAGCTGGGCGCCGAGCTCTCCCTGCGCTCCAGGGGCGGCGAGAAGCTGCGCCTGGCCGGCCGCCTGCTGGGCCGCTCGTTTCACCTGTGGCAGCGGGGCGGCTCGGGAGCCCGGGCATCCCACATCCAGCTGCGCGACCTGGACGCGGACATCCCGTTCCAGCAGACCCTGCTGCTGCGGCGCGGGCGCCTGCGCCTTCCTGCTCCATCGGTGGCGATCACCGACCTCTCCAATCGGACGGCCCTGTACCACGAGCTGCGCCCTTACACCCGGCGCGCCGCGGGGCTCACCCTCGGGGGCATGTCCCTGGAGCGCCCCACCGCCCGCGGGCCCCAGCGGCTGCAGCTGGATCGGGCCCACCTTGACCTGACCCTGGCCGACAACGCGCTGAAGATGAGGCGCCTGTACCTCAAGCTTTTCGGCGGCGACATCGCCGGCGCCATGCAGGTGCAGGTGTTGAGCCTGGCCCCGCTGGACCTGGTGCTGCACCTGCGCACCCAGGTCACGGGCGTCAACCTCGCCTACCTCAACCCCGATGCCAGGGGCCGCGACTCGGAGACAGAGGTGTCGGCGCTGCTCGACTTCGGCTACCGCCCCGCGCGCGAGGAGCTCGAGGGCAGAGTGGAGATCACCCGGCTGTCGCTCAAGATGCTCGACTCCCTGCTGGCCTACCTCGACCCGGACGGCACCAACGGCAGCGTGCAGGAGAACCGCAAGCTGCTCGGCTCCTGGTACCTCAAGTGGATCGATCCCCGGGTGCAGCTGGTCTCGCTCTGGATCAAGCATGGCAACCTGAACATGGACATCGACATGGACGCCTGGTTCGTGGTGGGGACCGTCCTCAAGCGGGTGCTCCGAAACATGCGCATCAGGCGGCTGAATATTTTGCCGGTGCTGCGCCGCGAGGTGACGCCGATTCTGCGCAAGGTCGAGCGCGCCCTCGGCGCCAAGAAGGTGGCGAAGAAATGAAGCTGACCACGCGAACATTTTGCATGGCGATGGCGGCCTGGCTGCTGGCGCCTGCCTGCGTCACGGTCAAGCCGGTGGTGCTGGACCGGAAGACCCAGCTGGAGAACCAGGTGCTCGGCGCGTTCACCCGCCTGGAGCAGGACCTGGTGCTCGCCTCGTCGGTGAGGGGCAGCGACGCGCGCGCGCCGGGCGGGGGCCTGGCCGGCCTGCGGCGCGAGGCCGCAGAGGCCATGCTGCTGCGAGAGTTCATCCGCGACGACGTGGAGGCGCTCAAGCAGGACAAGGCCGCGGGCGAGGGGAAGGCGGGCAAGCTGGTGCTGCTCAGCCCGCCCGAAGACGAGGCCCGCGCCGCTCGCGCCCGCCGCCTGGTCAAGCAGGAGAACGACGCCCGCGCCACCATCATCTCCTGCGTGCTCCAGCTCGACCCGAAGCTGTCCGACAGGGACCGCCCCCTGGTCACGCGCATCTTCCAGCGCCTCAACCGGGAGGCGGCACGCCCCGGGGACCTGGTCCAGCTCGACGACGGGCGCTGGGTGGAGGTGAAGCCCCGGTGAGGCGAGGCCTGACCATAACCCTCGCGGCCGCCCTGCTGCTGGCGGCTTGCGGCGGCGACCGGCGCCGGGCGCTGCTGCCCGAGTACCGCCTGCCTCGCGCTGGCCAGGGCATGGCCCGCCCTGTGTGGCTCACCTCCCTCGCCGGGGACGAGCTGGGGGGCTCCCTGTCGCCCGACGGCCGCCGGCTGGTCTACGCCAGCGATCAGGACGGGAACCTCGACGTCTGGATCAAGGACCTGACCAGCGGCACGCCGCGCCGGCTCACGCGGCATGTGGCCACCGACACCCAGCCGGCCTGGTCCCCCGATGGCAAGGCCGTGGCGTTCGTCTCCATGCGGCGGGACGTCAAGGGCGACCTCTTTATATGGAAGGGCGGCAAGACGCGCGGGCTGACCGGCCGGGACACCGCCGACGGGCACCCGGCCTTCTCGCCCGACGGGCGGGCGCTCTTCTTCGCCGCGGGCCCCGAGGGCCGAACTCGCATCGAGCGCATCGAGCTGGACTCTGGCCGGCGCCGCGCGGTGACCGGCTGGGGCGCTGATCATCCGGCCCCCTCCCCCGACGGCCGGTACCTGGCTTACACCCTGTTCGACCCCGCGGGCAGGGGGCGCATCGCGGTGTCACGGCCCGACGGCGAGGAGCAACGGCTGGTGACCAGCGCCGACTTCCACGCCGGGTTCGCCGCCTTCTCCCCCGACGGGAGCCAGCTGGTCTACGCCCGCTTCGACTCGCTCCCGCCGGGCGACCCGATGAAGGGGGAGCCGCCCGCCTCGCTCTGGTCGGTGGACCTCCAGCGCGCGCTGGGAGCGGCCACGCCAGCCGCCGCCCAGGCCCTGGCCACCCCGCTCACCAGCGGGCGCCGCACCGCGCTGTTCCCGCGGCCCCATCGCGCCGGGCTCGTGTTCACCGGCAGGCAGGCCGGGACCCTCGACGTGGGGCTCCTTCCGGCCGGCGGCGCGGTGCCACGGCTGGCCACGCCGGGCGAACAGCTCGCCCTGGCGCTGAGGCAAGAGCACCCGCGAGATCAGCTGCTCTGCCTGCAGAAGGTCACGGCGGGGGATCGATCCAACCAGGAGGTCTCGAGGGCGCGGTTCCTGGAGGCGAGCCTGCGGCGGGATCTGCGCCAGCCCCGTCGGGCCGCCCGGCTCTACCAGCGGCTGGTAAAGGAGTCCGCCCTGCGCCACGGCGTGTACGCCCAGCTGGCCGCCATCGACCTGGCGGTGCTGCCGCTCACCGGTCGCGAGCCGCCCGTGCCGGGAGCCGAGATCGATGGCGCCCTGGCGCGGCTGGACGGCCTGGACCTGCCCGCCGATCCGCAGCCCGTGGTGGCAGCGCACCTGCTGCTGCGCCGGGGGGACGTGCTGAGGCAGGGCCAGCGCGTGGCAGACGCGCTCGCTGCATATGAGGCCCTGCTGGCGCGCTACCCGGACCAGAAGGGCGCCGCCGTGGAGGCCCGCTACCGCCTGGGCAAGCTGATGGCCCCCTCCAACCAGCCGGTGCAGCTGAGCCGATACTACCTCGACCTGCTGCGCGCGTACCCGGCGCAGCGGCGATGGCGCCGACGGGCCGCCGGCGCGGTGCTGGCCCTGAGCCGCAAGCACGCCGCCTCACCCACCGCCGAGCTGGAGCGGCTTCGGGTGCTGGTGGAGCTGCCCGGCGTGGACCCGCTGTTCGACGCGGTGGCCCGTCTGCGCATGGCGACCCTGCTGGAGCGCGCGGGGGAGCCGGAGCTTGCCATCGAGGCGCTGCACGCGCTGACCGGTCGGGCCAGCCAGAACCAGGACCTGGGCCAGGAGGTGGCGCAGGCCGCGTTTCAACTGGGGCGGATCTCGCTGGACCTGTCCGAGGCGTTGCGCAAGGGAGGCAAGCTCTCGCGGGCGCTGCGGTTCTACGACCGCGCCCTGGCCGCCTACGAGACGGTGATGAAGCGCTATCCCCGGGGGCACGAGCACCACACCCGCGCGCGCCGCATCTTCTTGCGGCTGGCCCTGCTGGACGCGGCCCAGCGGGAGCGGCAGGGGGAGCTCGCCCTGGCCGAGAAGCGCTACCGCCGCATCCTGGCCATGGCGCCGGACATGCTCCAGCCGCACCGGCGGCTCATCAGCATCGGCGTGGCCCGCGGGCAGCGCGAGGCGTTGCGGGCCCGCTACCTGGCGCGCGTGGGCCGGTCCCCCACCGACGCCGCGGGGCACTACGGGCTGGCCTACCTGGACACCCTCTCCGAGCCGGTGGACGAGGACGCGCTGGGGCGGGCGGAGGAGCGCCTCAGGCGGGTGATCGGGCTGGCGCCGCGCTCCCCGTTCGGGCACATGACCCTCGGCTGGGTGCACGAGATGCGCGAGCGCTTGTTGGGGCAGCGACATCGCGCTCACCTGGAGGAGGCGATCACCCTGTACGAGCGGGCCAGGGCGCTCAACGACCCGAAGCTCGACCTGCAGACCGAGGCCGACCTGCTGGTCAACCTGTGCAACGCCTTCGCCAACCTCGGCAACGGCTGGACCCAGGCGCACCGCTTCTGCGCGCGCCGCCATCGCCTGCGGATTCCGTTTCGCCAGCGACAGCGGGAGGCCATGTTCAGGCTCACCTTCGGCCGCGCCTCCACCGCCCTGGATCAGCACGAGGCGGCCGCCCGCGAGCTTGAGCACGCCCTCGACCTGGCCCGCGCGCTGGACGACCGTGGCCTGGAGGCCCAGGTGGCGGCGCGCCTTGCGCTGACAGCGCACCTGCGCGGGGATCACCAGGCCTCCAACCGTCACTTCGCCCGCGCCGAGGCGCTGCTGCGGCGAAGCGGCCGCGGGGAGCTGCTGGCGGGGCTGCTGCGGTCCATGGCGTACAACCTCGCCCTGCAGGGCAAAGCCGCCGAGGCCGGCAAAATGCTCCAGCGCGCCGCGAAGGCCCTCGGGCGCCACGGCGTCCCCGCGCAGGAGGAGATCTCCCGCATCGGGCCGGCGGGTCGAACCACCGCCCCCTTCGGCTTCGACGCCGACGACGAGCGGTACCTGTCCCTGGCCATCCGCGGACTCAACCACCGCCAGGGTGAGGCGTGGCCCGAGGTGGTGTCTCTGCTCCGGCGCAGGGTGGCCAACCGGCAGAAGATCCTCGAGCCGCGAAAGGACGAGGAGCTGCATCGCGAGCTCGGGCTGCTGCACAGCCAGCTCGGGGTGGCCGAGCTGCGGCTGGGGCGCCGGGCCGCCTTCAGGCGCGCCGCGGCGGCCGCGCGCAAGGCCCTGGCCCGGAGCACCACCGAGGCCGTCCCGCTGGACCTGCAGCTGGCCCTTGGCCTCAACGAGGCGGAGGAGCTGCTCACCGACGCCGGCGCCGGCCTCGGGGCCATGGACCCGGTGCTGCAGCGGCTTCGGCAGCTGGACCAGCGAAGGGAGCGCCAGGCGCGCGCTGACGGCGCGGACCCGCTCCCCCGGCGCATGCGCCTCGCCCTCTGGACTGATCTGGCGCTGCTGAATCTGCGCTGCCAGCGGCTGCGTGGCGCGGTGGCGGCCCCCGCCGGGAACATCTCCGATGCGGCGCAACGCGCCGAGCGGACCCTGCGCCACCTGCGAGACCAGACCGCCGCGTCGCGGCAGGCGGTGACCTTGCTGCGGCGGGTGCAGGCCGAGACCGCCCCCGACGCCGCCGCCGAGGAGACGGACCCCGCCGAGCTGGAGGCGAGGGGGGTGCTGGCCCCGCTGCACCGGCCGCTGTCAGCGGCCGAGCGCGCCCGGTGGCACACGCTCGCCGGCCTGAACCTCGCCCTGGTGGCCGCCGGGTTGACGCCGCCCCCTCGCCTCGCGGACCACCCCACCACCGCCGCGCTGGAGCGGCTGCTGCCGTCAACCAAGGGCGACCTGCGCCACGCGGTGGCGGCAGAGCTCGCCCACAGGCGGCGCGACCTGCCCGCCATGAAGGCCGCCGTCTCCGCGCTGCTGAAGGCCGCGCCGGCCTGGCTGCTCGACCCCGGCTACGCCACGCGAGCCGACACGGTGCGGGCCCTGGTCTTCGGCCGCGCCGTGGACCTCGCCCTGGCCCTGGATCAGCCGCGCGAGGCGCTGGCCTTCGCCGAGCAGCGCGAGCGCCGGGCGTTCGCGGACGACCTGTGGCGCCTGCCCCTGGCAGGACACGGCCGCGCCGCCGCGCCGGTGGCCGCGCTGCGCCAGTCGTGGAAGGCAGGCGATGAGGCCAGGACGCGCAAGTCCATGACCTCCCTGGCCCGGGTGTTCCCGCGGGTCGCGGGGCTGCTGGAGGCCGGGCCCTTCCCCCTGGTCAGGGTCGCCGCGAGCCTGGACCCCGACGCGGTGGCCATCTCCGCCGTGGTGGCCGGCGACGGCGGCTGGGTGCTGGTGCGCCTGGGCCCCGACGCTGCCGTGAAGATGATCCGGGTCCAGCCCACCGCCGGTAACGCCGCCGCCCGGGAGGCCCGCCTCGGGCCGGCCCTGCGGCGACTGGCCGGGCAGGCCGCGCGTGTCTACGCGGACCTCGGCAGGATCAGCCCGGAGCTGTCCCCCGAGCGGATCCTGACCGGCAAGGAGGTGGTCCGGCTGGCCACCCTGTGGCAGCTGGCAGACGCGGCCCCGCTGGCGCGCCCGGCAGCCCCGGGGCTGTTGGTGGTTGATCCTGACCCGCGCCGGGCTGCCTCCCTGGCCCGGTTGGCCGGGGGCAAGGCGCTGTCCGGCGCGGCCCTCACCCGGAGCGACCTGGATCTGAAGCTCGAGCGCGCCGGGGCGTTGCTCTGGACCGGGCCGCTGCGCCATGACGGCCAGAGCCCGGCAAACCTCAGGCTGTTGCTGCGCAAGGGCACCGGCCACCGGCTGGAAGATCTGCGCCTGCCTCACGCCCTCGGCCTCGCCCTGAGGGGGCATGTGCTGGCGCTGGTGACGGAGGCTGGCTCCGGGGTCCTGGCCAGCCGCCCGCGCCGCGTCGCGCTGTGCCGCATGGCCCACGCCATGGGCACCCCCACCCTGCTGCTGGTCAGCAGCCGCGGCGCACAAAAGACGCTCCGGCGCCTGCTCGACAGCAAGGATGGACGCCGCCTGTCGGCCCGCGTCGCGTCGGCAGGAGCGCCCGGCGGCGCGCTGCAGCTGATGGGGTACGGCGGCCTGGCCAGCGAGGCCGCCCGCGCTTTGGCCCGCCGGCAGCTCAAGAAGCTGGCCTTTGCCGGGGCCAAGGCGTTCAACAAGAAGCGCCTGCCCGAGGCCGTGGAGAAGCTCGAGCGCGCGCTGCTGCTGATGGATCACCTGGGCGACGAGAAGTACCTGGACGGCACGCTGCTCTACCTGGCCAACAGCTATACCCTGCTCAAAGATCAGGCCCGCGCCGTGCCCATGGCCGAGCGGCTGCTGAGCACGCGCACCGCGGCGGTGAAGGCCGCCGCCGCTGCCAGGGAGCGGCTGGCCGGCGCGCCGGGGCTGAAGAAGGCCCACAAGAAGCTGCTCACGGCGCAGGCTCGCCGCATCAAGGCGCTGATGCTCATGGGGTGGCTGCGGCTGCGCACCGAGCAGTACGACATGGCCCTGGAGGCCAACGCCGAGGCGATAAAGATGTACGGCGCGGTGGGTCGCCCGACCCGGGCCATCGTCGCCCACCGCCAGCGCTCGACCATCGCGGACAAGAAGGGCGACTACGCCACCGCCCTGGCCAGCGCCAGCGAGGCGCTGCGCCTCAGCTTGCTGGCGTTGAAGAAGGCGCGCAAGAAGCTGGGCGCCCGGGTCAAGGTCGTGGACGCGGCGTTGCAGGTCGCCCTGCGCCAGCGGAGCCGGTTCTCGCGGCTGGAGGAGGCCATGGCCGCGGCGCGGCTGAGCCTCGAGCAGCTCGACCTGCTGCCCGCCACGGCGCAGAAGAAGGCGGCGCCTCGGCGCCTCGAGGCGTTGCTGGAGCTGAGCCGGATCAAGGGGGCCATGGGCAACTACGGCGAGGCCGTGGCGCGAGCCAGGCAGGCCGGCCGCCTCGCCGTCGAGGTCGGCATCCGCGGCAGGGCGCGGGCGCTGCTGGAGGAGGTGAACAACCTGTTCTTCCTGGGCGCCCACGGCCAGGCCCTGGTGGCCGCCGACGAGGGCGTGACCCTCGCCGCGCGAGATCGTCTCAGGCGGCTGCAGTTCCTCAACGCCAGGGGGAGCATCCTGGCGGCCCTGGGCCGGGGGGAAGAGGCCCTGGCCGCCGTCGACGCCGCGCTGGCGCTGGCCCGGTCCCTGGGCAAGAAGCGGGAGGTCGCCGCCAGCCACAACAACCGCGGCGACGCGCTGCGGCTCCAGGCGCGGTTCGCCGAGGCGCGCCGCGAGTTCGCCCGGGCCCTGACCCTCGATCGCGCCGAGGGGTACCGCTTCGGCGAGGCCAACGACCTGGCCAACCTGGGGTTGGTCCTGGGGAAGCTCGGCGATGCCAGGGGCGCGCGCAAGCACCTGGGCAAGGCGGCGAAGCTGGGCCGCGAGCTGGACGCGGCGCGCGTGGAGTGCAAGGCCCTGGCCGGGCTGGCGCACCTCGCGCTGGCCTCGGGCCGCCCCGCGGATGCCCGCAAGCAAGTGAAGCGCGGGCTCGCCCTGAGCGCCGGCCGCGCCCTGGTGAGCTGGCGGTGGCGCTTCCTGCTCCTTTCGGCGCGCGCCCTCCGGGCTCAGGGTCAGGAGGCGCGCGCCCGGGCAGCGCTGCGTGATGGGATCTCCCTGGTGGAAGACCGCCCCCCCCGCACCGGCCGCGCGCCCGGCGCTCCGGACGTGGACGAGTCGGAGCAGGACCTGTACCACGAGCTGGTGGACTCCCTCGCCGGCGCTGGCAAGGCGAAGGAGGCCCTCGCGGTGAGCGAGCAGCTCAGGGCCAGGGACCTGGCGGACCTGGTCAGCCGGGACGCCGGCAGGATCCCCCAGGAGCAGGCCCAGGGGCTGGCCAGGACCGTGTCCGCCCGGCAGGGCGAGCTGGCCGCGGCCCGGGCGGCGGCGCTGCGAGCCACCACGCCCCGGGATCGGGAGAAGGCTCTGGCCGCAGCGCGGCAGGCCCGCGCAGCCCTGGCCGCGAGCCGACAGACCCTGGCCGCGCTCAGCCCCTGGTTGCCCGGGCTGGTCATGCCCGGGGCGCCAGCCGCGGACGACCTCGTGGCCCTGGGCCGGTCCGTGAAGGGGGCCCAGGTCGTGAGCTATCACCCCACCCGGCGGCGGCTCGTGATCTGGTTGCTCGGCGGCGGCGACCAGCTCCACATGAAGACGGTGCCGGTGACGCGTGAGCGCCTGACGCGCCTGGTGGCCCGCCACCGCAAGGCGGTGACCAGCTACCACGACGACGGGGCCGAGGCGCGGGCGCTGCACCGGCTGCTGCTGGCGCCGGTGGCGGACCGGCTCAGTTCGGAGCGGCTGCTGGTGGTGCCCGCAGGGCCGCTGCACATGGTGCCCTTCGCCGCGCTTCACGATGGCAAGGATTATGAGGTCGCGCGGCGCACCATCTCCTACTTGCCGAGCGTCGCGTCCATCGGGCGCTTCGGCGCTGACCGTCCTGCGGCGCCCGCCGGGGGTTGGCTCTCCTTTGCCTGGGCAGGCAAGGGGCCACGGCCGCTGACCTTCGCCGCACGGGAGGCAGAGGCGCTGGCCGAGCAGTACCCCGACACGCGGGTGGTGGCCGGCGCCGACGCCACCGTGGCCAACTTCCTGGCCCTGGCCCCCGCCGCGGCGGGGATCCACGTGGCCACCCACGGCAAGTTCAACCCGCGCGCGCCCCTCTCTTCGACCCTGGCGCTATCGGGGGGCGACCTGTCCATCCTGAAGCTGCTCGCTGTGCGCCTCACCGCGGACCTGGTGCTGCTCAGCGCCTGCGAGACCGGGCGAGGGCACCCGGACGGCGCCTGGCGCGCGGTGGGCCTGCACCGCGCGTTCATGGCGGCCGGCGCCCGCCGGGTGGTCTCGACCACATACCGCGTGAGCGACCTGGGTAGCGCCCTGCTGATGAAGCACCTGTTCCGCCGGCTGGACCGGGGACCTGCCGAGGCCCTGCGCGCGGCCCAACTCCACCTGCGGCGGCGGTATCCACACCCGGCGTTCTGGGCTGGCTTCAGGGTGGATGGCGCGCCTTGACGCCCCCTGCGGGGCGCGAACGCCGGAGTGCCAGAACGCCAGAATGCCAGGGTGGGTCGGAAGGTAGAACTGTGCGGATGAATTTCCGCTCGCGGACGCCATACTTTATTATCGCGCCATGGATCCGAACTTCTCCAAACTGAGGAAGCGCGCTCGCAAGGCGCGTGAGCGGGGCAAGAACAGTCAGGCAGAGGCGGCTTACGCCGAGCTCGCGGAGCTGGACCCGAGCAACCCTCGCTGGCCGCACAAGCTGGGCGAGATGCGGCAGAAGCTGGGGCACAAGGACGGCGCTGTGGCGGCGTTCGAGAAGGCGGCAGATGCTTACCTGGAGAAGGGGTTCGTGCTCAAGGCCATCGCCCTGTGCAAGATGATCCTGGCCCTGGATCCGGATAACAGGCGCATCCAGGGAACCCTGGCCCGGCTGCACGGCGTGCCCGCGGACAAGCTGCGCCCGCCCCGGGAACCCGAGATGACGGAGGCGCCCACTTCCCGGACCGACTCGATCCCGATTTCAGGCGCAGCCTCGAAGGCCGCGCCGCCGCCTGACCAGGAGCAGTGGAGCCCCATGATCCATGAGATCGAGTTCGACATGGACGCCGAGGGTCCCGACATCGTGCCCGCGGATGCCGAGGTCACGCTGACTCCCGAGCCCGCCCCGCGCCAGAGCGAGCCGGCGCTGGTCATCCCCCCGCCGCCCCCGGCCGCGGCGCCGACCCCCGAGCCGGAGGCGCGCTCCTCCAACGACACCCTCGACTCCATCCCAATCACGGTGGTGATGCCCGAGGTGGTGGCCGAGAGCGCCCCGGACATCACGCTGGAGGACGAGCCCGACGAGCCGGCGGAGGAGCCGAAGCCCGGCGTCTACGAGCTTCCCATCGACCTCGAGGTGGAGGTCTCCACCAGCGGGCCCGAGCACGAGGAAGAGGAGGAGCCAGGCCTGGCCGAAAGGCTGCCGCCCATCCCGCTGCTCTCCTCCCTGAACGAGGAGCAGCTGGCCGCCTTCGTGGAGCGGGTGGAGGTCCGCCAGTACCGCGCGGGCAAGGTGATCATCAAGCAGGGGACCCGCGGCAACAACCTGTACATCCTGGTGGACGGGTCGGTGGCCGTGGTGCGCGAGGGGAAGCCCCGGGTGACCCTCGGGTTGCTCAACGAGGGGGCGTTCTTTGGCGAGTACGCGCTGCTGACGGCCCTGGAGCGCTCGGCCACCGTGGAGGCGGTGGAGGAGTGCACCGTGCTGACCATCTCACGCCAGCTGATGCGCTCGCTGGTGCTGGAGCACCCGCCGGTCTTTCGGCTGCTGCTGCGCTTCTTCCGCGACCGGCTGCTGGGCAACCTCACGCGCACCCACGACCTGTTCCAGCCCTTCTCTCCCGACGAACGTCGCGCGCTGATTGGTCATTTCACCTGGATCGAGGCGAGCCCCGCGCAGGTGCTGGTCAAGACCGGGAGCAAGCCGGATGGCCTGTACATGCTGGTCACGGGCAACGCCCTGGTCCACCGTGACGGCCAGGTGCCGTCCCCGCTGCGCACGGGCGAGCTGTTCTGCAAGACCGCCCTGCTCACGCGGACGCCGTCGAGCCACACCGTGCGCACCAAGACCAAGTGCTGGTTCCTGCGCCTCGATCGCGGGAAGTTCCGCGAGCTGATCATGACCCACCCCCACCTGCTGGCGACCCTGAGCGAGGCGGGGGTCACGGGCGTACACCAGGTGGAAGACCTGGGCCTGGATGACCGGGAAGAGACGCTGAAGGTGGTGTAGCGGGGACGGCGGGCCAGGGCCCGCATCCTGATCCTAGTTACAGTTGTTGGCCTTGTCGCACCCCTTGTCGTGCAGGCAATTGCAGTACGCGTCCGTGCATTTCTGCAGGCACTGGCTATCACCGCCGCAGGCGTTCTGGCAGGTGGAAAGATCGGTGGCGCACATGGCCGCCTCCACGGCGGTGCAGCGCCTGCCGCACCCCATGGCCAGGGCCAGCGAGAGGCAGAGCAACAACGCGATGAGCAGTCTCATATTCATCCTCCTTGGGTGGGTCAATACTCGCCTCCGCCCTGCAGAAAGTCACGTTGCCAGTTGGGGTCGGGCGGGGTATTGAAGCCCATGGCCCGCCGAACCAAGAGCCGCCGACGCCCCATCCGCCCCCCCGTGGATCCGCGGGTGGAGCCCCGAGCGCGGCGTGTCCCCGGCACCCTGCCTCCTTTCTCCAAGCCCATCGGCCTCGACTTCATCATCACCCCCGAGCGCGAGGTCTACCTGGTGGAGCTGCAGCACGGCTTCGGCCGCAAGGGGTTCCGCATCCTGTGGCCCGAGCTGGCGCGGCACTACCGCAAGACCCACTGGCGGCTGCGCAGAGAGCTGGGCAAGTGCTGGGACGTCACCAACGGGCTGCGCAACATCTGCCACGACAAGATCCAGACCTACAGGCGGTTCGCCGCGCTGCAGCCGCGCTCCTTCGTCTACCGCAAGTGGGGGCCGAAGGTGGAGGCGTGGCTCGACGGGCTGGACAGCGAGTTCCTGCTGGCCAAGCCGCCCCTCGGCTCCTGCGGCGAGGGGATCCTGGTGCTGGAGCGCGCCGCGTTCCGCCGCTCGGGCGGGGCGCTGGCCCTGGGCCACGCCAACCTGCTGCAGGAGTACGTGGAGTCGCGCCTGCTGTCCGGGCCGGACGGCGGGCAGCATGTGGGGTGCATCCGCCAGATCATGATCCTGGTGAGCGACGGCGACCACCTGACCTTCATGCACCTGGCCCCGTACTGGCGCGTGGCCCCGCAGCCCCTGGTGCGAGACGCCGACAGCGGCACCATGACCGCCAACATCAGCCGCGGCGCGTTCGCCCTGCCCGTGAGCGACGCCGACGCCGCGCTCACCCGCCCGGTGGCCGAGCAGGTCGGCGCGGCCATGATCAGCGAGATCCTTGACCTGCCGCAGCTGAAGGTGGAGCCGGGAGAGGTCCTGACGCTGTGAGCAGAAAGGGGGCCGCCGCCCACAAGACCGGGGCGTCGGTTCCCACCTGACCACTGCTGTTTGCAGCCCCGGGGCCAGATATGAGCCGATCTGGCGCTGTTTTGCCCGGGCACCATAGTCAATCGCGGCAATCGCGGCCTGGCACATCGGTTGCAAATTGACCGGACATGCGCGCAATTCACCGGCCCCGACTCCCTGCTCATTTCATCTTGCTGGCTCTCGCGACATCTGTCCTGGCGGGCGGATGTGGACCCATGGGCCGCGACCGCCCGGTGCGGCGCTCCGCCTTCACCCAGGGCAGCGGCGAGGGGGAGCCCGGGGCCGCGCTGCGGACCTCGGCGGGAACCCACGGCGCGGCGTGCGAGGGCTACACCCTGGTCCCGCTGGAGTACGACTACGCGGCCTACGAACCCGCCGCCGTGCTGGTGGACATGGACGGCGAGGTGGTGCGCCGCTGGCGCGTGCTGGGCACGCCGGTCAAGATGCTGCCCGGCGGCCACATCATGGCCGCGGACCGCAGCTCCAAGGGCGCGTGGGACTACGAGGGCGTCAGCCTTGAGCAACGGGACTGGGACGACGCCACGGTCTGGTCCTTCGACGCCTGGAACAAGAACGCCAAGGGCACTCTGGAGGCCCGCCAGCACCATGACTTCCAGCGCGAGGGCGATCCGGTGGGGTACTACTCGCCCGGGCAGCAGGCGTTCAAGGCGGGTCAAACTCTTGTGCTGTCCCATGAGGAGCGGAAGGCGCCCAAGATCAGCGCCAAGACGCTGCTGGATGACGTGATCTACGAGGTGGACAGGCACCAGCGGCTCACCGGCTTCACCTGGCGCGCGGCTGACCACATCGGGCAAATGGGCTTCGACGCCGCCGCCCTCAAGGACATCCGCACCAACCCTGGCAAGGCCGCCAACGACTGGCTGCACCTCAACGCCATGTCCACCCTGGGCCGCAACCGCCACCACCGCGCCGGCGACGAACGGTTCGCGCCGGACAACATCATCATCAACTCGCGTGAGGCCTGCTTCATGGCCGTCATCAACCGCCGCTCCGGGGACATCGTGTGGCGCCTGGGCCCGGACTACGGCGCGCCCTGGCCAGGCCGCGTGGGCCCGATCATCGCGGCCCACCACGCGCACATGATCCCCGAGGGGCTGCCCGGCGCTGGCAACATCCTGGTGTTCGACAACGGCGGCGCTTCCTGCTACGGCGGCGCGAGCAAGGGGTACCGGCACTGCCGGAACTACACCCGGGTGCTGGAGTTCGATCCGGTGACCCTGCAGGTGATCTGGAGCTACGGCGCGCCCGACGGCGCGGACCACTTCATGTCGGCGGCCCAGGGCGGCGCCCAGCGGCTGCCCAACGGCAACACGCTGATCACCGCGTCGGACCAGGGAGAGGTGCGCGAGGTGAACCGGGACGGCGAGGTGGTCTGGCGGCTACGGACGAAGGCCCTGGCCGGGGGGATCAACATGCCGTACCGCGCCTACCGCGTGCCGCCCGAGTGGTTGCCAGCGGGGGCCGACCTGGCCGGCTACGACGCCTGGGACCGCGGAGGGTGCCGCTGAGGGATGGCCGGTTCGGCCCCGGGTGCGGGATTTCGGGGGGCCGATTTCACTCCCTGGACAGTTGGTCGAGCAGGAACTCGAAGCAGCTCCGGATCGAGCCGTTGGCAGCGTAGTCCTTCGAGCTGTGGGCCCCCGGCCCTGATATGACCCTGGCGCCAAAACGCTGTCCAACTGCCCTGGCTTCGATGTCGGTTTGAACCTGATCGTTGGCATTGCGATAGAGGAGCATGGCCAGCGGCTCGAGCCCTTCGTTCGGGCGGTATCTGAGGAGATCTTCATTCTCCTCCATGGCCTTCAGGATCCCGGCGCCGCCGTAGACGGCCACGGCGCGGGCCTCGGCGATGGCGGCCACATGGCACGCGGAGCTGCCGCCGGCGGAGTGGCCGATGCACCCGGTTGAGGTGGGGGGGTGGCCCAGGGCGGGTGTGAGGTCGTCGTCCAGGTGATTCACCATCCAGTCCGGTCCATCGTCGCCCGTGTCCACCGGGCAGGGACAGACGATGAGGTCCACACGCTCCGGGGGATGAGTCATCCCTTGCAGGGCCGCGCAGAACTGTTCCAGAAGCAAGTCAGGCCGGGTGCGGCGGCGCGCCTCGTACTCCTTCACCTCGATGGAGCCGCCAATGTGAAGAACCAGGGGGCCAGCCGTTGGCGGCTCCTGTTGTCCGAACCGGTACAGGTGCGCATATGGCGAAACCCGCCCGGCTTCGCGGTCGAAATCGAGGAGTCTGTAGCTGTGCTCGATACCTGGCATTTCAGCCTCCCTTCAGCTGGTGCTCCGGAAATTGACTTGTACGGTCGAAATATTCTCCATGCAGCGGGTCGTGGAGACAATAGCCGCCCGTCACGGCCATGCTCCTTCAGTCCGGAGCGCGCCACGCATGGAGCGCTTGCGCCGGTGGCCTGGCTGGCGGCTGATGGACGATGACAGGAGGGTGTCGCCAAAATGTCATACAGGGGGGTCAGACCCCTCCATATGACATTTTGGCGGGGCAGCGACAGATCTGCCTCGCCGAGCCAGGGCCAGGGGCATCAAGGCACTTCCACCGCCCATGAGCAGTAATGCGACATGCCCACCAGGTGGCCCCTGGTCGTTGGGGAAGGTACGCGTCAATGTGGCCTCATTGACGACGTCTGACCTGCCGTCGGATACTTGCCCTCGAACCAGAATCGAGGCCGGACTTCCCATGCATATTCTCGGCAGAATCTCTCCTGTCATGAAGCCAGATGAGAAGGCGTTCTCCTTCCGCGCGGCCGGCGCATCCCGGCGCCTCCTGGTTTTGACAGCGCTGCTGCTGGCAGCGGGCGGGTGTGGTGACGGCAGCGGCGGCAACTCGGGCACGACAGGTCATTGCAAGGATTACTGCCAGGCGGCCATGGCCAAGAAATGCAGCTTCGAATACGCCAACTGCTCCAAGACCACCATCGCCGACTGCTCGGCGCTGTGCAGCTCCCTGGACGGCCTGACCAGCGTCAGCGGGTGCGGAGCTCTGGAGAGCAAGTTCCAGCAATGCTTCTCCACGGCGAAGCTCTGCGACCCTTACGCCACCTGCTCCAAGCAGCTCGACGACTTCGGCGCGTGTATCGACGCCTACTGCATCAGGAACCCCAACGGCACCGGGTGCCACGAATACAAGATCCAGGTCTGCCTCTGAACGCTGGAGCCCTGCTCCGCGGAGTGGCTCACGTCGCCGCGGAGACCCTCACGCCTCGAAGAACATCACCCGCTCGCCGTGCATTGCCTCGAGGTCCCTGTAGCCCTGCTCCAACAGGGCGGAGACGAAACTCCCCGGGCCGCCGTGCTGGCGCAGCTCCCCGGGCGTGTCCTGGTTGCACTGCATCGCCAGGTGGATCACCGGGTTGCGCCCCGGGCCCCAGCCTGTCCCAACCCTGCGTCCTTGCTTGCGGCGAGGCGCCCCGCGGGGTCATGCTGGCGCGATGCCCACGCGCCGCCTGAGCTACCTGCTTGCTGCCCTTCCGCAGCTGTTCTGGGCGGGGAACATGATCGTCGGCCGCTGGATGCACGTGGAGATTCCACCGCTGGCCCTGGCCTTCTGGCGCTGGGCGGCCGCGTCGATGATTCTGCTCCCGGTCGCCTGGAAGCATCTTTGGCCCCGGCGCCATCTGCTCCGCGCCCACTGGCGCGCGTTGACCGGGCTGGGGCTGATCGGGGTCACCGGGTTCAACACCATGGTCTACCTGGGGCTGCAGAGCACCACGGCGGCCAACGCATCAGTGCTGGCCTCCACCACGCCGGTGATCATCGTCGCCCTCTCCTATCTCCTGCTGGGCCAGCGCATCGGCTGGCAAGGGGCGGGCGGCATCTTGTTTTCGGGAGCCGGGGTGCTGGTCATCCTGGCCCGGGGACAGCTCGGGGTGCTGTTCGCGCTGAAGTTCAACGCCGGAGACCTTTGGAATACCGCTGCCAGCGTGCTCTGGGCGCTCTATTCGGTGTGCCTGCGCTGGCGGCCGGCCGGGCTTAGCCCGTTGGGCTTCCTGGCCGTGATCAGCCTCATCGGCGTGGTCCCCCTTGGGCCGCTGTACCTCTGGGAGCTCGACCATGTCGGCGCCTTCGCCGTGACGGTGGAGACAGTGGGCTCCATCGCCTATCTGGCGCTGTTCCCGTCGGTGCTGGCGTATGTGCTGTGGAACCGCGCAGTGGAAGACCTGGGCGCCAACCGCTCCGGTCAGATGCTGCATCTCCTGCCAGTATTCGGGACCTTGCTGGCCGTGATGCTGCTCGGGGAGCGCCTGCATGCCTACCATGGCCTGGGCATCGGATTGATCGCCTTCGGCCTTTGGCTGGCGGACAGGGAGAGTTAGAAGGATTGCCCAGCGCGGATTTCCCCCACCGAGTGGATTTCCCCCACCGCGGATTTCCCACACCGCGTGGATTTCCCCCACCGGGGTTTCCGATTTCCCCCACCGGGGTTAATTTTTCCCGGATTTCCCCCACCGGGGTTAATTTTTCAGGATTTCCCACACCGGGGGATTTCCCCGGGATTTCCCCCAGGATTTCCCACACAGGGGTTAATTTTTCGGATTTCCCACACCGCGGATTTCCCACACCGGGGTTAATTTTTCACGCAACATTCTCTGCGGCCTGCCGATAACCTCGGCATGTCGCTACCACGCCCAATACTCCCCGGAAGCACCTACCTGCTGAGCCGCCGCTGCACCCAGCGGCAGTTCCTGCTCAAACCAACCAAGCTGACCACCCAGATCTTCATGTACGTGCTGGCGGTGGCAGCCGAAAATACAGGCGTTTTGCTGCATGCGGTATGCGTCCTGAGCAACCACTGGCACGCCGTCGTCACCGATCCCAAGGGGCGGCTCCCTGATTTCATGTGCTACGTCAACATGTTCGTGGCCAAGGCCGTCAACTCCTCGCTGGGGCGCTGGGAGAACCTCTTCGCCACCGAACAGCCAAGCGCGGTCCGGCTCGAGCGCCCAGAGGATGTCATCGACAAGATGCTGTATACATTGCTCAATCCGGTCGAGTCCTGTCTGGTCATGCACGCAGAGCAGTGGCCCGGCCTGAGGGGCTTCGAGGGGGAGCGGAACGTCGAACGGCCCGTTGGCTACTTCCGGCCGAATGGTCCGATGCCCGGACGCATCAAATTGAAGTTCGAGCCGCCGCCGCACGCTGTTGGCGACCCGGACTTCTATGCTGCTTTCAAAAAGCAGCTGGCCCTCGAAGGCAAGCAGCTCCGCGCGAAGAACGCCAAAAAGGGGCGCAAATACCTGGGCAAGCGCAACATCATGAAACAAAGCGTGTATGACCGCCCGAAGTCGGCAGAGCCTCGGCGCAACCTGTCGCCTCGCGTGGCCTGTCAGCACAAGTGGCTGCGCATCGAGGCCCTTTGCCGCCTCAAGGGGTTCATCGATGCCTACCGCGAAGCGTACGCCAGGTGGAAGGCGGGCATCAGAGATGTCGTGTTTCCATACGGGACCTACGCGCTGAGTCGGCTCGCCGGTGTGAGATGCGCCGCGCCGCCATAGGCGCCCCTTTCGCTCCCCAGTTCAATGCTGATATTGGCAGAGCCCATCGCCTCTGAAGGGGGACTTGTGTTCTGACTGGCCCAATGTGACGCGCCGCCGGCGCGTTGCACT
The DNA here is from genome assembly GCA_964512185.1 of uncultured Enterobacterales bacterium. Classification (GTDB taxonomy): domain Bacteria; phylum Myxococcota_A; class UBA796; order UBA796; family JAFGLY01; genus CAZEJJ01. Next base: position 48,778 of record CAZEJJ010000003.1, on the reverse strand, counting down.
ATGATTTCCGGCTGAAACCGCTGCAATACAATCTCACCGCTTCTTTTCAGCAAGCATATCGTTGGCGGATCGCTGGAAGTCAGGAGAATTTGGCCCCGGAGCGGGGAATTAACCCCGGTGCGGGAATGGCGGTGCGGGAATGGCCCTGCGGGAGCGCCCGCTACTCCAGTCGGACCTCCACCAGCTCCAGCCCCAGATGCCGCGCCACCCCGCGCGCCTCGCGCCGGACGCCGGCCAGGTGGTTCGACTTGCGCCAGCCCGACAGGGGCTGAACGGTCACGGTCAGCCGACGCCGCTGTTTGTTCTGTGACCAGGTCGCCACCACCCGGCCCCGGGCCAGCACCGCCGGCGCCACCACCGCGGCCTTGCGCCAGACCCGCGGCCGCTCGGCCTCGCGGGGCACGGTCCAGGTCTTGTCGTGGTGCCCCATGAGCAGGCAGTCCCATCCGGGCAGCAGACGCACGGGCCACTCCTTGAAGCCCGCTGGCGCCGCGCGGTCCAGCGCCTCGCGATCCCGGCTCAACGCCACCAGCCCCTCGCGCGCGCCGCATCGCACCTCCAGCAGGCCCTGCTGCTGGCCGATGGTCTCCAGCCAGCGCCGGGCCGTGGTGACCCGCGCGCCGAAGAAGTGCGCCATGTCCGCGGCCGTGGCCGGACCGTAAGCCCGCAGGTAGCGTGCCGCCATCTCCGCGGCCGCCCCCGCCTCGGTGGGCCGGGTCTTGAGCCACTTCACTCGCGGGAACCAGTGGGCCCGAGTGGCGTAGGTCTGGTCCACGCCGCGCTTCGCCCCGCACACCACCTCCCCCTGGCGAGCCAGGGCCCAGAAGAGCCGCCCGGCGCCCTCGCGCACGGCATCCCCCCCCGGAGCCACGCGGGTGGCCATCCAGGCCACGAACTCCTCGGGCACCAGGTGCATCAGCTCCCGCCGCGTGATGGGACCGTCAGCCTCGAGCGCCACCTCCAGCGCCGCGGCCACCGCCGCATCCGCCGGCATCACGGTGCCCCTGCCCGCCGGCGCCCACTGGCCCCGGGCGGCCACCACCGCGCGCCAGTCCTCGGCGGCATCGTAGATGTGCAACGTATCCCGCTGGCCCCAGGTGCGCACCAGGTCGCGGCCGTCCTGCATCAGCCGCGCCTCCAGCGCGTCGGCCGCGGGACGCCCCGCCGTGCGCTGCGCCAGGGCAAGCAGCCCTGGCCCCAGGATCTGCGCCTGGGCTCCGAGGATCGCTCGCGCCGCGGCCACGGGATCCGGTGCCCCTGGCCCGGCCAGGTGGCAGCGCCGGGCACGAAAGTACAGCGCCTGCTCCTCGTCGAGCGCCAGCCGTCCTTCGGTATCGTTGGGCATGCCGGGAGTTTTTGCCGGGGAGGCCCGCGGGTCAAGGGAGGTAGCAATACAAACCGTTACACGAACCCACCTTGACGCGCCCCGAATATTAAGTAAGTAAGTACTCACTTACCAAACACCGCCTCGCGAGCGCCCCGACCATGCCCAGACCACGAACCATCACCAACGAGGAGATCCTCGACGCCGCGCGGGAGCTGTTCCTGGAGCGCGGCGCCACGGTGACCACCGCGGAGATCGCGACCCACGCCGGGATCTCCGAGGGGACAATCTTCAAGCGGTTCCCCACCAAGAACGCGCTGCTCATGGCCGCCATGGGCCTGGAGCAACGCGAGGATCCAAAGGCGCACCTGGCCGGACTGCTCGGCCGCGGCTCCATGAAGCAGAACCTGGCCCGCATCGCCACCCAGATGATGAAGTTCTACCGCCAGCTGATCCCGAGGGTGATGGTGCTCTGCTCTCGCGACGGGATGGATCCACGCAACCAGCCCCTGCTGCACGGCAAGGACTCGCCCCATCGCCACGCACACCAGGCCCTGGCCGCCCACCTGCAGCTGGAGATGGACGGCGGCCGCCTGGGCCAGGGCGATCCCGAGCTCATGGCCCGTGTGCTGTCCGCCTCGGTGTGGAACTTCGTCTTCTTCGAGAACCTCGGCCACGGGGTGTACAGCCCGGTGGAAGGTGACCAGTACATCGCCGGGCTGGTGGACATGCTATGGGCCGGCCTGGCGCCGCAGGAGGTGAGCTCATGAGTCGCCTGCTCCTGCTCGCAGCCGCCGCCGTGCTGGCCGGCGGCTGCATCCACTCCAGCAAGGTCAAGGAGCGGCCCCTGGAGCCGCCCAAGCAGTTCGCCGGCAAGGCAAAGAAGGACGCCCCGCCCGTGGGCCGGTTCTGGCGGCTGTTCGGCGACGCCACGCTCAACCGGCTGGTGGACCGGGCCCTGGCCCGCAACCTCGACCTGGTGGCCGCGGCTGCCCGGGTGGAGGAGGCGGGCGCCACGCTGGTCACCGCCCGCTCGGGCTGGTTCCCCAGGGTGGTGGGCAAGGGCGACGTGAGCCGCTCGGCGCGCACCCAGGAGCTGCCCAACTTCCTCGACCCCGACGGCCCCAACATCAAGCGCGAGGTGGAGACCAGCTCCTACTCCCTGTCGCTGCAGGTGAGCTACGAGATCGACCTGTGGGGCAAGGTCCGCTACGGACACAAGGCGGCCAAGGCTGCCCTGCGCGCCTCGCAAGAGGACCTGCAGGCGGCGCGCATCAGCGTGGCCGCCACGCTGACCGACGCATACTTCACCGCGGTTGAGCTGCGCGCCCAGGTGGCCCTGACCCGGGAGACCATCGCCGCCCGGCGGAAGAGCCAGACGGTGATGGAGCGCCGCTACCGCGAGGGGATCTCCACGTCCCTGGAGCTGTATCAGGCGCGGGACAGCCTGGCCCTTGTGCGCTCCACCCTGCCCGGCCTGGAGCAGCGCCTGCGTACCACCGAGCACGCCATATCGGTGCTGGTGGGCGACTTCCCCCGCGCCGGCGTGGCGGGTGACCTGGGGCGCCTGCCCGACCCGATCCGCGAGCTGCCGACCGGCGTGCCGAGCCAGCTGCTGCAGCGCCGCCCGGATCTGCGCGCCGCTCACGCCCGGCTCGCCGCCGCCGACGCCCAGGTGGGCAAGGCGTTCGCGGCCCACTTCCCGAGCGTCAACATCGGCGGCTCGGTGGGCGTCAGCTTCGACCCCACCGCCCTGATCTGGAACGTGCTGGCCGGGCTCACCGCGCCCATCTTCAACGGGCTGGCCATCTCGGCAGAGGTGGACCGCCAGGAGGCGCGCTTCAAGCAGGCCCTCGCCTCGTACAAGGTGACCCTGCTTCGCGCGGTGCAGGAGGTGGAGGACGCCCTGGTCAGCGGCGAGAAGCTGCTGCAAAAAACCGAGCGCCTGCAGGAGCGGGTGGCCACGGCCGAGGCGATGCTGCGCCTGGCCGTGGACCAGTACCTCCAGGGATTGACGCCCTATATAAATGTGCTCACCGCCGAGCAGAGCCTGTTCTCGGCCCGGTCGGGCCTGCTGTCCGCCCGGCGCGAGCTGATCTCCGCCAGGGTCAAGCTGGCCAGAGCGCTGGCCGGCGGCTGGAAAGAGCAACCCCGCGTGCGCCGCGGAAAAGGTGGTTCCGATGCAAGCTGAAGCTGCTGCAAGCAAGTGGTTAAGGCGCCTGCTCCCCCTGATGGTGCTGGCCCTCGGGGTGGGCTTGATGGTGACCCTCAAGGCCACGCGCAAGAAGCCGAAGAAGAAGAAGCGCCGCGCCGCGGGGCTGCTGGTGCAGGTGATCCAGGCCGAAAAGGTGGACCGCCGCGTGGTGCTCAAGGGGCACGGGCAGGTGCAGGCGCGCCGGGAGGTGAGCATCGTCCCCCAGGTGTCAGGCAAGATCATCGCCGCGCACCCCCAGCTGGTGGCCGGCGGCCTGATCCGCAGGGGCGAGGTGATGCTGCGCATCGATCCAGCCGACTACCGGCTGGCCACGGAGCGTGCCGGCGCGGCGGTGGCCGCGGCCCAGCAGAAGCTGGCCGTGGAGGAGTCCTCGGCCCGGGTCGCGCGGGAGGAGTGGAAGCTGCTCGGCTCCCAGGTGGCCAAGGGCAAGCCGTCGCCGCTGACCCTGCGCGAGCCCCAGCTCAAGGCCGCGCGCGCCGGGTTGGCCAGCGCCAGGGCCGACCTGAAGGTGACCAGGCTGAACCTGTCGCGCACCACCCTGCGCGCGCCGTTCAACCTGCGGATACGGCGGGAATCAGTGGAGGTGGGGCAGTACGTCGCGGCCACACGCGAGGTGGCCAGCGCCTTCGGAACCGACCGCGCCGAGGTGGTGGTGCCGGTCAAGGCCGGCGACCTGCGCTGGCTCGACATGCCCCGTCGCCAGGGCAAGGGCAAGGGCAAGTCGAGCACCGCGGTCACCGTGCACCAGGACACCGGCACCGGCGCGGTGCAGCGGGAGGCCACCCTCGTGCGCTCTCTCGGGGAGATCGACAGCACCAGCCGGCTGTCACGGGTGGTGGTCTCCGTGACCGATCCTTACAACCTGAAGTCTGCCGGGCAGGATCGCCCGCCCCTGGAGGTGGGCGCCTTCGTCAAGGTCACCCTCACCGGCAAGCAGCTGCGCGACGTGGTGGCCATCCCGTCCGAGGCCCTGCGCATCGGGGCAGTGGTGTACATCGCCACGGCCAAGGACCAGCTGCAGGTGCGCAAGGTGACCGTGGCCCGCCTCACTGACCGCGAGGCCCTGATCTCTGCCGGCCTCGCCGCCGGCGACCGGATCATCGTCACCGCCATCTCCGGCGCGGTGGATGGCATGAAGCTGCGGGTCAAGGCCCAGGGCAGCGCCAAGCAAGAGGGCAAGGTGGCCAGGCAGCCTGGCGCCGCCAGGGCTGACGCGCCGCCGCGAGCGCGGGCCGAGGCCGCGCCCACCGCGCCGACCAAGGCCGGCGGGAGGACCGCCACCCAATGAGCCCCATCAAGTACATGGCCCGCAACCATGTCGCGGCCAACATCGCCATGCTCGTGCTCATCGGCGGCGGACTGTTCGCCGCCTTCACCCTGCAGGTGGAGGTGTTCCCCGAGATCGAGCTCGATCGGGTGACGGTCACCGTGGCCTACCCCGGCGCCGGCCCGGAGGAGGTGGAGGAGGGCATCGTCGAGCCCATCGAGGAGGCGGTGCAGGGGCTCGAGGGGATCAAGCGAATCTCGTCGGTGGCCAGCGAGGGGGTGGGCCAGGTGGCGATCCAGATCATGGAGGGCGAGGACCTCGACCTGTTGACCCAGGACGTCAAGGCCGCGGTGGACCGGATCATCACCTTCCCCCAGCAGGCCGAGCGCCCCGTGGTGCAGAAGCTGATGCGCCGCCGCTCGGTGATGTCCGTGGTGGTGCACGGGGATATGGACACGCGCACCCTGCGCCAGCGCGGCGAGCAGCTGCGCGACGATCTGCTGGCCTTGCCGATGATCACCCAGGCCGAGCTGTCGGGGGTGCCGCCTTATGAGATCTCCATCGAGGTGGGCGAGGCGAACCTGCGCCGGTACGGCCTGACCCTCAGCCAGGTGGCGGCCACCGTCCGCGCCTCGTCGCTGGACATGCCCGCCGGCGTGGTCAAGGCCCGCGGCGGAGAGATCTTGCTGCGCACCAAGGAGCGCCGCGAGACGGGTCGGCAGTTCGAGGAGGTGGTGGTGCTGAGCAAGGCGGACGGCACCCGGGTCAAGCTCGGCGACATCGCCACCGTGCGCGATGGCTTCGCCGAGACCGACCAGCAGGCCACCTATGACGGCAGGCCCGCGGCCATCGTCAACGTCTACCGCGTGGGCGACCAGACGCCCATGGAGATCAGCGAGGCGGTCAAGGCATACATCGCCGAGCAGCGCGGCGCCCTGCCCGCCGGGGTGGGCCTGGACATCTGGTCCGACCGCTCCGAGATCCTCCAGGCCCGCCTGAACCTGCTGGGGCGCAACGCCATCATGGGGTTGATCCTGGTCATCGTGATCCTCGGGCTGTTCTTGCGGGTGCGCCTCGCCTTCTGGGTCACCCTCGGCATCCCCCTGTCGATGCTCGGGTCGCTCATCTTCCTGCCCGCCCTGGGCGTCTCCATCAACATGATCACCCTGTTCGCCTTCATCGTGGTGCTCGGGATCGTGGTGGACGACGCCATCGTGGTGGGAGAGAACGTGGCCACCCATCGCCTCAACGGCATGGCCCCGCAGGCCGCCTCGGAGCGGGGCGCGCAGGAGGTGGCCCGGCCGGTGACCTTCTCCATCCTCACCACGGTGGCGGCGTTCTCCCCGCTGCTTTTCGTCACAGGCATCATGGGCAAGTTCATGAAGGCGATGCCGATCATCGTCATCTCGGTGCTGCTGGTCTCCCTGCTGGAGTCCCTGTTCGTGCTGCCCGCGCACCTGGCCGCCAGCAAAGAGGACCCCGACGGCAAGCGCGGCCTGATGCGGCGGCTCAACGACCGGGTGAGCGCGTTCATGGACTGGTTCATCAACGTTCCGTACCAGCGCACCCTCGACGTGGCGCTGCGGCACCGGTACACCTCTTTGGCCCTGGCGGTGGCGCTGGTGCTCGGCGTGGCCGGCCTGTTCGCAGGCAAGCACATCAAGTTCATCTTCATGCCCGAGCTGGAGGGGGACGTGGTCAAGGGGCAGCTCACCATGCCCTTCGGCACGCCGGCGTCGCAGACCGAGGTGCATGTCAAGCGCCTGCTCGCCGCGGCCCAGGACCTGGTGAAGGAGTTCAACGAAAAGGAGCCGGGCGGACGCAAGGTGCAGCGCGCCATCTACACCATGGTCGGCTCCCAGTCCCGGGGCCGCGGGCCGAATCGGGGCTCCGGTGGCTCCGGCGGCCACGTGGCGGAGGTGGCGGTCTACCTTGTGGACAGCGGCCAGCGCAACGTGGAGTCCCAGGCCTTCGCCCAGGCCTGGCGCAAGCGGGTGGGGGACATCCCGGGGGCCGAGTCCCTCGTGTTCGACGCCCGGCTGATGAACGCCGGCGCGGCCATCGACATCCAGCTGGCGCACCACGACTTCGGCGTCCTGGAGAAGGCCGCCGAGCGGGTCAAGGTCGCCCTGCGCCAGTACCCCGGTGTGTTCGACATCACCGACTCCCAGGAGCAGGGCAAGCAGGAGCTTAAGCTGAAGCTGCGCCCCGGCGCCAGGGCCCTCGGCATCACCGAGCAGGAGTTGGCGCGCCAGGTGCGCTCGGCGTTCTACGGGGCCGAGGCCATGCGGCTGCAGCGCGGGCGCAACGAGGTGAAGGTGATGGTGCGCTTCCCGCGCTCCGAGCGGCGCAGCCTGGCCGACGTGGACGAGCTACGCGTGCGCGCCCCGGCCACCCTGGGGGCGGGGGCCATGCCCGGCCTGTCGGCCACGCCCTCCCCCGGCGCCCGGGAGATCCCGTTCTCCATGGCGGCCCGGGTCAAGGAGGGCAGGGCCTACTCCAAGATCAACCGCTCGGAGCGCAAGCGCGTCATCAGCGTCACCGCGCGGGTGAACTACAAGATCGCCAACCCGGGGGAAATCGTCGAGGAGCTCAAGGGCGCGGCGCTGGCCGACCTCGTGAGCGACTACCAGGGGCTGACCTACGACCTGGAGGGCAAGCAGAAGGAGCGGGCCGAGTCGTTCGCCTCGATGAAGTGGGGTTACCTGGCGGCGCTGTTCGTGATGTTCGCGCTGCTGGCCATCCCTTTCCGCTCCTACTCCCAGCCGTTCATCATCATGAGCGCCATCCCGTTCGGCATCATCGGCGCGGTGATCGGGCACCTGCTGCTGGGCTACGACATGAGCCTGATCTCCATGCAGGGGGTGGTGGCGCTCTCCGGGGTGGTGGTCAACGACTCCCTGGTGCTCATCGACTTCATCAACCGCAACCGCCAGGCCGGCCAGCCGCTGTGGCAGGCGGTGGTGGAGGGGGGCAAGCGGCGCTTCCGCCCCATCCTGCTCACCACCCTGACCACCTTCTTCGCCCTGGTGCCGATGCTGGCGGAGACCTCGGTGCAGGCGAGGTTCCTGGTGCCCATGGCCATCAGCCTCGCCTTCGGCGTGGCCTTCGCCACCCAGATCACCCTGGTGCTGATCCCGGTGATGTACATGATCCTGGAGGATCTGAAGCGAGCCGCCTCCTGGATCTGGAACGGGCCGCAGCACGACGCCGACCACGAGCCGGTCTCCTGATCTGAGTTTGTGTAGCGCGCCTGACCCTTTTTGGGGGCGCTGGTCTGGTATGCTACCCGCCATGGCGGCGACACCTCAGAGCAGGGGGACCCCTTGAGCCCGCCTGGCCGCAAGGGATCGGGGGGCAGCACCGACGGCACCCTGGGCAAGATGGAGCTGCGCAAGGTGCGCGCCGGCCCCGCCCCCGGGACGTTCGACTTCGACGATATCGAGTCCACGCCCGCTCCGCAGGAGCGCCTGTTCGAGGCCGGCGACTCCGATGTCAGCGCCGCCGCGCCGGCCACCACGGCCCTGGTGACATCCCTGGAGACGGCCCTGTACACCCTGGAGAAGGCGCTCAAGATGCAGACCTTCTACGAGGGCAAGGGCGAGAACTACGAGCGGGTTCGGGGCGAGGCCGAGCGGCACCTGATGGCCGTGCTGGATCGGTTCGGCGAGGTGACCCTCGCGGTGACTCCGTTCCAGCTCCTGGTGGACGACGAGCCGGTCTACAGCACCGACGAGGACAAGAGCGGGCTCAGCTTCCCGCTGTTCCGCGATGGGCTGCGCAGGCTCTCCCTCCAGCCCGGCATGGAGAGCGAGGAGTTCGAGGCGCTGATGAAGGTGTTCGCCGCTCGCTCCGAGGGGGAGGCCGAGTACAACGCCGTGACCCTGCTGTGGGAGCTGGACCTGGCCCACGTGAAGTACCGCGCCGTGGACATGTTCATGGAGGGCGTGATGTCCGCTGGCGTGAGCATGCTGAGCGAGCGCGACGCCCGGACCGAGCTGGAGCAGCTGCGCATCAACATGGACCGCCCACCCTTCCCCGACCTCGCGGAGGGCGGCGACAGGGGGGCCATCAAGCGGCCGAACCCGGACGCTCTCGCGGTGGCCAACGTGCAGAAGGAGCGGCGGCTCAAGGACCTTCGCGGCCTGAACACCGCGGAGTGGCGCGGCAACCTCGACGACGAGCTCCTGCAGATGCGCAGCGACACCTGGAAGCGGGCCATGACCCTCATGGCGCGCCTGGGAGGCGGCGCCAACGACGCACAGCTTGCCGATTACGCCGGCCAGTTCGCCCGGGCCCTCGAGGAGCTGTTGCACGGCAAGAACTGGGACATGTTGCAGGCCGCCTGCAGGGCCATGGCCCCGTACCTGGAGATACCGGGGCGCAAGGAGAAGCCGACGCCGGAGCTGGTCAAGACCGGGCGGATCTTCGCCGCCGCGCTGAAGGGTTACGCGGCGGGCGACAAGCTGTATCGGCTGGAGCGGGACCTGCAGCGCTGCACCACCGACGTCATGGAGAAGGTGACGATTTTCTTCGCGCTGCTGCCGGCGGAGGCGGACGGCAAGCTGGTCTCTCTGGCGGCGAGCATGTCGCCCGGCGGGGCCCGCACCCGGCTCATCGATCTGCTGGAGCGGCGCGAGGCGGACCTGAGCGAGCTGCACTCCATCAGCCTCACCAGCGGCTCTCAGGACGAGGCGCTGGAGGCCATCGAGAGCCTCCGGCCGAGCCGCGCCACGTCGGGCGCCCGCTCGGCGCTGATGGAGGCCGCCCGCCACAAGTCGACCCAGGTGCGGCTGGCCGCAGTCAAGGTGCTGGCGGACCAGGTCGACGACGCCATGGTGGCCGTGCTCTCGACCAACCTCGGCTCTGGCCTTAAGGAGCTGCAGGACCTGTCGCTCGAGCTGCTGGAGAGCCTGCCCCGCTGCCGCGAGGGCGCCACCATCCTGCGGGCCATGACCACTGGCGGTGCCAAGGGGTGGACGCCCGAGGTGAGCGATCGGGTGCTCTTCCTGCTGACCCGCTGGGGCGGCGCCAAGGTGGACCAGTACCTGGTGGAGGGCCTCGCGGCGGGCAACCTGTTCCGGCGGCGCGGCATCGAGGAGCACCGTGAAAAGATCCTGGACGCCTTGAAGAAGGTGGGCGGCGTGCGGGCGCGGCTCATTTGCCGGCAGACCCTGGACCGCAGCCCGCCCCGGGCGACGCGGGCCAGCCTGGAGTCGATGCTCGAGGCGCTGGAGAAGGAGCGCCTGGAGGCCCAGCAGAAGAAGTCCAAGGGCGGAGGTGACAAATGAGCGACGCCCCCAGGGACCAGGAGCAGGCCGTCGGGCCGGGCGGAGAGGATCTCTCCAACGAGCGGCTCGAGCAGGCCGTAGGGGTCATCATGGGCTTCTGCGCCCTCGATCAGGTGGGCCGGCTGTACGACATGAACAACGAGCTGGTCCAGCGCGTGCTCAGGGACATGCACGCCAAGGTGGAGGAGCTCGGCGCCGGCGGGGATCAGGTGATCCTCACCCTGTCGGGGTACAGCTTCTTCCTGAACCACCAGCTGGTCCGCATGGACTTCAGCCACTACCAGAAGGCGCAGCAGCTCAAGAAGCTGTGGCACCGCCTGGGCATCGACGAGGTGAGCTTCCCGCCAGACCTGACCCTGGAGGGGTTGACCGAGTTCTCCGGCAAGGTCATGGACCGCCTGAACGACCCGGGCACCGCGGACTCCCTGTTCGAAAACGCCTGGGGCGGCATTACCGTCCGCGAGGTGGTGGGCGACGATGAAGCAGGCAAGGACGCGCTGCCGGTGCACGAGGTGGCGGCCCGGATCTACTGCGTGCTTGTCACCCTCACCGAACAGCTGATCCGGCGGCTCAAGGCCGGGGAGCCGACGCCGGTGCTGCAGATCAAGCAGGCGGTGCAGGCGGCGGTGGATCACATGGAGGTCTACGAGGGCATGCTGATCAGCCTGAGCCGCTGCGGCGCGGTGAGGCCGTCGCTGGCCGCGCACCAGGTGAACACCGCCATGCTGGTCCTGACCCTCGGCATGCGGCTCGGCTTGCAGCGCAGCGACCTGATGGCCCTGGCGGTGGCCGCCATTGTGCACGACCTGCCGAAGGTGGGCCTCAAGGCGGCAACCCTCAACAGCCTCGAGCACCCGGAGCGTGCGACGCCCGAAGACAAGGCCAAGGTGGCTGCCCACTGGCTCAACTCGGTGCGGAACCTCATCAGCACCGGCAACCTGTCCGAGGACGCCATGGGGCGGCTCGTGGTGCTGTTCGAGTCGCAGCTGGAGTTCACGCGCAGGGACCTGTACGGCAAAGACAAGGGCGGAGATCACTCTGCCATCTCCTCGCTCGGGCGCCTCATCTCGGTCTGCGACGCCTTCGACACGCTCACCTGGCAGCGCCCGGAGAAGAAGGCCCTCGCGCCGCACCTGGCCGTGATGCACATGCTGGAGAAGCAGTCGGACCGGTTCGGGCTGCCGATGCTCAAGCTGTTCCTGGAGACGGTAGGGGCCTACCCGAGCGGCTCGGCGGTGCACCTCGAGAGCGGCGAGGTGGCGCTGGTGACGCGGCAGAACCTGGGGCTGCCAGACCGCCCGGTGGTGCGGGTGGTGCTCTCCCCGGAGAATCAGCCGGTGACCGGGCCGGAGGTGGACCTGAAGGAAGAGGCCGACAAGAAGATCCTGGCCCACGCGGATCCCGACAAGATAGGGCTCAACCTGGCGGGGTGCCTGGGGCTCTAGACGACGCCTCGAGGAGGGGAGAGATGACGCTCACGGCGGTGGCCAGGATCCTCGGCAGGCGGCGGGACGTGCGGTTGCACGACACCGGCTCGCCCTGGCGCCTCACCGTGGACCTGCACGTACGATACGAGCTGTTCACCGAGCGCGAAGATGAGGGGCGCTCTTCCGGCGACTCGTTCGTCACCCGGCCGTGGACCCGCCCGGAGCAGAACGACTTCAAGCGTGACTTCGCCCGCGCGGTGGACGCGGGGTGGAGCCACAAGTGGCTGCTGCGGCCACGGGACGGGACCCGCGGGACGCTGTGCGAGTCGGCCAACATCTGCCGCTGGGCGCCGCAGCCCGTGGACGTGACGCTGCGGATAAGAGATGTGGCGCGCCACCCGCCGGTGGGCTCCAGCGTGCACTCGCACCCCGTGCGGGTCGTCGGCATCGCCAGCGACTTCTCCACATATCACAACAACGCCATCATCATCTCCGTCGACGACCTGCAGGCCGATCGAACCGGCGGCAGCGGGCCCCTGCAGGTGGCCGCGGTGCACGAGGTTGGGCACGCTTTGGGGCTTCGCCACCCGGGGCAGGTGCGCGAGGACGCGCGCATACAGCGCTCCGGCAACCCAAATCAGGAGAACGTCTGCGCCCCGCGGGCCACGCCGGATCCGCTGCCCGGCGAGTGCTACGAGGACAGCGGCGGCGACGGGCGGATGGTCATGGGCGCTGGCGGGTACGTGCGCCGCACCGACTACGAGATCTTCCGCGGCGTGATGAACATGACCACCTGGATGCTGCGCGGCAGGACCGCGTCCACCGGAAATTTCAGCTACTATGTATCGGGAGACAGGCCAGCGGCGTTCCGCAGCGACGCCAGGTACCGCGCGCTGCAGGAGCCCGAGGGGCCAAGGGTTCGCGAATACGATCGGGCATGTACGCGGTGACAACTCGAGGAGGGTGTGGATGAGCAACGGTTCGTCGTCGAGCGCCGGGCAGTTTGAAGTGCAGGTCACCTTCACGGTGGAGGGGCTGGAGCAGGAGCTGAACGTGTTGGAGTTTCATGGCTCCGAGCGGCTCTCCACCCTCTTCTCCTACAACATCGATCTGGCGTGCAGGGAGGCTGACCTCGACTTCACGCAGATAGTCGGGCAACCCGCCCTGCTCAGCATCACGCGGCAGGACGACACGCGGTATGTCCACGGGCTGGTGTCACATTTCCAGCAGCAGCGACGGGGCCGCACCTTCACCCTGTACGACGCCATCCTGGAGCCGCGGGCGTTCCGCATGGAGAACCGGATCGACTGCCGCATCTACCAGAACATGACCATGAAGGACGTGGTGACCCGGGTGCTACAGCAGCACCAGGTGACCCACCGCTTCCGCTGCCGCGGCAACCAGGACCCGCCCGAGCGCGAGTATTGCGTGCAGTATCGCGAGACCGACTGGAACTTCGTCAGCCGCCTGCTGGCCGAGGAGGGCTACTTCTTCTTCTTCCAGCACACCGACTCCAGCCACGAGATGGTGATCTCAAACGACCGCACCGTGCACGAGGAGATCCCCGGCGAGGGGACGGTGCCGTTCGGCGCGCCCGACTCCGGCTCCGCCAGCCGTGAGCGGATCCACCAGATGAGCTACGCGGAGCAGGTGGTGCCAGGCAAGGTGGCGCTGCAGGACTACAACTTCCAGATGCCCCAGGTGGACTTCTCGTCCGAGCACGAGAGCGGCGAGGGAGAGGCCGAGCTGGAGGTGTACGACTACCCCGGCGTCTACGCCGCGCCCGAGCAGGGGCAGAACCTGAGCCAGGTCCGCCAGGAGGCCAACGAGGCGCTGCGCCGGGGGGGCCACGCCAGCAGCGACTGCGTGCGGCTGATCCCGGGCTACACCTTCACCCTGAGCGGCCACCACCAGACATCGCTCAACGACCAGGAGTACCTGGTGACCCGCATCACCAGCGACGGCGCCACGGTCACCGACCTGGACGAGGGGCGGGTCAGCGCGGTGTGCGACTACTCCAACAGCTTCACCTACATCCCGGCCGAGGTGCCGTTCCGCCCGCAGCAGGCGCCGGTGCAGACCCGGGTGATGGGTAGCCAGACAGCGGTGGTGGTGGGGCCGGCGGGCCAGGAGATCCACACCAACGAGCAGGGCCAGGTGAAGGTGCAGTTCCACTGGGATCGCCTGGGCCAGAACGATCAGCAGAGCTCTTGCTGGGTGCGCGTGGCCCAGCCATGGGCCGGCGACGGGTACGGCTTCGTCTGGACCCCCCGCATCGGCAACGAGGTGGTGGTGGAGTTCCTCGAGGGCGACCCGGACCGTCCGCTCATCACGGGCAGCGTCTACCACGTGCAGAACCCGCCGCCGCTGGACCTGCCGGCCCAGCAGACCCGCTCCACCATCAAGTCGCGCTCCACCCCGGGGGGCGGCGGCTTCAACGAGATCCGGTTCGAGGACCAGAAGAACGCCGAGGAGATCTACACCCACGCCCAGCGCAACCAGACCGAGGTGGTGCGCAACGACCACTCCACCACGGTGGGGCATGACCAGTCCCGCACCGTTAAGAACGATCGGACGGCCACCATCCAGTCGGGTAATGACGAGGTGACCGTGGAGACCGGCAGCCGCACCACCAAGGTCAAGGCGGGCGCTGGCCTCACCGTGCAGACCAAGAACCGCGCGGTGAAGGTCGAGACCGGCGACTACACCCTCGACACGGACCTGGGCAAGATCACGCAGACGGCCAAGCTCAACGTCAGCGTGCTGGGCAAGACCAAGGGCGTGCAGATCGTGGGCAAGGGCAAGGGGGTCTCCGTCACGGGCAACAGCGGCGACACCACCGGGGTGGATGTCCAGGGGCGGGGCACCGTTGGGGTCAACATCTTCGGCCACCCCAAGGTCAAGGCCAAGGGGGGCGAGTCGGTGTGGGTCAGCGCGCCCAAGATCGAGCTCACCGCCGGCGAGAAGGTGCTGGTGCATGTCAACGACGACAAGGTGGAGATCACCGGCGGAAACATCACCATCAGCAGCGGCACGGTGCGCATCACCGGCAGCACCACGGTGGAGGTGGACGGCGGCGGCAGCACGGCCAACCTCAAGAGCAGCGGGGTTCAGATCAGCGGCACGCTGATCAAGCTGAACACCTGATCGTCCTCAGTAGCAGTACCCCTTCTTGGTGTTGCACTTCCTGTTGTACAGGCAATCATTGCTCGACTTACAGCCGCACCTTCCGCTGATGGTGAAGCACACCAGGCCCATCTTGGAGGACTTGCAGTCCGACGACGAGCCGCACTTGCAGATGCCGGTCTGACACTTGCCCTCGGAGCAGGAGGTCCCGTTCGGGGCCGCGCTTGTGGTGCACCCCTGCTTGTAGCAGACCGCCTTGCGGCACTCCTTGGTAGTCGTGCATTTCTTGCAGGAGTTGCCCCCCTTGCCGCAGTAGGAGGTGGAGGTGCCGGACTGGCATGTGTAGTTGCCCACGCAGCCGCTGCAGCAGGTGCCCTTGTAGCACTTGCCCGTGGAGCAAGTCTTGCCGTTGGGGCTCGTGGAGGCGCCGCAGGAGCCGGAGCTGGAGCAGATGGGATCGTTACACTCGGAGTTGGCCTTGCAGGTCTTGCAGGCCACGCCGCCCTTGCCGCAGCTGCTGATGGCGCTGCCGGTGCTGCACCCGCCCGATGAGGTGATGCACCCCTTGCAGCAGGTGCCGTTGGCGCACTTGCCGCCGCTGCAGGTCGACCCGATCGGCTTGACCATCTGGGTGCACTTGCCGGTTGAGGCGCACTTGGGGCTCATGCAGGGGTTGGAGGTGGTGCAGGTGGAGCAGGTCACGCCCCCCTTGCCGCACGAAGTGGACGACGTGCCAGTGAGGCAGCTCTTGCCCTTTACGCAGCCGGTGCAGCACACCGAGTTGAGGCACTTGCCGTAGGGGCAGGCGGTGCCGTCCGCCTTGCCAACGCAGACCCCGAGCTTCTGGTCCGGCTTCGGCTTGCCCTTGTCCGGCTTCGGCGTGCCCTTGTCCAGCTTCGGCTTGCCCTTGTCCAGCTTCGGCTTGCCCCTGTCCAGCTTCGGCTTGCCCTTGTCCAGCTTCGGCTTGCCCCTGTCCAGCTTCGGCTTGCCCCGATCCGGCCCCGGACCGTCGCTGACAGCGACGTC